>NZ_JBFANB010000001.1:0-405473 GCF_040659625.1 Nonomuraea sp. NPDC049750
GCAAGCTCGTCGAGCGGCCGGACGAAGCGCCCTCCGAGGAGGAGTCGCCCATCGCCGCTTAAAAGATCTTGATCCACAAGTATTGACGATTGCTCGCCCAGTGGCCAGCAGGCGCAGGGCAGGGTGGCCGCGCCCAGCGCCGCCACCCCTGATACCTATGAGATCAATTCGGCATTGTGTTGGACGCCGTTTAGAGTCATCCCTTCAGGTCAGTATCACTGGCGTACACGGTTCCCCGTTCTGTGCCGCGCTCCCGGTGGACATTCAGTCCCTCCTTACGGAAGCTGATCCATCCATCGTCGTCCTTTGGCCCCCGAACGATTCTGGTCTTCACGATGTCGTGGGTCGCATAACCAACAACCAGATGTGTCAGATGGTTGTCGTCTTTCCGGTTGACTTTGAGCCCTTCCACGGGGAAGGTGATCCATCCGTCGTCGGCGCTCCTCCCCTGCACCCACTTAGTGTTGACGCCGTTTAGATCGGCCTTGTCGGCGTGCACGGTTCCCCATGACCCGTTCCCTTGGCTGACGTTGAGCCCGTCCTTGGGGAAGGTGATCTTTCCATCGTCGGCGCTTCTCCCCTGCACCCACTCAGTGTTGACGCCGTTTAGATGGGCCTTGTCGGCCGTCACGGTCCCCTTCGCACCGGAGTTGCTAGAGATCTCCACCCCTGCGCCGGTGAAGGTGATACGCCCCTTGGTCGCTTCCGACGTGCCCTGGACCCAGGGCGAGTCAATGCCGGTGGTGGCGGTGAGTGTTTCTAGGACGGGATAGCGCACTTGAACGGTCGTGGTGAGAAAATGCTGCTGCTTAGTGACGGAGTCAGTGGCAACGAGAGTGTAGGTGGTAGCCCGCTTCGGGGCGTCGGCCAGCGGCCAGCTACGCCTCCCCGGGGGGATGGTCTCCTCTCCGCCGGGGAACAGGATCTTGTAGTCGAATTCGGCGGACCCCTCCCAGCTCAGTGTCAGGTTTTCGCCGGCGCCCATCATGCCCTTGTCCGGATGGAAGCCACGCGGCGCCGGAATCTCTTTCGGAGCGGCCTTCACCAGCGCTACCGAGGTGTAGCGAGTGTGCTCCCCGTCATCGTCCTCGGTCTTCTCTCTCACCGTCAGTACTGCCGGCCCGGCGGCCGAGGCGACGGTGATGTTCTCCAGCGTCAGCACCATGTAGTCGCCAGGTCTGAAAGATGCAACGCCCCCGGTCTGGGGAGTGACTTCGAAGACGTTGGTGCCCTGTTGGCGCTCAACCTTCACCCCCCGAGTTGTCGCCTGGGCTCCCCACTGGTTGTCGGTGTATTCGCCCTTCAGCTCCGTGATGTTCGGGCCAAGATGCCCGGGGCCGTCGCCCACGGGCACCTTCACCTCGATCCTGGACCAGTCCGTCCTCCTTGAGGTGTTGGTGACGACCAGGTACACCGTCCCTGTGGACTTGGACCTCCGTCTGGCGTCTGACGCCTCCAAAGACGCCGGTTCGGTGAAGATGGTGTAGGTCAGCGCGGTCATGATCACGGCTCCTTCTCTTGGGGAACGGCGCAGGCCGGCGAACCGCCCACGACGAGAGCACTGGGGCAGGACAGGCGGCGGCGCTGGGACGCATTCGGAACCCACCGCTTGGGGATGCACCCCAGAAGATCGCCCTTTGATCCAAACGCGTGCATTGGAGCGCGACAATAGAACGCAAGGGGTCATAGAAGGGCGATTCAGCAATGTTTTCAGCGTCTTGACGAGCCTTCATCGACGCATATACATGGACATGCTGTAACACTCAGGAGACGCCCCGCCGAGTGTTACAGTCGATCTTCAGCGCGAAGCGCATTAGAAGGGCGTACGAAGCACCGTTCAGCTTCTCGCCTCGTGATCGGTGTAGTCATCATCACCAGGGACGGTAGGGGCAGCCGCCCAGGTGGACCGGCCCTCGTCTCCGCTCGCCTTCGTGCAGGTCACCGCAGGTTCAGGGACGGCGGGGACAGCAGGGACACTGACCGCCTCGACTGCACTAACGGTGTACAAGGTGAAGTCCGCCTGGAGCATGGGGCATTGCTCCAGGGCCTTGGGGACGCAGCTCCAGCACGTCGGCGGAGCATCGGTCCGGCCGCTGTCCAGGCCGGTGCGCTCGAACACCGTCTTGGTCAGCTCGCTCCGGAACCTTAGACACGCAGACACAAATATGCCCCGTCCATATGATCATGGGCGGGGCATTCCTGCTGGTGAATAATGGTGGTCAGGGGCAGGGTCGAACTGCCGACCTTCCGCTTTTCAGGCGGACGCTCGTACCAACTGAGCTACCTGACCCGAGCGGTCCTGACGGGACTTGAACCCGCGACCTCCACCTTGACAGGGTGGCGAGCACTCCAAACTGCTCTACAGGACCTTGCGTCTTGCTTTGCGACTCGCTTAGCTTACCAGCTCCCGGTTGGCTTTCGACCAACCGTTTTGCGGTGCGCCAGGCGCTTCGCCGTGCCCCCAACGGGATTCGAACCCGTGCCGCCGCCTTGAAAGGGCGGTGTCCTAGGCCGCTAGACGATGGGGGCTCAGGAACTTTCCCTGTCGTCTTCCGTTGGAGACCTCTGAAGCATAGGGGACGATTGCCCTTGATGCCAAAGTGGCGGACCAGCGGCCGGCGACGTCGTGCCAGTGATCGATCCCGTTGGCGACGGGGCGTTCGTTGGCTCTGGAGAAATCATACGTCCCGGGTCGCGCTCCACGTGACGTTGGATGTACACCGACTGCTCGCCGAGGCCGCCGAGCGTGATGTCGTCCCAGGCCTGCAGGCGTCTGGTCTCCTTGTCGAAGTACATGACCGAGGCCTGTACGGGGGTCGGCTGCGGGTGTTCGAGGGCGCGCAGGCCGGCGCCGCCCGTGGAGCCCTGGACCAGGAGGCGGGTGCCCGAGGGCAGCATGGTCGTCGATCGTTCGTGGGTGTGACCCGCGAGGATGATCGGCGTGGCGCCGGAGAAGCCGCGGCCGACCTCCGGGTCGTGGACGGCGACCACGTCCGGTTTCCCCATTCGCGGCACACGCGAGCGGCCGAACTGGGCCAGGACCGCCGGGTCCGAGTCCACGGCGACGGTCTTGTCGGGGGTGAAGCGGGGGTCGCCGAGGCCGTAGATGTTCAGGCCTGCCACGTTCTGGGTCTTGTCGTCCAGGACTACGGCGTTCTTCTGCTTGGCGACCGCTTTCTGAGTGATCATCGAGTCGTGGTTGCCGCGAACGTAGACGTATGGGACGCCGAGGGTGCCGATCTCGTCGACGAACTTGTTCTCGGTCTTCGTGCCATGGTCGGAGATATCGCCGGTGTCGATGATCATGTCGACCTTGAACTGGTCCTTCAGGGAGCGGATCACGTTCCAGGCGATCGGGTTGATGTGGATGTCCGAGACGTGGAGGACACGGATGGATCTGGGGTCCGCGTCGTACAACGGCAGCGTCGACACCGTGTCGTACAGCTTGGAGACGTTCGTGACCAGCTTGGTGAGTTGTGATCGGTACGACTCGAACTTCGTCACGATCGACTCCGCGCTGCCCACCAGCGACGGCGCGGCGGCGATCAGCCCCGAGTATCTGGGCTCCACGAGCGAATTGGGGCGGAACGTGAGCGCCGCCAGCGCGCTGGTGCCGGCGAGTGCCACCGAGGTGACCAGCAGGCCCAGCAGCGCCACTCTAGGACGCCTGAACACCAGCAGGCTCGCGATCAGCGCCCCCGCCCCCGCGCACAGCAGTGAGCGGATCAGCAGCGCGCGGACACCGTCGAGCAGGTCGCGCTCGATGATCTCCGGCAGCCGGTCCGCCAGCCGCGGGTCCTCGATGATCGCCTTGGCGCGTTCCTGGTCGATGTTCTCGAGGGAGATGCGGAGCCGGAGCGGCGCGTCATGGGTGCGGAACGTGAGCGTGCCCAGCGGGCTGGCGTCCACGATCGTCTCGCCGTCCCAGGCGGGTCGGAGCGACATACCCGTCTCTACCGGACCGACCTGAGCCCTGACGGTGCCGCTGAGGAAGATGCCGAGCCAGGCGCCCACGGCGGCCACGATGAGGACGGCCACGACCCTGGACACCCGCGACTGGAGGACTGTCTTCAATCTGTCAGCGAACTTCATACAGTTTCTTGCTTACCCAACCTGCGAGGCAGAATGGCAAGGGTGATTGAGGTTTCGCGGGAGAGGTTCGAGGAGCTCGTAGCCGAGGCGTTGGACGTGATCCCCCCAGGTCTGACCCGGGCGATGAGCAATGTCGTCGTCACGGTGGTCGACGATGCGCCCGAACCCAACCTCCTGGGCCTGTACACCGGAATCCCCCTCACAGAGCGCGGCGACTGGTACTCCGCAGTCTTGCCCGACCGCATTGAGATCTACCGCAATCCGATATGTCAGATTTGCGATACCGAGGCCGATGTGATCGACGAAGTGCGCATAACGGTCGTGCACGAGGTCGGGCACCACTTCGGCATCGATGACGCGCGGCTCCATGAACTAGGCTGGTAACCGTTCGCAATGGGTTAGCTGCTTTGGGTTGCGGCCTGTCAAATGATCGGGCACCTTAGGTGACATAGCGAACACTCTGAGTCAGGCACAGCGGAGTCCAATGGGGGCCATGCGGACGCGACGGCTGCTGGGACGGCATCGCCGTGCCCTCCCGCGCCAAGTCACATACGGCGAGGTCATCGCCATCAGGGAGTTCCGCGCGCTCTGGTACGGCCAGAGCCTGTCCCTGCTCGGTGACCAACTCGCCCAGGTGGCGCTGGCCGTGCTCGTCTACGACCGCACGGGATCACCGCTCGCGACCGCGGCCGTCTACGCGCTGACCTACCTGCCGACGATCCTCGGTGGCCCGCTGCTGGCCGGCCTGGCCGACCGGTTCGCGCGCAGGGGCGTCATGATCACGTGCGACCTGCTCCGCGCGGCGCTGGTGAGCGTCATGGCACTGCCGGGGGTGCCGTTCCCCGTGCTGTGCGGGTTGGTGTTCCTCGTGGTGCTGCTCAGCGCGCCCTTCTCGGCCGCGCGCGCGGCGCTGCTGCCCGAGGTGCTCGAAGGTGACCGATACCTCGTCGGGTCCGCATTGCAGAACATGACGAACCAGGGCATCCAAATGCTGGGCTTCGCGGCCGGCGGCGCGATGATCGCCGCCGTAGGCCCCTATCGCGCGCTCGCGGTCGACGCGGCCACGTTCCTGGGCTCCGCGCTGATCCTCGTCGCGCGCGTCCATCGGCGCCCCGGGGCCGCCCACCACAGCGGCAGGCCGTCGATGTGGGCCATGGTCAGGGCGGGATCCCGGCTCGTCTTCGGTGACCGGAAACTCCGCACTCTCGTGCTCTTCGCCTGGCTCTGCGGCTTCTACATCCTGCCGGAGGGCCTGGCCGTCCCCTACGCGGCGAAGCTCAGCACCGGCACCCTGTCGCTCCCGGTGGTCACCGGGCTGTTGATGGCGGCGATGCCGATGGGGACCGCGGTGGGGGCGTTCTTCTTCAGTAGGTTCGTCACGCCGCCGCGGCGATTGCGCATGATGGGGTGGATGGCCATCTTGAGCTGTCTGCCGCTGGTCGTGACCGCGTTGCAGCCGCCGTTGGCCGTGGTGCTGGGGGCGTGGTTCCTGTCGGGGGTGGGTGGGGCGTACCAGCTTGCGGCCAATGCCGCCTTCGTCCAGTGCGTGCCGGCCGATCAACGCGGCCAGGCGTTCGGTCTGGTGCAGTCGGGGCTGCTGGCCGTACAAGGGATCGGGATCCTGATCGGCGGATTCGCCGCCGAGAAACTCGGACCGGAGCCGGTGGTCGCGCTGGCCGGCGTCACGGGTGTGACGGCCGCGGCCGTGCTCGCCATACTCTGGTCCGAGTCCCGGGTCGAGACCCCAGCCCCCGCCTGATCACTGCTGCGGCTTCTGCTCGCCGCGGTAGTAGTCGGTGCTGTCCTGCCAGGTGGACTTGGCCTGCTGCTTGCCGAGGAGGTCCTGGGCGATCGAGGTGTGGCGGTCCTCGTCCGGCATGAGCAGCCAGCCGACGGCGTACACGCCGACTCCGAGTCCACCGAACAGCGTGACGATCGCCAGGCCGATCCTGATCAGGTTGGCGTCGATGCCCAGGTACTCCCCGAGGCCCGAGCAGACACCCGCGATGACGCGGCCGTTGTTGGTCCGACGAAGCTGCTTGACGTTGTATTCGCTCATGTCTCAAGACTGCCCGGCGACCCGGCGTTCGCACATCAGGATTCCCCCTGGTAGAACCCTGGTAGGCCCTTACGTGACGGAAGGACGCTCGATGGACGACCTGCTGCGCCTGGACGACCGGCTCAACGGCGAGCAGCGGCTGATCCGCGACACCGTCAGGTCCTTCGTCGACGACCGCGTCCTGCCGTACGTCGGCGACTGGTTCGAGCAGGGCACCTTCCCCGCACGCGAGCTCGCGCCCGCACTCGGCTCGCTCGGCCTGCTCGGCATGCACCTCGAGGGTTACGGCTGCGCCGGAACGGACGCCATCTCGTACGGTGTGGCCTGCCGCGAGCTGGAAGCCGGCGACTCGGGTCTGCGGTCCTTCGTGTCGGTTCAGGGCTCGCTGGCCATGTTCCCCATCTGGCGTTATGGGTCCGCCGAGCAGAAAGAGCAATGGCTGCCCCGGATGGCCGCCGGTGAGGCGATCGGCTGTTTCGGCCTGACCGAGCCCGACCACGGCTCCGACCCGGCCAACATGCGCACGTACGCCAAGCGAGACGGCTCCGACTGGATCCTGAACGGCTCCAAGATGTGGATCACCAACGGCTCCATCGCCGACGTGGCCGTCGTGTGGGCGCAGACGGACGAAGGCATCCGCGGCTTCGTCGTACCGACCGATACGCCGGGCTTCTCCGCCCCTGAGATCCACAAGAAGCTGTCCCTTAGGGCCTCGGTCACCTCGTCCCTGTACTTCGACGACGTACGCCTGCCCGCCTCGGCCGTACTCCCGGAAGTCTCCGGCCTGAAAGGCCCGCTCTCCTGCCTCTCAGAGGCCCGCTTCGGCATCATCTGGGGCGTAGTGGGCGCCGCCCGCGCCTGCCTGGAGTCGGCTGTCTCCTACGCGAAGACGCGAGTGCAGTTCGACAAGCCGATCGGCGCCTTCCAGCTGACCCAGGAGAAGCTGGCCTGGATGTACGTCGGAACGGCACAGGCGGGGCTGACGGCCCTGCACCTGGGCGAGCTGAAGGACGCGGGGAAGCTGGAGCCCCGGCAGATCAGCTTCGGCAAACTGGCCAACGTACGGGCGGCGCTGGACATCGCCCGTCAGGCTAGGACGATCTTGGGCGGGAACGGGATCACGCTGGAGTACCCTGTGATCAGGCACATGAACAACCTGGAGAGCGTGCTCACCTACGAAGGCACCCAGGAGATCCACACACTGGTGCTGGGGGAAGCGCTGACGGGGCTCCCGGCTTACCGGTGAGGGGGCTTAAGGGCGTCGCGTGGGGGGCGGTAATCTCTGTACCCTTGTGCTGTTGCTAGGGGGCGTTAGCTCAATTGGCAGAGCTGCGGACTTTTAATCCGTAGGTTCCGGGTTCGAGCCCCGGGCGCCCTACCATCCTTGACCCTTATGACCAGACCCTTTGCCACTACCCCTGAATCCGCAGGGTCGCTGGGACCCTCTTGGGAGACCGAGGGGAGACCGCCCGCGGGACGATAGCGGCGCTCGCCTCGGCCGCATCGTGCGCCAGCTCCGGCGGCACCGTCGTATACGTGTTCTCCGTCAAGTTGGTCGAGCTGTGGCGCAACATCGAGGACTGCGCCTGCCGACAATTCCATCCATGCAGGTCAAGCGGCATGTGAGTACTCGTGGAGAACTCCGCCGAGCCGGCCACTTCGGCGTATGTTCAGGTCGATGATTCGCCCAGGGTCTGTGATCGGGTCCCGGGCAGGGCGCCGCGGGGCTGCTTGGTTCAGGGCTTGAGGGGCTCGGTGCTGGTTGTAGAAGTGTTCGTACTCGCGAAGGGCGTGCCGTAGGTGGCGTTCGTGCCATAGGAGGCAGCGGTCGAGGAGTTCGTGGCGGCATGGCTGCGCCGTACGTTCCATGATGGAGTTCATGCGCGGCATCCGGATGCCGATGAGTACAGCCTTGATGCCGGCTTCAGCGAGGATCTCGTCTATGAGGGCGGGGAACTTCCCATCTCTGTCGCGGATCAGATAGCGCGCCCGGCAGCCCGCATCGTCCAGGTCCATCACGAGATTCCTGATTGCCTGGATAGCCCAGTCGGCGGTCGGGTGAGCAGTGGTGCCGAGCACGCGGATGCGCCTGGTGGCGCGCTCGATGACGGCCAGGACGTACTGGCGTGGCCCGTTCAAGGTGATGGTCTCGATGAAATCGCAGGCCAGCAGGGCGTCGGCTTGCGAGCGCAGGAAGTCAGCCCACGTGCTGGATGCCCGTTCGGGTGCTGGATCGAGGCTTCCTGTTGAAGGATCTCCCAGACCGTGGATGGTGCGATCTCGATGCCGAGTGTGATGAGCTCTCCGTGGACCCGCCGATAGCCCCGGCTGGGTTCTCTCGAACCAGGCGCAGGACGAGAGCGCGGATGGAGCGGACCGTGGGCAGGCGCCCACGCCGCTTCGGACGGCAGGTACGAGCGTGATGCTGTCTCATCAGATCGCGGTACCAGCGCAGGACAGTGTCCGGCCGGACGAGGAGCCGCAACCGGCACGGAACCTCGCGTGGCAACTATGCCAGGAGGGCGCTGAGGAAGGCCCTGTCCTCCAGGGCGAATCTCACCTTGGCGTCGGCGCCGAGTTGCCATTCAAGAATCTTGATCTGATGACGCAGGGCCAGTATCTCGACGTCCTTGTCTCGATCGCTCATCGGGAGCAACCGCAGTGCGACGAAAGTGTTCGTGACGGTCAGGTAGGCCAGGCGAAGGAGCACAGCCGGTCATCATGCCGCACCCGCCTCCTCTCCTGATGGTCGGAACTCGCGCATGCCACGCGAAGCCCTCACAGAGGCATGACCTGGACGGATGTAATTATCGACAGGCGCAGGGCCCGCGAAGCAGAATGAATATTATTCATTTCTTGCACCATTTGTACGATTTGCCCCATGGGCCCCCGCGGATTTAATGATCATTTCTTCGATCACCGAGGACCGGAGGACCCAAGATCCAATAGCGTCTTTGTGTATCTGGGCGGTATGGGAGTGATCCATGGGGGTTGACCGTTTCCCCGTAGAGAGGAAACGGGAAACCCTCTTCACATGAATCCACTCTCATGAATTTTTGCGATGATTGTCCGATGCACTGCTATTGTCGGACGTGCTGGGCGTGCCTCGGAATGCATGCCATGTGTCCAGGAGCGCGATGATCACTATCGGCAGCGTGAGCGCCAGTCGATGGATGCCTTCCGTGTACAGGTCGACCAAACAACTCCATGTTGCCCAGAAGTGGAGCGTCCCGCGCACCCTGGTCAGCTGGATGGGATCACGCGGGCGGAAGTTGGGGTAGGCCGCTCGCCGGGTCATCGCTACCTCCTTGTTGATGCGAATGCCGTTCGGGATTTCCATCGGCTGATTTCCAGCGTGCGTGAAGCGGCTATTCGCAGATAGGTGTTGTCTCGCGGCGACCGGCAACGGCAACGGGAAACCAGGGTAGAGGTGGCGAAGCGGATGGGAACATTCGGTGCAGAGCTTCGGAGAATGCGAATGGCGGCCGGGCTGTCGTTGGCGCAGCTGAGTGATCTGGTGCACTACAGCAAGGGACATCTGAGCAAAATCGAGAATGGGAGTAAAGCTCCATCCGCCAAGCTAGTGCAGATGAGCGACGCAGCACTCGGCGCCAATGGCGCGCTGCGTTCACTCGCGCCTGCGCAGTCGCTGGAAGCGCAATTCTCCGAAATGGACGAAGGCGACGATGAGGTGTGGTTCATGAATCTTGCAGATGATGGAAACAGCTGGTTTCATCCCGTCGACCGGCGGGAGGCGCTGGCGATGACCGCCTCTTCCCTACTGGGCTTCGGGCTGAGTTCCCAGGGGCTTTCGGCAACCGCGAAGGAGCCGACCGCGCTGGAGGTCTTTCGAGGGCTGTTCGACCAGTTCCGCAGTCTCGGCCAGACAGCAAGCCCGGCTGCGGTGCTGCCCCCGGTGATTGCGCAGACTCATGTCTTGCGCGCCCTTGCCGCGCAGGCGGACAGGGATCTGAGGGACGAATTCCTGGTACTGGGCGCGAGGTTCGCCGAGTACGCCGGGTGGATGGCGCAGGAGTCGGGCAACGACCAGGCCGCTCTGTGGTGGACGGCGAAGGCGGTTCGGATGGCCACCGCCAGCAACGACCGTGAACTGGCCGTCTACGCCTTGGTGCGACGCGCGCTGGTCACCCTCTACCGGGAGGACTCCGAGCAGACCATCCGACTGGCGCGGCAGGCAAAGGAGTCCCGGGAGATGCCAAGTCGGATCCGGGCCCTGGCTGCGCAGCGCGAGGCGCAGGGACACGCTCTCGCGGGAAACTACAAGGCGTGTCTGGAGAGCCTGGAAGAGGCTCGCAATTTGCTGGATGACACAACAGAAAAGTCGCGGAGGCCAGTGCTCGGTTCGGTGAATCTGCCCGACGCAGTTTCCATGGTCACCGGTTGGTGCCTTTACGAGTTGGGCATGCCCGAAAAGGCGAGCGAAATCCTGGACGTCGAGGTCGCCAAAATCAGCCCGCAGGCTCTCCGCTCTCGGGCCAGGTTCGGGACCCGTCAAGCGCTCGCGCACGCGGCGGCAGGTCAGGTCGACCATGCTTGCGCGCTGACTACCGACTTGCTGCGCATTACCGATGTCGTCGCCTCCGCGACGATCACGACCGACCTGCGCCGTATTGCCCGGGAGTTGTCGCGATGGCACACCCATCCAGCGGTGCGTGAGTTGTATCCCGCGCTCACCGCGTCTTTGAGCTCACCACAAGTCTGAACGAGAGCAGTGAGGCGGTCATGACGAGAGTCTTCATCAATTACTCCACAGGCGACGAGGAGAACGTCGCCGCGATGCTGGACAGGCATCTATCGGATCGCTTCGATTCGTCGGTGTTCTTCCGCGCGAGCAAGAGCATCCCCTACGGGGACGATTTCTCCGAGGCGCTGCTTGACGCCATTCACGCCAGTGACGCTCTACTCGTCGTCATCGGTGTCCGCTGGCTGGCGGCCGATGAGAAGGGGCAGCGGAAGATCGACAAGGAGGGCGACTGGACACGTCGCGAGATCGAGGAAGCGTTCGCAAGCGGCGTCCGCGTCATCCCGGTCCTGATCGGATCGGTCGCTCCGCTCAGAGAGAAGGATCTTCCGCCTGTATTGGCGAAACTGGCCAGATGCCAGTACGCGCGGCTGGCCAGTCGCAGCGTGGACAAGGACCTTGATCTTCTGGGGCAGAGACTGATGGAACTCGTGCCGGGGCTGTCCGAGAAAGCGCAGCCAGGCGACGGGATCTCGATTCGCGTAGGCGGGCACTTGGACGCCGAAAGTTTCACGGCCGGGGACAGTATCCGTTCCAGAAACCCAGCGCAGATTACCCGTGAGCCGGGCAGGTCAAACGTTAATATAGATGCGGGCAGCGCCAGGTTCGGTAAGTTCGTCGGTCGGAACTCTATTGAGGAACTCGACGGTGACTGAACTACCCGATGAGGCCCAGGAGCCCGAGCAGGGCAACGCCCCCGATAGTCCTTCGGAATCCCCTCGGGAACTTGAGCTTTTCGTTCCCGTGCCAGAAGAAAAGGCTTTCGACGGCCATGCACGAGATATCGCGCCACCCGCCGGGCTACGTGAGGAAAGATCCGAGGAGCCAGATACACCCGACCCTTCGGAAAGCTCGGAGAGCGATGACCCCAGTACGGCGAGCTATCGGGACGAGTTCTACGGAACCAACTCCCGCCTGAACATCGGTGGTTACGCCGAATTCGGCATGTTCGCGGGGCGTGACCTTCACATTCACGAGCATGGAGGCAAGAGGCGGCAATCATCCAAGCAACGAGTGGAGCCGGGAAACCTGGCGACAGCCGCGACCCAATACGTGGACACCGGCACGGAACCGCGGTTATTCGCGGTGCTGGACCGGAGCCGCCTGGCCTTCCTGCGTGTCCGAGCCGGTGACGGGGGCGGGACGACTGCGCTCGCCGTACTCGACGAGCTGACCGGACGGAACCGCGAGGACTCGCGCGTCTGGCGCCTGAGCCCGGCCGCTCCCCAGGTGCTCATGACCGGTATCGGATCGCGGGTGGGTCTCCTGGTGGACACGCTTGGCACCAACTGGCCGGCCCAACTCCGGCGCTCGGATATGGATGATCTAGTGAACAGGCTGGTGGAGCGGACGTCGTTCATGATCGTCTTGGTGAGTGACAACGTGAGCCTTCCCGTTCTCGATGTCGTCGAGCACACGCCACCTGTGGCCGAGGAGGTGTTCCTGCGTCACCTGGCGTTCCTGCACGCGTATCGGCTCGGCGGGAAGACACCGACGCGAGCGACAGTCGACGTGGCGATGAGTGACGTGCTGCCAGGCCTGGTCAAGGAGGTCGAAGAGGGTCCGCAGGAGGCGCAGGAGTGGTACGCCGCGGTCCGGTCGCCCGGAACCAAGCCGCGTGAGGGGGTGATCTTCGCACAGGAGTGGTGGAACTGGCGCCGCCGCTACGGTCAGGCCGGCCAAAGTGAGGATGCTCCGCCGTTTCCTCGTCGAAATCTCCTTGAGCAGGCCAAGAACCTGCTGCGACGCAAGGGCGGATCGGACGACTCACCGGTCCGGCAGGCCTACATCATCGCAGCAGCGGTGCTCGATGAAGTGTCGATGAGCGACATCACCGACAGAGCGGGGCGGTTGGCGCAGGACTTTTGTGAGATCGAGCGGCCGGGGGCCGGTTCGCGTCGCGAACTGTTCGGTGAGCCGTTCCGCAGCTGGTTGGCACAGCTTTCCGCGGGCCCCTCGCCGGGCGTCGGCACCGACCCGGTGTGGCGCCGACAGCGTGAGCTGTCCCGCATCGTCGTGGAGGTGGCCTGGTCGGACTACGACGTCGTCCGTGAGCCGCTGCGCAAGTGGCTGGTCGACCTGTGCGAGCAGCAGGACGGCTTGCAACGTGTCCGCGCCGTGCAGGCGCTCGCGGTGATCGCCACCAAGGACTACGCGCAGATCAGGTCCAAGGTGCTTCGGGTTTGGGCGCGATCGGACAGGAACCGGCACCACGAGTGCGCTGCCTGGCTGCTGGAAGCGATGATCCGCTTCGGCGACCCCCACCTCCGGCGCGCGGCGGAGGGTGAGCTGAAGTCCCTGTCACGGTCCCTACGCAAGTCGGAGCGCGCGGTCGCGTTACGAGCATATGGGACACGTATCACGGACGAAGAACGGCTTGGCAGAGCCTTGAAGGCCGTGCAGGAATCCATGGGCGTCCTCAGAGGCCGCTTCGGGCTGCTGATCGCGCAGTGCCTACGGGACCTGTATGAGCTAGGGCACCGCGAGCCGGTCCTGAGTTTCCTGGCGAAGCGGACCTGGCCGTTGCCATTTCCCTTCGTTAAGGAACTGAGGGCCCGCGCGATCGTGCGAATCGCGCGGTTGCGGCTCGGTGGGCACCATGACCTACTCCAATTCGTGCACACGCTGCCACGTATCACGACGGGCGAGAATCCAGCGCTGTCACTGGCCGATATCGCCGAATTGTGGTGGTGCGCGTGCGACGAGGCCCTTACGAGGACCGAAGCGTGGCGGACTCTGGGCCGCTGGCACGCCGACTGTGTAACCCGTTCCGAGCTGATGATCACCTTCGAAGAATTGCTGGTCGCAATGGCTGAAATCGGCCATCGTGACCAGCCTGGAGACGACGAGGCGATGCGAACACGCATCAATCTCTATCGCAAGTTCTGGAAGAAAGAGGATCTGGAGAAGGAGCAATGACTATATCCCCCGACTCTCTGTCCCCGGACGGCTGGGACTCGCCGGCGCGGCCAAAACCGCCGCTACGGCCTACATGGTGGCAACGCTTCGTTGCTCGGGCGCGCGCCTGGTTCACGAGCGGTGGCCTGAACCTGGATCCGTTCGCTCCGCCGACCTCGATCACTCCGGACTATGTGCCACGCGACACGTTCTCGCTGTCCGTACCGGCGCTGGGGGACGCGTTCGATTTCACGGTCACCGTCCTGGTCGCCTGGGAGGTGCGGGGGACGGCGGCAGGTGAGCCCCTGCGCCATGCCGACCCCGCGGAACTGCAACGATTCATTGCATCCAGCAGGCAGGGCGCACGTGAGGTGATCGAGGAACTGATCAGGCCCGTGGCGCGTCGCTTCCCGCCGTACCAGGCCGCGGAGGCGGAGCGCGAACTCGCCAAGGTGTTGCAGGCATGCTTCCACGATGGCGATCTGCAGGCGAAAGTCCGCGTCCGAGTGGACGTCGCCGCCCCCGTCAAGGACGAACTTCGCAAGGTGTGGATCGTTCGGCTCCACGAAGATGGTAAGGGCGACCTGCGCAAACAAGCCGTACGCCTGACCAGTGATCTGCAGGACATCTGGCATGACGTGCTTCGCAAGGGCCTCACCGAATTCGGTGAAGTGGACATCGCCAGGACGTCCTGGATCGCTCCATACGCACTCGCGCTCACCGAGGACCCTAAGAACGCTGCGTCTTACCTGCAGCTCATGCTGGAGAAGCGGGTCGATCAGGCCGAAAAGCTGCTGGCCAGTCTCAGCAACATCACGCTCAGCGGGGACCACGTGGACGCGCTGGAGATCGCCTTCCAGAGCGACAGCGCATTGCGTGCCGTTCTGAAGGAGTTGGGCGTGGCCGCAGGCGATCCCAGGATCGCCACCTCCAGCAAGGCAGGCGATAATGCGTGAAGTATGGCGGACGGCGGTCGTCGTAGCCCTTCTCGTGGGCGTGGTGGGGTGCGCCGATCGGCGGCCGGTGTCGAACGGATGTAGCTGGATCACCACACCCGCCGACGGGGACACGGGAGAGGTGACGTCCAAGCAGATCGCGCTGGTGGATCTGAGCGGGTCGTTCTGGCCGGAGCAGGGCAAGAGCGTGTCGCAGCCGGTGGACCCGGTCGGGGAGATCACCGAGCAACTGGCCGCCGACTATACGGAGAACGGCATCCGACTGGTGTCGCTGGCCGGGTTCGACGGGTCGTCCACCACCATTGTCCAGCGGCTGAACGACGTGAAGCTGCCGGTGCCGACCGGCAGCAACCCCGAGCACGGCCGCCGAGCCGTTCGCGACTGCCTGAAAAAGGAGGTCGAGGCGTTGCTCGCCGAACGCCCCCAGGTACCGGGCTCGGACCCGATGGCCGCACTCGCCTCGGCCGGCTCGCAGCGCGGGGACACGCCTGCCAACCGCACGCACGTGCTCGTCGTGACGGACGGGCTCGGCAACACCGGTTGTCTGGATCTTCGCAAGGTCACCGCGGGCCGCTCGAACGCCGCCGACCTGGTCGCCTCCTGTAAGAACAAGAAGGATCTGGCCAAGCTGAAAGGCCTCAAGATCAAAATCAAAGGGATAGGGCTGCAAGTAGGGCAGCCCCCCCTAAAGACCAGCGAGCATGCCTGGCTCAACTCCTTCTGGGAGGAGGTGTGCGCCCACTTGGGGACGGAATGCGCTCTGGAACAGGCCCAGAGTGCCAAGCGCGGCTCCACTGTCCAGCGGCCCGACGACCCGGTCATCAAATTCCCCAATTTCGACTGCAACCCCTGCGTGCTACCGGAGAAGTTCCTGTTCGCGTTCGGCTCAGACGAATTGACCCCCAGCGCCTCGGGGTATCTCGACATCCTCATCGAGCGGCTGGGAACGCGGAAGGTCGTCAGCGTCGTCGGACACACCGACTCCATCGGCGGCGACGCGTACAACCGCGATCTGTCCAAGCGGCGTGCGGAAGCCGTGAAGGCACGCCTGGGGGACGTGGCCGCTGGGGCACGGGTGGACGGCGCCGGATCGTCCCAGCCGAAATGCACTCACGAGTATAACGACGGCAAACCCGACAAGAGTTGCATGGCTCAGAACCGCCGCGTTGAAATCACCCTGGGGAGCGGCTGACATGACTGCGGAGGAGGCCGTACTGGAACAGGAGCCGCTGATGGGCGAGGTGGTCGTGCCGGTGGCGGCGGAGGCGATCCTGCCCTGCCACCATGGCTGCACCTGTCGCTTGCACGCGCAACTGGTGTACGGACAGCGGGTTCCCGATCATCCGCCCGAGGTGCTTGACCAGGGAGAGATGGGGCTTCTCACCGAAGCCGCAGAGCAGGCCACCCGGCGGCTGAACGGCTACCACAACCATCTGCAGGAGCAGCGCACGATCGTTGTCGAGGCGTGGTTCGCGGCACTGCATGCGCTGGACGCGTGGTCGGAGGTGCTGGCCAAAGACTGGGTTGCACAGGCGCGAGGAGCGATGGAGGCGGTCGAAGAACGCTTTGCCGATTTGCCAGCGGAGATGCGCCTTCCTACACCGCGCTGGCTGGTGTGGTTGACTTTCGGACTCGCGCTTGCGGTCGGCCTGTTCGAAGCGGTGTTCTTCCAAAAGGCGTTCCTCGACATCCTCAATGTCCCTTTGCACGACGTCTCGCTGGACAAAGTGGTGGGAGTCCTCGCGGCGGCGTCGCTGGCGGTGGGCTTGGTTGTCACCGGGCGGATCCTGGCCGAGCCGTTGTGGCATCTGGCTCGTAGGTGGAGAACGCAGGCCAGCCCTGACCAACCACCTCCCTCCCGCCGGACGATACTGTTCCGGATTACGCTGCTGATCGCGGGACCTGGCGCGATCCTGTTCGTTCTCGGCTACTGGGCAAACCTCCGGGGTGAACTGGCCCGTCTGACGGCGCAGGACCCGGGCAGCATCTACCTGCCGGAGTCTTACGAGGTCATGATGTTGCTAATGATCATGGCGCTGACCGTGATCCTGCTTGAGGTGCTGATCTACAACCCCTATCAGGCGGGAATCAAGATCGCTGAACGGGAGCTGCGTCGACGCGAGAAAGAAGCTCGCGAAGTCGGCGACAGGGCTCGCTCCGCCGTGTCCGCGTATGAGATTGCCTGGCGTGACCTGCGCTCATGCCGCGACGAGGTAATCGCGATCGTACGTGCGGAACTAGCGCGGCCGTGGCACGAGGTCATCCTGCCCGCCCGCCTACGGCACGGCCGGGCCACGCCGGTGCCGGTCCCACCAGATACGGACGTCGACTCCGCGACAGGTGCCGAGATGACCGATACCGAAGATCCACCGCGCGTGTTCTACCGGATCTTCCAGGGGGTGGAGCAGCCGCAGCCCGGCCTCGGGCCGCTCGCCGAGACCATCCGCACAGTCCGTGAACTGCGCCCCGAGGAACTGGCGAAGCGTCACCCGCATCTGCCCGACCCGCTTATCAGGCAGCGGGACGAGCCGTCGGGGATCGAGGGCGACGGGACCACGCCGGACGCGGGGTCGAATCCTTGACCGCGCCGCACAGCCACTGGCGGCTGCTACAGCAGATGGAGCGGCTGGCGCACGGCCATGACCAGGCAGGTACGGCGCTGGCCCGCTACGCCGCGGAGACCCGGCGCCCGCCGGCCGGGCCGTTCCCGTGGTGGTCGATACCCGCCGCTCTCACCGCAGCCTTTCTCGGATGGACGTCCGCTGACGCGCTCCAGACGGTAACCGGCGGCGTGGTCCCGCTCCTGATCGCCTTCCTCCCCGGACTCGCCTTGGCCGGGGCGGTAACGGGAACGACCGTGATCACCGCGACCGCGTTCCGCGACTTCGCGAAGCGGCCCGTCATGCCTGTGCTGACCGTACTGTGCGGAATCAGCGTGATCGGCGGGGCGGTGTGGGTCACGTTGTGGTTGGAGAGCACGCTCAAGGCGGCGCGTTCCATCGCGTTCGCGGCGGGTGTGCTGTTGATTCTCGGTGTCGCCGCCGCGACGTTCGGTGCGGTCTTTTGGGGCGGATCACGTCATTCGCTCGCCACCAATCCCGAACGCTCACGGCGAGTACGCGCACGCCGAAAGCTCGCAGAGAAGGCGATCCGCTCACACGAACAAGCTTGGATGGGGATCGCACACCAAACAGGTGTGCTGCTCATGGACTCTCCCGAGGCGCGTGCCACTCTGCTTCGATTGATCGATGGGAAATCCGAGCCCATCGTTCCGGATGATCTCGATCCCGTGCATGCCTTGATGCTCACCGGTCTTCGAGATCATTGTCCGCGCGATCTGACGATCACGCTCGCGAGGATCGACGCGGGCGGTTCCTGAGGAGGGGCCTCAGGAAGGCGCGGGTTAGGGGAGGCCTCCTTATGACGGCGTATCTAGCCCTTCAGTCGTAGATCCTCTTTTCAGTGGCAGTTCAGTGGTGTCTGCGGTGGGTAGCTGCCGTCCATGCAGGTCCCGGTGTTGGACATCTAGCCGGTCGTTACTGACCGGGAACGCGCGGATGAGTGGGCAGATCAGCTGGAGGACCTCTTGGTAGAGGTGGGGTCGATCTTCCCGCGGGCTGATCTGCGGCGGCGGCGCGCCTACCGAAAATTCCATCCATGCTCGTCAAGCGGCATGTGAGCATTCGTGAAGGACGCCGCCGAGCCGGTCTCGCCGGCCTATCTTTGGTCGGTGATTCGCCCTGCCGGGATCGTGATCTCGCGCAGGATGTAGTCGGTGTCGCCGACCGTCTTCTGGGCGATGACCGTGCCGACCACGCCGGGTCCTGGCGGCGTCGCCTGCGCGGGCGTGCCCAGAACCAGCGTCGCGGCTGCCGCCATTGTGACGACGGCGGCGGCGCTGATCGCCTTCCGTTTGCTGAACAAGGAATTGCTTTCGCTCTTTCAATCATGTGGTCGGCCGAGGCCGCCTGCGGACGAACGCGTCAGAACTCTTCGAAAGCCTGGCGTACGCCCAAACCAAGTTCCATTGAACAGAGCGCGACTTGACTCCGACTGGATCAGAACTACTCGCCGAAGGCGAAGAGGCGACAGGGGGAAACAGTCTCGAAGCCGATCCGCCGGTACACCGGCCTGCCCTCGCTGCTCGACTGCAAGGTGGCGATGCGCCTTCCGGAGTTTCGGGCGATACGCAGCGCATCGAGGGTCAGGGCCGTGGCAATGCCTTGCCGGCGGAGATCGGGGTGGTGGCGACGCAGTAGAGCGCGGCGACGTCCGTACCGAGCGACAGCGTGCAGGTGCCGACCACCCGCGACGCTGCCGGTGGCGATGCTCCACTACTTCACCGTCCGCAACTTCTACGCGGAGATCGCCGCGCTGTGCGGGATCTATATCTGCTGCGGGTAAGGGCGGGCCTCGTCCGCGAGGTCCGCCTCATCTATGGGAGCAAGCGCACCCCCAGCCTGACACGGCCTCCTATCACCTACAGGAGGCCTCGACGGTGCCCTCGGACGAAGCCCTCGCGATCCCGCGGCCGAGGTCCGTTCGGCCTGCGGAACTCCCCGTCAGGGCATCGCCATGCTCTTGGCATTGAATTCTGTACAGCAAGGCCCGATAAAAAAGCCGACGACTTTTAATACGCAGGTTCCGGGTTCGAGCCCCGGGCGCCTAACCGTCAAAAGCCCATCTTGACCAGGGGCTTCACAGAACCGGACTTTCGAGCGGGGCGGGATTCGGGTCGTCTTCCACCCTTGGCCGACTCATCTTTGCCTGGCCTTGCTTCGGCACGCTTGCCAGGAAGTTTTCAGGATCAATCGGTTGATCCATCGCATAAAGCGCTATTAACGTGCATTCCACCCTCAGTTTTCCCGAGTTGTCAAGAAGGCGGTCACAACGATGACCCGACATACCCGCAGAGCCTTGGCGGTGGCCTTCGCGCTCGTCCTCAGCCTGAGCCTGGTTTCCCAGGCAGGTACGGGGACGGCCGCGGCCGCCAAGCCCCAGCGGCCGAACATCATCTTCTTCCTGGTGGACGACATGTCCGCCGACCTGCTGCAGTACATGGACACCGTGCGCGGCCTGGCCGACGACGGCACCACGTTCACCAACTACTACGTGTCGAACTCGTTGTGCTGCCCGTCGCGCGCCTCGATGTTCACCGGCCAGTTCCCGCACAACACCGGCGTGGCCACGAACCTGAACTCCGACCGCGGCGGCTACAAGGCGTTCGCGCCGCTCGAGCCCAAGACGTACGCCGTTTCGCTGGAAAAGGCCGGATACCGTACCGGCTACCTCGGTAAGTACATCAACGAGTACCCGGTGAAGGGCCCCGATTATCATGTGCCGACGGGCTGGGACGAGTGGCACGTGGCGGCCAACGGCTACGGCGAGTACAAGTACGAGCTCACCAACTATGTGAAGGGGGAGACGCCCGGCCTGGACTCCTCCGACGGCACTTACCTGGTGGACCTGCTCGGCAAGCGGGCCACGGACTTCATCGCACGTTCGCGCGAGCGCGCCCCGGGCAAGCCGTTCTTCCTGCAGGTCGCGCCGTTCGCGCCGCACTCCAGGCTCAACGTCAAGCCAGGCGAGAAGGAGCCGCGCTTCCCGCCCGCCCGCCGCGACCGGCCCAAGACCCAGTTCCCGGCCGGGGAGTTCCCGAACGGTGACTGCGGCGGGCCCGACTGCAATGACATCGACGTGAGCAAGCTGCCCACCTTCGACGAGGACACCGCCGACAAGCCCTCCTGGGTACGCCGCGAACCGCTCGCTCCCGGGCTGGTCAAGCAACTGCGGACGGACTACCGCGACCGGGTCCGCATGGTGCAGTCGGTGGACGACATGGTGGCCCGCGTCCTGGGCACGCTGACGGCCGCCGAGAAGCGCAACACGTACGTGGTGTTCACCAGCGACAATGGCTTCCACCTCGGCCAGCACCGCCTGGTACGCGGCAAGAGCACCGCCTATGACCACGATGTACGCGTGCCGCTGCTGGTCAAGCGTCCTACAGCGGGACGGCAGGGCGACCTCGTGACCAGCGCCATCGCCCAGAACGTCGACCTGTTCGCGACCTTCCTCGACATGGCCGGCGTCGGCGCCCCCACCCGCGACAGCCGCGACGGCCGCAGCCTGCTGCCGCTCATCCAGGGCAAAAAGGCCGAGGACTGGCGTAAGGCGGCCCTGATCGAGCACGTCAAACCCAACCCGGCCACAACCGGAGAGTCGGACCCCGACGCCGAACCTCTCCAGGCGGGCAACTCCCAGCCCCCCAGCTACACGGCCGTACGTACTGCCGGGGACCTGTACGTCGAATACGAGGGCGTGTCGAAGCCCGAGTACTACGACACGGTGTCGGACCCGAGGCAGGAGTCCAACGACCCCAGCAACGCCAAAACCGCCGACATGGCCAAGGTCCTCGACGCACTGACGAAGTGCGGCAAGGCGGGCGCCCCGGACTGCTGGACCGCGGCCCGCCTCTGACCTGGGCAAACCCGGCCGGGGGCAGCACGACATCCGCTGCCCCTGACCGGGCGCGCGCTCGAACCCGAGCGGCTCTGGGTGTCAGCGGAGCGTCTGTGTTCCGATGACGGACAGCACCTGCAGCTTCTCGTGGCTCTCGCTGCCGGGAATGGCGTCGTCGACTCGCACGGGAGTACGGCTGATCGTCGCATCGTCCCTCCCTACTTGTCGCGTTGCCGGCCCACCATCTCATTGATCCAGATGGGCGCGAACGGAGACGTACAGCCTGGGGAAGTGGGGTAGTCCTTGAGCACTTCCAGGCGCGCACCGATGTCGATCGCACGCGCGCGGTGCTCGGCGTGCTCGATCCCGATCTGCGCCAGGCAGGTGTTCATCGCCCACTGCAGGCGATCCGGGGCGTCTTTCATCTCCGCCTCGATGACATCGAGCAGTCCCGCGAGGTCGAGTCCCTCGGGCTGCTTCGTCACGCGTTCGGCGGTCAACGCCCAGCCGGCGCTCGCGGCCACCGGGTCCGGATCGGCGAACCAGGCCAGGCGCAGCTCTTCGGCGTGCGGGTTCTTCTTCACCACGTAGTTCACGAGCCAGTCGTGCACCTTGGGGGTGCGCGCCTTGCGCAGCATGCCGTCCAGTTCGTCACGCTCGAATGCTTTCGGGCGGCAGATCAGGATCGCCAGCAGTTTCGCCGCGGTGTCATCCGTCTCCCAGAGCCGGCACGCGAGTTCCTGCTGCGTCTTCAGCCGCTTGGCGAGCGCGCGCAGCTTGCCGAGGTTCACACCGTGATCGTCACCGTGCCTCTCGTTCACCTCGCGTGCCTTCGGGTCCTCCAACCCGGCCAGCTCGGCCATCACCTGGCCCAGCGTCGTCTCGGCCACCTCAGCCTCCTGTCCCTCACGTGCGAGATTCAGCCTAGACGGGAGGCCGCTTCGTACCGTACCTGCTGGTTCGGCGGCAGCCACCGACACGGGATCCCGCATCTTCGCGCCCTGACCCCTTCACTCCGAGCGGCCGGTAGTCAGCCGTCGCGCCGCCAGGAGCGATGTCCATGCCAGGACGACCGCGATGGCGAGGGCGAAGGCGACATTGGCCGCCCGTGAGCCCTGCGACGCGAAGATCGAGATCCAGGCTGCCAGGAAGAGCGTGCCGGTCACCGTACTGAAGGCGGCCCAGCCGCGGCGGCCGGCCGCCGCGAACCGTCGGCCGAAGGCGAAACACGCGGCGATCAGCGCGACAAAGGCGACCCCGGAGACGAGGAAGTGCACCATCCCGTGCGTGCTCATGCTCGTGGGCGGGCCGAGGGGCGTCCCAGGCGGGAAGCCATCGGCGGGGTCGGCGGAGAAGAAGGCGGCGGCGACCATCCCGGCGCCGAAGACCCCGACCAGCCGCGGCCCCCAGGTACCTCCCCAGCCCGCCGGACCACGCGCCCGGTGCAGGCCGATCCCTCCCGCCACGAACAGCAGGCCGCTGACCGCGAAGTTGGCGATCTGAATCCATCCCTGGTCACCGTTGCTCAGCATGCTGGCCGGGTACCGGCTGATGTCGAAGCCGTCCCTGGTGAGCATCTGCAGCAGCACCACGACGATGTAGAGCGGGCCGGCGACGATGCCGCAACCCAGCAGCGTCCGCGTCGCCCCGCCAGTGAGGTCGTCGGTCATCGGTACTTCGCTGAGAACGGGACGATTCACCGCGCGGCGGGTCATCTGTCGCCGTCCCCGCCGGCGTTGTCGCCGATCTCCCGATGGGTGGCGTTGATCTGGTTGACGATGTCGATCATTCCCCTTCTTCCCCCTCGTCGTTCGAGCCTGGCCGTTCCTCCGCGGGCGGCGTCTCGTCAAGCGGGTGGCGGCGTTCGCGAATTCGGCGCCCAGCGCGTGCAGGCGCCGGGGTGCCGACCGCGCCGCCGAGCACGTCGAGTACGTGAACGGGGCCAACAATTTCACTCGATACTTATATAAGTCAAGTCTTATCAATGTCGAGGCGGGCCCTCGGCGGGAGCGTTCCGCCCGTACGGTGGGCAGGCATGCGGCTTTACACTCCGTAACCGCCGGAAAGAGAGACGGAGCCGATCACTGGACAGACCCGATCCCGCTGGCCGAGATGCCGAAAGCGGTGCAGTGAGTTGTGTTCCAGGCGTCGTTCGCAGCGCAGGTACTGAGCGAGATCGCGGAGGGCAAGGACTGTTCGGAGGCTCAGCAGAACGTCGTCACCACGTCACGGGCTTGCTCGGGGTGTACAGCCAGACGTTGAAGAAGTCGGTCAGGTCCCGGCCGGAGATCTTCTCCGCGAGCGTGATGAACTCATCAGTGTCGGCCAGGCCGTAGCGGTGATCGGCCGCCCACGTCCGCAGCAGCCGGAAGAAGGGTTCGTCGCCGATCTTCGCACGCAGCGCCTGGAGCGTCATGCCGCCACGGTTGTAGACGGCGGTGTCGAACATGGTGTCGCGCTGCGGGTCGGCCACCTTCGACAGCCAGAACGACTCCGGCCTGGTGGTGTACTGCCGGTCGAACCACGCCTGGACGGTCTCGCCGCCGGTGTGCTCGGTCCAGTAGTGCTGGGCGAAGGTGGCGAAGCCCTCGTTGAGCCAGATGTGCTGCCATGTCCGCACCGAAACGCTGTCGCCGAACCACTGATGGGACAGCTCGTGCGCGACCGTGGTCTCGCTGCGGACGGCAGAGTACAGCGGCTTGGTCTGATTCTCCAGTGAGAAGCCGACGATGGGGACGTTGTCCACGATCGCGCCCGTCTCCTCGAACGGGTAGCGCCCGAACAACTCGCTCCAGTAGTCGGTGATGTCGGCGGTCTGCTGGAAGACGACCTCGGTACCAGGCACGGTCGGATCGGTGGCGACCCATTCGCGCAGGCCGTCCGGCGTCCTGCCCTTCTGCACGTCGAACCGGCCGATCGTGGTCGTGACCAGGTACGACGCCATCGGACGCAGTTCGTTCCACAGGAAGGTGGTCGTGTCACCGTGAGTGACCTGGGCCGCCAGCACGCCGTTGGCCGCGGCGGTGAGCCCCTTCGGGACGGTCACCGAGATGGAGTAGGTCGCCTTGTCGCTCGGGTGGTCATTGGAGGGGAACCAGGTGCTGGCCGCGTTCGGCTCGCAGGCGACGAGCACGCCGTCCTCCGTGGCGATCCACCCGTACGGCAGGCCGAACACGATCGGGCCGCCGAGCGGCTGCGGGATGCCGTCGTAGGTGACGCCTACGTCGAACACGCTCTGACGCCGCAGGCCCGACCTGGGCGTGACGATCAGCTCCTGGCCGTCGCGTACGTAGGCGGCCTGGCGGCCGTTGACCGTGACCGACCTCACCGTGAGCTGCTGGAAGTCCAGATCGAAGCTGGACAGGTCCTGGGTGGCACGAGCCAGCATGTGCACCGTCCCCCTGAGCACCTTGGTGGCAGGGTCGTAGCCAAGGTTGAGGGAGTAGTGCTGGGCATCGTACCCGCCGTTTCCCTCCAGGGGGAAGTAGGGGTCACCGAGACCGGGCGCACCCGGCCGGAAGTCGGGCGGCGCGGCCGCGGCAGCGGAAGGGGCGACTGCGAAGGTCATGGCCGCCGCCATGCTGAGAGCGGCGGTCCAGCGAGCGATCTGGGCAGGCACCATCGCAAGCCTCCGTGGGGTAGGTCATCAGCCCGAGAATGAAGGAAAAACCGGAACTTGTCCGGACCCAAAATTCGGCACCCGCGTCGACGACCACCACTACCACGGCCTCAGAACCCTCGCCCACGACGCCACGCTCACGAACAAGGCACCGAAACGACTTCTCCCACCTCCAGGAGCGGCAGGCCCGCCGCGTACCGGCGGAAGAAGCCGGCGGTCGGGGTGTCCGCCGTCGCGACGGCGTCCGGGGTGCCCTCCGCGACCACCGCGCCCCCGTCCGGACCGGCTCCCGGCCCCAGGTCGATCACCCAGTCCGCCGACGCGGCGACGGGGATGTCATGTTCGGCCACGACGACGGTGTTGCCCGAGTCGAGCAACACATCGAGCGCATCCACCACACGCTGGATGTCAGACGGGTGCAGGCCCGAGACGGGCTCGTCGAGAACGACGAGCCCGGCTTTGCGGCTCGCGGCACCGCGCTGGATCGCGGACGCCAGTTTCAGCCGCTGTGCCTCGCCGCCGGACAACTCGGTGGCGCTCTGGCCGAGTTGGAGATAGCCGAGTCCGACCTGGTTCAAGGATTCCAGGGTCTCCGTGAGCTGCCGGGGCTCGGAGAACCGCGCCACGGCCTCGGCGACGGTCAGCTCTAGTACCTGGTCGATGGCCAGCCCCTGATACCTGATTTCCAAGGCCTCCGGCTGGTAGCGCCGCCCCTCGCACGCGTCGCAGACGACCCACACATCCGGCAGAAAGTGCATGTCAACCAGCTTGCGGCCATAACCGGTGCAGGTCTCGCAGCGGCCGCCACCCGCCGTATTGAAGCTGAACCAGGAGGCACTGACCCCGCGCCCGCGCGCCATGTCGGTTTCGGCGAACAGCTTGCGGACGATGTCGAATGCTTTGCTGTACGTAGCCGGGTTGGACCGCGGCGTCCGCCCGAGCGGTTCCTGATCGACGACGGCGACCCAGCCGAATGCCTCGATGCCGGTCACCTCCCGCACCGTGTCGGTCGCCGCCCCGTTGAGGGCGGCCGCCACGCTCGTCCCGAGCACGCCTAGCAGGCTGCTCTTGCCGCTGCCGCTCACCCCGGTCAGGCAGGTGAGCCGGCCGACGGGGAAACGCACCAGGTCCGCGGTCACGTTGTGCGCACGCAGGCCGTGCAGCTCCATCCAGCCGGTGTCGTCCCCGGCCGGGCGGCGGGTCCGGCGCAGCTGCGGCCCTTCACCGGCCAGATAGCGCCCGGTCAGCGACTTCGGGTGGGCGGCCGCGTCGGCGGGCGGCCCCGACACCAGAACCTCACCGCCGAGACGGCCCGCGCCCGGCCCCATATCGATCACCCAGTCGGCCCGGGCGATCAGCTCAGGGTCGTGCTCGACGAGGAGCACCGTGTTGCCGGCCGCGCGCACTTCCAGGGCGATGTCGAGCAGGTGTGCCTTGTCCGCCGGATGCAGCCCGGCCCCGGGCTCGTCCAGGACGAAGATGATGCCGCTCAGCTCAGTGCTGAGCTGCGCGGCGAGCCGGGTCCGCTGCAACTCACCCCCGGACAGCGTCGCCGCGCTCCGGGCCAGTTGGAGATGGGCCAGGCCGAGCCGGTCGAGGATGCCGAGCCTGCGGTCCAGGTCCTGCAGCAGCGGCTCACCCACCTCGCGCTGCCGGGAGCCCAGGTCGTCCGCCACGCGCCTCACCCACCTGCGAACCTCCCGTACTTCCACCTCGAGCAGGTCGGGATAGGTCAGACCGCCGAGCCGCACGAACAGGGCCACCTGGTCGTACCCGCTGCCACCGCAGGTGCCACAGGGCCGCTTACGCATGTACGGCAGGTAGCGCTGCTTGGCGCTGGAGGTCTGGGCGTTCATGAACACCCGCTCCACCTCAGCGAGCGCCCCCCGCAGCGGCTCGCTCAAGGTGTAGGTCACCTGGGCCGTCTCATTCTTGTTCGTCATGTCCACGGTCGCCTCGATCTTCTCGTCACCCGTGCCGTACAGCACGCAGTGACGGAACTCCTCAGGCAGCGACTGCCACGGCCGGCCGAGGTCCACGCCCCGCTTGTCGGCAAGCGCCGGTACGAACGCGTGCTCTCCCGACCGCCACTTCGCGTACCAGGGCGAGGCCCCCTCGAACAGCGGCAACTCCGGGTGGGTGATGACCAGGTCCTCCTGCGCCTGCCAGCGCCCGCCCACCCCATGGCAGTCCGCGCAGCTCCCCTCCGGCGTGTTGCGGTCGAAGTGAGCGGTCGTCAGATGCCCGTCCCCACTCTCCGCCGCCGGGTCCGCGCCGATCCCGGGAAGGCGCGAGTACAACAGCCCCAGGTGCCCGTCGATGCCGGTGATCGTCGCGACCGTGGAGCGGGGGTTGCGGTTCAGGCGACGCTGATCGACCGCGATCGTCGCGCCGAGCCCCAGGATGCGGTCGACCTTCGGTCGATTGCGCTGGGTGATGTACTGCCGTACGAACGGCGAAAGCCCTTCCAGATACCGAAGCTGGGCCTCATTGTGCAGTGTGTCGATGGCCAACGAGGTCTTGCCACTGCCGCTCACTCCCGTGAACGCGACGAGCCGCCCTTTGGGGATGCTCACCGACACGTCCCGCAGATTGTTGGTACGAGCCCCCACCACGTCGATGGCCTCGCGTCCCATAGCCCCGACGTCCCGTACGAATGCCGTCAACTTTCGTTCACCCTCGCAATGACCTTGGCGATGTCGGGGGCGAAGACACTCATCCAGTGCGGACGCAGCCGGTAGTAGACCACTTCGTTGTCCCAGTCGAAGAAGTCGTCACCATAGAAGTCCTTGAAGTAGGCGAGCAGGTCCGGCCAGTCCGCGGCCGGCTCGCCGCCTGGAGGGTTGAGGATCTCCACCGTGCCGTGCGTGAACACGCCCAGGTCTTCACCGCGCATGTGCGCGGCGCTGACGGCGGGGCGGGCAGCCAGATGACGGGCCTTGGCGGCCTCGCGCGCCGTGCCGAAGTGCCACTTACCGTGCAGGAAGTGCCCGTCCACCCCGCTGATCCGCGGCTCGCCCTTGGCCGTCACAGTGGAAAGGGCCAGGGTGCGCATCCCGGTGAGTACGCCGGTGAGCTGCTTCGCGGTCAACGTCCTCTCGGCATTGATGATCGAGCGGAGATGCGAGGTGGAAAGGGAGAGAGAAGCATCCAGCAGGGCCTGCAGCTCTTTGAGATCTTCTTGGGTTTCGCGCATCGCGGTTCTTGTCCATCCGTAGGGCCCGGCCGACGTCCTCCATCAGCGCCGACCGGCGGACCCATGCTCGTCCCAAAACCCGACATCTTGTGTCATGTTTTTCATCGCTTGTGCGGACATCAGGCGTAGAGCTGTTGGGCGAGCGGCCGTCCACTCACCAGGTCACCGGCAGCGCGTTCAAGCCGTATACGGCGCTGAAGGTTCGGAAGTCGGCCTGCTCGTCCGGCTCGGCCGGGGCGAGGCCGGGGAAGCGCCGCGGCAGGGCCGGGAAGGCGATGCGCATCTCCATCCGCGCCAGCGGTGCCTCGAGGCAGTGGTGCACCCCGTGGCCGAAGGCGACGTGGCCGGCGGCGCCGACCGTCGGCTCCCGCAGACGCGACTCCGGCGGGAGCGCCGTGCCAATGCTGGACAGGATGGGGCCGGTCCAGCGGAAACCCATCTTCACGCTTGGGCCGTTCCGATCGGGCTCCTCGTTGTTGTGTATGCCGTTTCGTTTCTCACTCTGCCCGCGGCCGAAGCCATGACGCACGGGTGGGCAGTTGAGCTCGGCTGGATCGACGAGTAGCGGCCTGGTTCCGCGGCACCGTTGCGGGAATGCGGTGGATCTGGGCTCAGGCGCTGTCTTCCGCGGCCGAGGTGACGCGCTGGATGGCCTGGACGGCGACGTCAGGCTGGTCGAGGTAGATGTAGTGGCCGCTGCCGGTGGCCGTGCTCAGCTTGCCGGCGCTGGACAGCGCGAGCCACTTGCGCTGGCCCGCGGACCACGCCTGCTCCAGGCGCGGCCCGTATGTGGGGAGGGCCGCGAGGTACTGCTTGCCGTGCTGGATCACCTCCACCGGGATGTTTCCGGCGGAGCGCGCCTTTCCATCGGTGATGACGAGCTTCTCCGGGTTCTGTCCCTGGAATATCGCGAGGTTCTGCGCGCGTACCTCGGCTGCCGGGCCCTTGGCGGACTCGGGGATCACCTTCGAGATGTCGTGCACCATCGTGGGTGGCGTGGCGTCCATCAGGACCAGCCCTTTGACCCTGTCCTGATGGTCGGGGGCGTATCTGGCGGCGATCAGTCCGCCCAGCGAGTGCCCCGCCAGGACGACCGGGCCATCACCGGCGACCCGGTCGAGCACGCCGGTGAGGATCTTCCCGGTGCTCGCGAAGTCCTGCGGGCCGTCCGGCTGGTCGCTGGCGCCCGCGCCGAGCCGGTCGTAGCTACAGACCTGGTTCTTCTCGCTCAGCGTCTTCTGGAGGGCGGCCATCTTGTCCAGCCCGTCACCTCCTCCGTGCATCAGCACGATGACGGGCTTGCCCTTCGCCGGGTCGCCCGAACAGGACACGTTCACCGACCGGCCGTCAACAGTGATCTTCTTGGTTCCGGAGATCCGGTCGGCGTCGGCTTTGTGGGTCGCGGGGGCGAGTGGGTCCCAGTTGTCCATCGAGTCCTCGTCGCAGCCGGTGACCCCCGCCCCGATCACGGTGACGCACAGTGCGGCTACAACGGCTGCCTTGAGCTTGCGGGGCATGATGTCCTCCAGTGCGGAATCGGGAAGGTGGCCGAGGTGTCGTGCCACGCCCGTTACGTTATGGAGTCGACGGGTGCGGAATCGTCACCACACGGAGGACATTCGCCGGTAGCTCGCTCGGGGGACAGGGTCAGTGGTTCCGGCGCTGGACGTACAGGCGGTTGCCCTTCGGTCCCGTCCATTCCACCCGCACGATCCCGGGCACCGCCGTGTCGCCGACGCATGACGGGTCGGCCCAGTAGCCGAATCTGGGGTTGCGGAAGAACGTCGCCCACAGCTTGCCGGTGTGATCCACGAAGAAGTTGTTGTGGCCGGCGCCGACACCCACGGTCCACCGCTTCGAGTACGGTCCCTCGAAGGTGTCCGAGACGGCGACGACCGCGTCGTAGTGGTACTGCGCGCGACCGGTGCCGGGTGGGTCGTAGGCGTATCGGGTGCTGCCGTCGGCGTTGGTCGAGGTCCGGTTCCAGGCGGCCTGGAGCAGGAAGTACTTGCCGCCGTACTTGAAGACGTACGCGCCTTCGAGATACGGCTCGGGTGTGTAGGGCGTCTGCTGGAACTGCGGGAGGTTGGTGGTCGGGACGATGTCCTCCATGTCGTCGCGGAACTTCGCGTACACGTGGTTGTGCAGCACCAGCCAGGCGTCGTCGCCCTCGGAGTAGAGGCTGCCGTCGATGTGGTGGTAGGCGCCGGGCAGGATGAAGCCGGGCCCGCCGCTGACGGGGTCGCCGAAGGGCTTGTCGTGGTTGCCCTGGACCAGCCGGTACGGGCCTTCGGGACCACCCTCGCTCACGAGCATGAACGAGCCGACCTTGTGCGCGTGGTCGCCCATGCAGGCGACGATGTACCACTTACCGCGGAAGTAGTGCACCTCCGGCGCCCAGACATCGCCGCGCTTGCCGAACTGGTCGTCGTTCCAGTACTCCTGCCACGGAGCGACCACCATGCGGCCTGGCCGGTTCTCGTCGACGAACTCGGGCGACCAGACCTTGCCCTTCTCGGCGCCGGGGCGGATGCCGGTGGTGTCGGCCAGCTTCCACGGCCCGCGCAGGGACGGGGACACCCACATGAAGATGCCGTCGTTCCACGGGGCGGCGCCCTCGACCCCGGGCGCCCGGGTGGTGCCGGTGGCGACGTAGATCGGACGACCCTTCACCACGAAACAGTTGACGTAGGTGTCCCGCATCCAGACCCGGCCGAGCTCCTTGTCACGGGGGCGGAGCTCCAGCGGGAGGATGAGGGAGTTGTCCTCGCGCGGCCACAGGTCGAGCCGGGTGTCGGCGAGGTCGTAAGGTTCGAGGTCGGGCCAGTTCGCTGGGTATCGCTTCATCGAGGTGCTCGCCTTCGCGGCGGTCGCGGGCAGTGCCGCCGTTCCCAGCAGGCCGGCGGCTCCCGCCAGCAGGGACCGTCGGTCGACGTTGAACCCGTTGTTGGAATCAGTCATCAGTCACGTCCTCCACGTCAGCGCGCGATCCGTTCGGTGCACGCAGGTAGGTCACGGCAGGAAAACGTCCGTGACACCGCACCGGCAGCCGCAGGTTCGCGACGACCGGTGCGGGCTGGTCAGGGCTGGCCTGGTCAGGGCTGCTGGAGCTTGCGGAAGCTTTCGAGCCAGTAGCCGCGCCCAGAAAGCTCGCCGCGGGGCCGCACGATCTTGGAGGCGTACACGCTGTTGAGCAGCCACGGGGTCTTGTCAGGGCCGAAGTTCGTGACCATCGGGTCGTCCTGCTTGAAGCCGTACGTGGCGACGGCCAGCCGCCCGGTGCCCCGGTACAGCTTCATCTGGTCGCGCAGGAAGTTCGCCTGGCTGGTGAACCACGGGCTACTGTTCAGGAAGTCGTCCCACTTCCGCTCAGTGAACGGCTTGTCGATGGCGGCCTTGATGACCTGCCAGACCAGGGTGTCGGCGGGGAAGTCGTACTTCTTGGCGAACGTGGCCGGGATCGGGTCCTTCAGGTGCTGTTGCCAGTACCAGACGATGGAGAACTCGGTGACCAGGAACGTCTGGTCCGGACGCATCTTCGGCAGGATGTAGTCCAGGAACGGCTTCGCGGCCGCCTGCGAGGGGACGTGCGGGTGGATGTCCACGCCCGCGATCTCCGGCGTCTCGCGTACGAAGGTCATCCAGCGCTCGGCCGCCGGGGTGCGGCGGTCGGCCAGGTCGAGGCGGTTCAGCGCGCCCATGTAGAGCGAGGTGCCGCAGTCCGCGCCGCACTTCTCGCGCCGGTAGTCGATCACGTGGCGGGCGACGGTCTCGTAGAAGGTGTTGAGCCGCTGGTCACGCTCGGCGGGCAGGCTCTCGATGAAGGGCTCGTTGCCGATCGCGAGGATGTCCACCTTGCCCATCACCGCGGGCAGCACCTTGTCCAGCCGGGCCAGCTCCGCGGCCATCTTGGCGCTGCCCGGCGCGGGGAAGGACGCCGAGTTGTAGGGGAACTTCAGGCTGAGCACGGTGTCGTAGCCGCGCGCGGCCGCCTTGGTGATGGTGCTGATCGAGACGTGCTTGGCGGGGTCGCCCTGGTCGGTTTGGGGCATCGGGAAGAACCCGCGGACCCACTGCGCGTTGGCCTCGCGCAGTTCCCGGAAGTCGAGGGTGTCGAGGTTCTCGTTGAAGTTGGCTCCCAGAGCGCCGTACGCGCGGGCGCGCGGCTTGTCGTGGGCCACGGATTGGGCTCCTTCCGCGATGGCGGCCTGGGTGAGAGTCGAGAGGGCGAGAACCGCTGTCATGGCGATGGTCGACAGTCGGCGCAGCATGGGACCTGCTTTCTCGGAGGGGGCCGATGCGTATATCGGCTGGCCGCATTCATGTTTGCGCTAACCCATTTCGCCTGTCAACGGACGGCGGTATTGAGGTCAGCGGCGCGGTGGCGCCGTGGAGGCCCGCACCACCAGCTCCGGCAGCACGAAACGGCTGGCGGAGGCAGACGCCTCGGCCCCCTGCGGGGCCTCGATCTGCGCGATCAGCTGTTCGAGGCAGCGGCGGCCGACGGCGGCGAGGTCCTGGCGTACGGTCGTCAGCGGCGGAGAGAGGAACGGCGTGAAGTCGAGGTCGTCGAAGCCGACGACGCTCAGATCGTCCGGCACTCTGCGCCCCAGTTCGTCGGCCGCCCGCAGGACGCCCACGGCCATCTGATCATTGGCGGCGAAGACAGCGGTCACGGTGTCGTCGGCCAGCAGGCGGCGGGCGGCGTCGTACCCCGACTGCGGGGACCAGTCGCCGACGACGGGCGGCGGGACGGCGCGGCCGGACCGCTTCAGCAGCCGCTGCCACGCGGCCCGGCGCCGCTGCGCCGGGATCGAGCCGGCCGGCCCGGCCACGTGGTGGACGGTGGCGTGGCCGAGCCCGAGCAGGTGATCCACGGCGGCGCGGGTGCCCGCGGCCTCGTCCATGCCGAACGTGGGGTGCCGGTGCGCCGCCCTGCTGTCGGCGATCACCACCGGCACCTCGTCGGGAAGCTGCAGGTGCGGGGTGTCGAGCACCCGGGCCTCGATCACGATCACGCCGTCCACCGCGCGGTCGGTGAGGCCGCGGACGGCGGCGCGAATGTCCTTCTCGGTCGGGCCGTCGACCATCGCGACGCTCACCGAGTAGCCGCGGGCCTGGGCGCCGCTCACCACGGCCTCGACGATGCGGACGTTGAGCACGGCGCTGAGGTTGAACATGACGACGCCGATCGTGCCGAACCGGCCGGTGGCCAGCGCCCGCGCGGCGATGTTGGTGCGGTAGCCGAGCTGTCTCATGGCCGTCTCGACCTTGAGCCGCGTGGCGGCGGTCACCCGGTCGTTGCCGTTCGCGACCCGCGACACGGTCTGGCCGGAGACACCGGCGAGCTTGGCGACGTCCGCCATCGAGGGGCCACCGGACGATCCCGTTCCTGGTAGTCGAGCCACGCGGGGCGCTCTCCCTTCCTCGTAGCAGCGGCGTACAGCGTACATCGACGTCCTCAGTTGCCGCTCGCTGGATCGCGATGCATGTTTCCGCAAACATGCGACAGAGGAGGCTATGGCCTCTGAACTGGTCTTTTAAGATGCTAACCATCATGACCTTGACGTTGATAGAGGTCAGCCATAGGTTTGCGCAAACATGGATCCGCTTCGCGGGGAGTCCTGAACCTTCAGGGCTGGGCGGGATCGTGACCAAGCCGACGACCAAGAGGAGTCGCCATGGGGTCGCATCGCCGAATCCCCGGAATCCCGCCCGGCGTGGCAGGCGTCAGCCGCCGCCAGTTCCTCGGTGGCGCGAGCGCCGCCGTCCTGGCCGCGGCGCTGACCGCGTGCACCGGCGGCGGGCAGATGAGCCGCCGGAGCCAGGCCGCGAGTGACGCGCTGCAGTGGTGGGACCAGTTCAGGCCGCTGACCAAGATGCTGGAGAGCGACCTCTTCACCCCCTACGAGCAGGGGCACAAGGGCGTCACGATCGAACGGCGCCAGATGGACGCGCCCAACCTGGGCCAGGCGCTGCAGGTGGCCCGGCGCAGCAACCAGATGCCGGACGTGCACTCGCTGGCGGGGCTGGGCTCCGTCTCCCCTGCCGCCCTGGTCAGCGAGGGCTGGTTCCAGCCGGTCGGCAAGCTGGCCGACTTCACCGGCAGCCCCATCGCCGGTCAGCTCTACGACGGCATCCACCGCTTCAACGGTGAGATCTACTCCTTCGCCCCGTTCTCCGGCCGCAATCACGAGGCGGTGCCGTGGTTCAACACGGCGCTGCTCAAGGAAGCCAAGGTGGACCCCGAGGACGAGCCGGCCACCTGGGACGACCTGCGCGCCATCGCCCGCCGCGTGACCAAGGGGAACGCCTCGGGCGCGTACGGGATGGTGATCCCGCTCAAGGACCCCGCATACCTGGCGACCCTGGTGCACCGGCTCGCCATGACAGCGGGCGCCCCCGGCGCCATCGACTGGGCGACGGGCGCGTACGTCCACGACTCCCAGCCGTACATCGACGCCGTCGAATTCCTCGTCTCGCTGCAGAAGGACAAGGTCGTCCACCCGGCGTCCGCGTCGATGGGGCCCCGTGACGCCCGCGCCCGCTGGGCCGCCGGGCAGGCGGCCATCTACCCGTGGGGCGCGTGGTTCGTCGGCGGCCTGCGCGTGGACGAGCCCGAGGCGGTCGAGCGCGGGGTCGGCGTGTGGCACATCCCCTGCCCCGAGACCACCAGGAACTTCGTCTACAGCCCTCCGATGCCCGGCACGTTCTGGGTGTCGAGCCAGTCGAAGAAGGCCAAGTCCGCGGCCGAGGTACTGCTGCGGATGACCACCAAGGAGTTCCAGCTCAAGCTGGCCGCCGCCATGGACCAGCCGCCCGCGCTGGCCGAGGTGGTGAAGGAGGCGGAGGTGCACCCCGCCTACCGACAGTGCGTGGCCAACTTCCAGGAGGACGTGCGCATCGGACCGGTGCCCGAGGTCGGCACGCCGGGCGTGTGGCAGGTGCTGGCCGAGATGCGCGACATCCATCCCGACCTCGGCGACATCGTCCAGTCGGTGCTGACCGGCTCCAGCTCCGACGTGAGCGGCCAGCTCCGGCGCTACAAGGACCAGCTCAGCGCCGAGCGCGAGCGCGCCATCAAGGCGGTCAAGGAGGAGAAGGGGGTCCAGGTCGGCCTCGACGCCTGGGTCTTCGCCAACTGGGACCGCAAGAAGGACTACGAGCAGCAGGACTACGCCGGCCGCTGAGGGGCGGCCGGACAGGAGCACCATGACGACAACCCACTCCGCGCGCCCCCGGCCCGGACGGCTGAGGCGCCTGCGCAAGGACTGGTGGATCTACCTTTTCCTGCTGCCGACCCTCGTCGGGTACGGCGCGTACACCATCTATCCCCTGCTGGCGTCGTGGTGGTTCGGCTTCCTCGACTGGCCGGGCTTCGCCGACGCCGGGACGTTCATCGGCGTCGAGAACTTCGCGCGGCTGATCGAGGACGACCTGTTCTGGAACGCGTTCTGGAACTCGATCGTGTTCCTCGTGATCGCCGTGCCGCTGCGGGTCGGGCTGGCGCTCGCGCTGGCGATCGTGCTCAATCGGAGGAAGACGCCGTTCAAGGGTTTCTTCCGCACGCTGTTCTTCCTGCCTGTCGTCACCACCGGCGCGATCGTCGGCATCGTGTTCACGCTGCTGCTGGACGCCAGTGGCCCGGTGAGCGTGTCGCTGGTCTGGGCGGGCCTGATCGACTCACCGGCGAACTTCGCCGCCGACGCCGGCACCTCGCTCTACGCCGGGATCGCCGTCTGGGTGTGGAAGTGGCTGGGCATCACGCTCATCTACTGGCTGGCCGCGCTACAGACGATCCCGCCGGGCGTCCACGAGGCCGCGATGATCGACGGCGCCGGCCCCTGGGCGGAGTTCCGGCGCGTCACGCTGCCGCTGCTGGTGCCGTTCCTGGTGATCATCACGTTGATCGACACCGTGGCGGCGCTCAACGTCTTCGACCTGATGCAGACCCTCACCGGCGGGGGCCCGTCCTTCTCTTCCGAGGTGATCGAGATCTTCATCTTCCGCACGGCCTTCCAGGCCACCGTCCCCCAGCTCGGGTACGCCTCGGCCGCGGCGGTGCTGTTCGGGCTGCTCACCATGGTCCTCGCGATCGCCCAGGCAGTGGGCATGCGCTGGGCCAGGAACCGGATGGGCTCGGCATGACCGCGCTCACGGGGCGGTCGGCCCTCCGCCCGCCTCTCCGGCTGAGTGCCGGGCAGGTGGTGACCGCCGTACTGCTGCTCGTGCTCGGCGCCCTGTGGGTCTACCCGTTCATCTGGCTGGTCTCGGCGTCGCTCAAGACCTCGCCCGAGATCTTCGGCTCGGGGCTCGGCCTCCTGCCCGAGGAGCCGGTCTGGGAGAACTACGCCCGCGCCTGGACCGAGGTCGGCTTCGCCAAGTACTTCGTCAACACCCTCGTCGTCACCATCGGCACGGTGGTGCTCGTCGTCGTGCGCAGCGCCCTGGCGGGCTACGTACTGGGCCGCTACGACTTCGCCGGCAAGAAGGTCGTCATCGGCCTGTTCCTGGTCACCTTCTTCCTGCCCGAGGGCTACACGATCATCCCGATCACCCAGCTCACCGACCAGCTCGGGCTGCTCAACACCCACGCCGGCGTGATACTCGGCCTGGGCGCGGGCGGGCAGATCGCCTCGACCCTCCTGTACGCCGGGTTCTTCAGGAAGCTGCCGAACGAACTGGAGGAGTGCGCCCGCCTGGACGGCGCGGGACAGTTCACCGTCTTCTTCCGCGTGATGCTCCCGCTGGCCTGGCCGATCACCGCCACGGTGGTCATCCTCACGTACCTGTTCGCCTGGAACGTCTACCTGCTTCCGCTGGTGTTCACGCTCAGCGACCCCGACCTGCGAACGCTGGCCGTGGGCATGACGGTCTTCGCGGGCGAACGGGAAACGGACTGGTCGGGGATGGCCGCGGCCGCCGTGATCTCGCTGATCCCGGTGATCGCCGTGTTCGTCGTCCTCCAGCGCAAGTTCGTCGACAGCATCGCGGGAGCGGTGAAGCAGTGACCGGAATGGAGTTCTGAGCCATATGTCTGTCCACGGCCGCGAGGCACTCGTGACGATCGACACCCGCCGCCCGGCGGGCCGGATCGACGACGACGTCTACGGACATTTCCTGGAATCGGCGTTCTTCGGGAACATCGAGGGCGGCGTGTTCGACGAGGGCTCACCCCTGTCCGTCGCCGAGCCGGGCCTGCTCAACGGCGTCCGTACTGACGTGCTCGACCTGGTACGCGAGCTGGGCCCGGGACCGATCCGCTGGCCAGGCGGCAACTTCACCTCGGCCTACCACTGGGAGGACGGCATCGGCCCGCGCGGGACGCGGCCGAGCCGGCTGGAGCTGGCCTGGGGTGGGCAGGAGTCCAACCGCTTCGGCACCGACGAGTTCCTGGCCTGGTGCGAGGCGGCGGGCGCGGAGCCGTACCTGGTGCACTCCTGCCGGAACGTGGACGAGGCGGTGCGCTGGGTCGAGTACACCAACTCCGCCCGCGCGACCACGCTCACCGGCCGTCGCGCCGAGAACGGGCGGGCCGAGCCGTGGAAGGTGCGCTATTGGGGCGTGGGCAACGAGGTCTACGGCCCGTGGCAGATGGGCCACCGCACGGCCGAGGAGTACGCCGCCGCCGCCCTTGAGCACGCCCGGTTCATGCGCCTGGTCGACCCCGAGATCCGCCTGATCGGTGTCGGCATCCCCTGGCAGCAGGAGCAGTGGACGCGCCCGCTGCTGGCCCGGGCGGGCAAGCTGCTGGACTATCTGTCCCTGCACCTGTACGGCGCCAGCACCCATCTGTGGACCGGCGACGACTACGACGCCGTCGTGGCCCAGGCGCTGTACTTCGAGCGCGAGATCCATGCCTACTCCCAGCTCGTCACCGAGCTCGCCGCTGAAGTGGGTCTGGAGCGCCCGCCCGCGCTCGCGCTCGACGAGTGGACCATGCGCCACCTCGAACCCGAGGACTGGCCGCAACCACTGCCCGGCGAGGACGGCGGCGTCGCCGAGCGCGAGCTGCCCGAGACGGGCGGCGGCGGGCCCGAGCTTCCCGAAACGGGCGGCCCGAAGCGCCGGGTGCGGGTGAACCGGTGGAGCCCTCGCACGGTCGCCGACCTGGTCTTCTGCGCCGGAGTGTTCCACGCCGTCCATCGCTCCGCCGGCCTGCCCGCGCCCGTGTCCATGGCCAACCCGGTCAACCTGGTCAACGCCAACGGCCTGGTGGTCGCCCGCCCCGATGGCGCCCTGCGCTCGGCGATCTACCACCTTTGGCACCTCTACCGGCACCACACCGGCAGGACCGTACTGCCGTCCGAGGTGGACGGCCCGGCCAGGACTGCGGCGGTCCGGCTCGGCGACAACCGGGGCCCTGACGGCCGGCTGCTCACCGCGCCCCTGACCGTCCCGTTCATCGACGTGTCGGCCACCCGCGCCGACGACGGCTCGGTACGGGTGGCCGTCGTCAACCGCCACCGCGACGAGAGCATCCGGGTGCGGGTGGTCCTCGACGGCAGCTCCGGCGCCACCCCGGCCCGCGCGCGGGTGCGCACCGTCGGCGGTGACGTCCCCGGCCTCGGCGCGGTCAACACGCTCGGCGCACAGGACACGATCGCCGTGCGGGACCTGGGCGAGGTCGAGGCGAGCGGCGGGGCGTGGGAGATCGCGCCGCACTCGGTGACCGTGCTGACCCTGCTGGAGGAGCTTTCGTGACCCACTCTCGGGGAGCTTCCGTGACCCACTCTCAAGGAGCTTTCGTTACCCACGATCCCGACTACCCCCGTCCCCTCCTCGTCCGCCCGCACTGGCAGGACCTGTGCGGCGAGTGGGGCTACGCGGCCGACGATCGCGACCGCGGCCTGGTCGAGGGTTGGCACCGCGACGCCGGGGCGTTCACGCGCGCGATCGTCGTGCCGTACCCGCCCGAGAGCGAGCTGTCCGGCGTACACGAGCCCGAGCCCCACCCGATCGTGTGGTACCGCCGCGCGCTGCGCCTGGAGCGCGAGCCGGGGCCGGGCGAGCGGCTCCTGCTGCACTTCGGCGCGGTGGACTACCGGGCGCGGGTGTGGTTCAACGGCGAGTACGCCGGTGAGCACGAGGGCGGCCACACGCCCTTCACCTTCGACGTCACCGAGGCCGTCGTTCCCGGCGAGGAGCAGGTCGTGGTGGTCCGCGCGCAGGACGAGTGCGACGACGCGACCCAGCCGCGCGGCAAGCAGGACTGGCGCGGGGAGCCCCACGACATCTGGTACCACCGCACCACCGGCATCTGGCAGCCGGTCTGGGCGGAGGTCGTGCCCGACCTGCACGTCCGCGGCCTGCACTGGACCCCTGACGTCCCCGGCGCGTCCGTCACCGTCGAGGTGGAGCTGTCCCGCCGGCCGGATCCCGCCGTGGACGTCCGCGTCGTCCTCAGCCTGGGCGAGGAGGTCCTGGCGGAGCAGACATGCCGCACCGACCGGCGGGACGGCCGGTGGACGATCGCCGTCCCGGCGGCCCGGCATCAGATGGAGCAGGGCCGCCTGCTGTGGACGCCGGAGCAGCCGACGCTCCTGGCCGCCAGGATCGAGGTGATCGGGGGCGACGGCGCGCCGATCGACGCGGCCACCTCGTACGTCGGCCTGCGCAGCACCGGCGTCCGGGACGGCCGCTTCCTCCTCAACGGCCAGCCCCGCTTCCTGCGCCTGGTCCTGGCCCAGAACTACTGGCCCCGCTCGCACCTGGCCGCGCCGGACGCCGCCGCGCTGCGCCGGGAGGTCGAGCTGGCCAAGGAGCTGGGGTTCAACGGTGTCAGGATCCACCAGAAGGTCGAGGACCCGCGCTTCCTGGCCTGGTGCGACCGGCTCGGCCTGCTGGTGTGGAGCGAGCTGCCCAGCGCGTACGAGTACGCGCCCCGCACGGTCGAGCGGCTGACCCGCGAATGGCTGGAGGTCGTGGCCCGCGACCGCAGCCATCCGTGCGTGGTGACGTGGGTGCCGTTCAACGAGAGCTGGGGTGTCTGGCACGGGGCGGACGTACCCGAGCAACGGCACGCCACCGCCGCGCTCTACCACCTCACCAAGGCACTCGACGGCACCCGGCCGGTGATCTCCAACGACGGATGGGAGCACACGGAGAGCGACATCTGGGGACTGCACGACTACGCGCCGACCGGCGAGTCGATCCGCGAGCGCTATGACGGTCCCGAGGCGCTCGCGCGCATCCTCGGCGACCGCCCGCCCGCGCGGCGCGTCGCCCTGCTCGGCGACCCGGTCCGGCGCGGCCAGCCGGTGGTGCTGTCCGAGATCGGCGGGACCAGCCTCCGCCCGGCCCGGGACGAGGCCTGGCACGGGTACGGCACCGTCGGCTCCACCGAGGAGTTGGCCGAGGGCTTCCGGCAGATCGTGGACGCGGTGCTGGACAACCCGGAGCTGGCCGGTCTGTGCTGGACCCAACTGACGGACACCGAGCAGGAGTCGAACGGGCTGCTGACCGAGGACCGCGAGCCCAAGGTGCCCGCAGCGGCCATCCGCCGCATCCTCACCCGCCCGGCCCGATCGGTGCCCGCCGAGGCCATCGACGCCGCCCGCCGCGCGGCCAGGGACCGCTGACGGCGATCCGCCGCGTGTGCGGATCAGGCGTGCGCGGGCTCAGGGGGATTCGCACAGCCTGTTGAGCTCCGCGACGTCTGTATTGATATCCGCGATCACCTGGTTGGGATCGCCGCCGGTCATGCCCGTCATGCGAAAGTTCAGCTCCTGGAATTCTTGGGCCAGCCGACTGATCTTCTCCCCTACCACTCCTTCCGCGTCGAGACGTGCGCCCATCAGGTCGCGGTACGTCTGCTGAGCCGCGGCCGCCTGGCTGCTGCGGACGGACCCGGCGTTCCGGCGGTATGCGGTCAGCGCCGCTGCCGCCTCGTCGCAGCCGCCGGGCCGGATCGCTGACAGCGGTGAAGAGGAAGCCGGGGCTTCTCGCGTGGGGCTCGGTGGTTCGGGCGTCCTGGACTTGGGCGATGGTTTCGGGGTCCGCGGCGCGTGCCTGGTGGTGACCGGTTCGTGTGACGATGACCGCGGGGCCGGGGTGGGGACTTCCGTGTCGGTCTGAGGCTGGGGCTGGGGCTGGGGCTGCGGAGGTGGGGCCGGCGGCGCCAGGTACGCGACCAGCGCGACCACGGCGGCGATCACACCCGCCAGACCGCTCACTGCCGTCCAGTTCAGGCGCGAGCCTGCTTTTCCGCCCGCCGTTGGCGGCTGCGTTGATCCGCTCCCCGTCATGTCCTCATCGTGGCCGAGCCGCCGAGCTCGGTCCAGAAGACCTCCTGCTCTGGCTTGATCAGGCGAAATCTTCCACAAGGCGACTCTCGACAGAGCATGACACTTATGTCATGGTATCACCATTCCATTTGTGGCACGGTTAACTTCGTTACGACGACGGGCAATTTGATGAAGCTTGAGATTCTTCTCCTCGGGGCGCTGCTCAACCGTCCCAGCACGGGCTATGAGCTGAAGAAATTCTTCGACACGCACGGCCGGTTCGCGCGCTCGAACACGACCATGAGCCAGGCATACCGGACGCTGGCCTCGATGGAGGAGCGCGGCTGGGTCGAGCACACGATCGAGGAGCGTCCCGGGGCGAGCAACGCCAAGCGGTACCACGTGACCGAAGAGGGCTACACCGTCTTCATCGACTGGCTGACGCGCCCGTACAACCCGCCCACCCGCTTCCAGGACCCCGACCTGTACGCACGCCTGGGTGGCGCCGGTTTCATGACGGTCGATCAGGTGCTCGCCATCCTCGACGTCGAGATCAACACCCGGGTGGCGGAAGTGGCGCGTTACCGCCACCGAGACCGCAGCCGCTACGACGAGCCCCCGCGCGGCTACGACGTCCAGCTCGGCGCCCAGATGGACGAGTGGCTTCATCGGCGCGGCGCCGAGGCGATGGACCACCACATCGCTTCCCTCATCGAGCTGCGCCGGCGCCTGCTCGACGGGGAGCCGCTCAATCAGGACTCCCCGCCCACCATCGTGCGAACGGAGGAGACGTCGCGATGAGGGCGATCATCGTCATGTTCGACAGCCTGAACCGGCACATGCTCTCGCCGTACGCCGACACGTTCATCGACGCGCCGAACTTCGCCCGGCTGGCGGCGCGGGCGGTGACGTTCGACCGCTTCTATGCCGGTTCGATGCCGTGCATGCCCGCGCGCCGGGAGATGCACACCGGACGGTACAACTTCCTGCACCGCAGCTGGGGCCCGCTGGAGCCGTTCGACGACTCGATGCCGGAGCTGCTCAAGCAGGCAGGGGTGCACACGCACCTGGCCTCCGACCACCCGCACTACTGGGAGGACGGCGGCGCGACCTACCACACGCGTTACAGCACGTGGGAGTTCTTCCGCGGTCAGGAGGGGGATCCGTGGAAGGGCGTGGTCGGTGACGCCCCGAAGGGCCCGTTCGAGGCGATGAGGCGGCAGGACGCGGTCAATCGCACGTACATGCCGACCGAGGCCGAACACTCGCAGACCCGGACCGTCGACGCGGGCCTGCACTTCCTCGAGACCAACGTCGCCGCCGACCGGTGGTTGTTGCAGATCGAGATGTTCGATCCGCACGAGCCGTTCTTCACCCACCAGCGTTACAAGGACCTCTACCCGCACGACTACGACGGCCCGGAGTTCGACTGGCCGCCGTACCAGAAGGTCCTCGAACCCGGCGACCAGGTCGAGCATGCCCGCAACGAGTACGCCGCCCTGGTCTCGATGTGCGACCGCTCGCTCGGCCGGGTCCTGGACTTCATGGACGAGCACGCCATGTGGGACGACACGCTGCTGCTGGTCAACACCGACCACGGCTTCCTGCTCGGCGAGCACGGCTGGTGGGCCAAGTCGGTGATGCCGTGGTTCAACGAGCTGGTGCACCTGCCGATGTTCCTGTGGGACCCGCGCACCGGCGGCCGGGACCAGCGCAGGGGCGCGCTCGCGCAGACCATCGACATCGCGCCGACTGTGCTGCGCTACTTCGGCATCGAGCCGACCCCTGACATGCAAGGCGCGGACCTCACCCAGGACGCGCCCGCCCGCGAGGGCGCGCTGTTCGGCATCCACGGTGGGCACGTCAACGTCACCGACGGCCGCTACGTCTACATGCGCGCCGCCAAGGAGCAGGCCAACGGCCCGCTCGAAGAGTTCACCCTCATGCCCACTCACATGCGCGCCCGCTTCTCGACGCAGGAGCTCAAGGAGTGGGCGCCGGCCGAGCCGTTCACCTTCACCAAGGGCGTGCAGACCATGCGAATACCGGCCTCCCCCTCGTGGATGAACCCGTGGCAGCACGGCACGCTCCTGTTCGACCTCCAGGAGGATCCGGCCCAGGAAACGCCGATCGTCGATGACGACGTGGAGCTGCGGATGGTCGAGCTGCTGCGCCGCCTCATGCTCGACAATGACGCGCCGCCCAGCCAGTACGAGCGCCTGGGCATCCCGCGTGACGGTGACATCGAGCCCAAGCACCTCCTGGTCCGCGAACAGCGCGAGCGCGCGACGGCCGTCGCCGCGCCCCTTCCCGCAATGGAGAACCTGCGCGCCCCGGCTTTGCTCCGCGCCCCGCTTCTGGAGCTCCTGCGGATGACGGGCGCCAAGGACGTCCTCGCGCGGGAGGCGCCCGCGCTGGTGCAGTCGGAGCTGCTCTCCGCCCCCGCCTCCATGAGCCTGCTCGATCTCGCCCGTTACGGCTACATGCCCGCCGCGGTGCTGCGCCGCATCGACGAGCAGTTCGCCCTTCTCACGGCACCACCCGGCGTCTCAGCCCCCTGAGACGGCGTTTGCTTTATCGCACCACTGCAGACAGGACCCCCCATGGATGCCAGCGCCTCCACCACGTCCGTCCAGCCAGGAGCGGCTCAGGCCGCCAATGTCCCTCACCGCTGGCGCAATCTCGCCGTCGTCTCCGGCGTGAGCGTCGTCGACGGCACCGAAGCCGGCCTCATCAACACCGTCTTCCCCACGCTGGCGGCCGCGCTGCGGCTCAACAGCGGACACCTCGGCCTCATCGCCGCCCTCGGCAAGATCGCAAGCGTACCCGCCGGACCATTCTGGATCTGGCTGTCCGGCAGGATCGGCCGGCGCGCCACTCTGGCCGCCACGACAGTGACCGGCGGCCTGTTCGGCATCGCCGCCGGCTTCTCGCAGAACTTCGTCCAGCTCCTGATCTGCTGCACGCTCATGTCCGCCGCCGTGATCGGTGGCTCTCCCATCGCCATGGCCGTCATCGCCGACTCCTTCCCCGACGAGCAGCGTGCCCGGGCCAACGGCATCTTCTTCAGCTCGATCCAACTCGCCGGCATCGTCCTCGGCCCCATCATGGCCGCCTTCGTCGCGATGCAGGACGGCTGGCGGTGGGCCCTGTGGACACTCGGCGGCGTCTGCATCGTCGCCGGATTCGTCGTCCTGGCATTCTTCAAGGATCCGGGCATCGGGGCCGCCGAGCGGCAACTCGCCGACCTCACGCGTGAGGACCGAGCGAAGGCGAAGGTCACTTTCGGCTCCGTCATCGGACTGTTCCGCATCCCCAGCTACGCCGTGATGATGCTGAGCCGGCTCCTGTCCGGGCATCTGCTGATCATCATCTTCGGCGTCCAGTTCCTGGTCACCGAGCGCGGCATCCCCAACTCCACCGCCATCCTGGTGGCGCTGCCGTTCGGCATCGGCTACAGCGTCGCCACGCTGGGCGCCGGATTCATCCTCCCCCGCCTCGACCGGCTCATGCCGAGCAGAGGCCGGGTCATGATGCTGCAATTCGCGCAGATCGCGTTCGGCGTCATCGCCTTCTTCGGCACGCAGTTCCGGTACGAGACGATCACCGTCTACGCGGTCTTCTGGGCGCTGCTCGGCGCCTGCCAAGGGCTGAACCCGCCGGTCAACCGCCCCATCGTGGCCGCCGTCGTGCTGCCCGAGCTGCGCGGCCAGGCGTTCGCGATCTGGCTGACGGTGTTCGAGACGATCGGGTGGGCGCTGTTCTCGCTCCTGGCCGGCACGCTCGCGGCGGCGATCGGCATCCAGGGCGTGTTCTTCTGGGTTCTGGTCGTGCTGATGATCGTCAACGGTCTCCTGCTCTCGATCCTGTACTTCAGCTATCCACGAGACGTCGGCCGAGTCAGCGAGATGCTGGACAGCCGTCGCCAGCAGACGCTCGCGGACTGACGCGTAGAAGGGCACCCGTCGCCTCCTGAGGCGGCGGGCACCCCCTGCAATCCCTACCAGGAAGGTCACGACATGACCGACGAACGTTCCGTCGTCGAGCGGCTCACGCTCGAAGAGAAGGCGAGCCTCGTGTCCGGCGCCGGTTTCTGGGCGACCGCGGAGGTGGCCCGCGCGGGCGTGCCAGCCACGGTGCTCACCGACGGCCCGCACGGCGTACGCATGCAGCGGGCCGGCTCCGACCACCTCGGGCTCGCCGACAGCATGCCCGCCACGTCGTTCCCCACCGCCGCGGCACTGGGCTCGTCGTGGGACGAGGGACTCCTGCGCGAGGTCGGGGAGGCGCTCGCGGTCGAGGCCAGGGCGCTCGGCGTGGACGTCCTTCTCGGCCCGGGCGTCAACATGAAGCGCTCCCCCCTGTGCGGGCGCAACTTCGAGTACTTCGCCGAGGACCCACTACTGGCCGGCGTCATGGCGGCCGGGTGGGTCGCGGGCCTGCAGTCGCGCGGCGTCGGCGCGTCGGTCAAGCACTTCGCGGCCAACAACCAGGAGACCGACCGCATGCGCGTCAGCGCGGAGGTCGACGAGCGTACCCTGCGGGAGATCTACCTGCCCGCCTTCGAGCACGTCGTCCGCGAGGCGCGGCCCGCCACGATCATGTGCTCCTACAACCGGATCAACGGCGTGTACGCCTCACAGAACCCCTGGCTGCTCACCACGCTCCTGCGCGAGGAGTGGGGATTCGACGGGTACGTGGTCTCGGACTGGGGCGCGGTGCACGACCCGGTCGCCGCCCTCCGATCCGGGCTCGACCTGGAGATGCCGGGCACCGGCGGCCGAAGCGCCGCCACGATCGTCGAGGCCGTACGCGCCGGCGAGCTCAGCGAGGACATCCTCGACACCGCCGTGGCCCGCCTGCTGGACACCCACGACCGGGTACGGCTGCCACGCGAGGGCGAGGCCCCGGCACCGGACTTCGACGCCCACCACGCGCTCGCCCGGCGCGTCGCCGCGGAATGCGCGGTCCTGCTCAAGAACGACGGCGCCCTGCTCCCGCTGGACCCGGACGCCGGTGGCCGGATCGCTGTCCTGGGCGAGTTCGCGCGTACCCCGCGCTACCAGGGCGCCGGCAGCTCCCAGATCAACCCGACGCGGGTCGACGACGGGCTGACGGCGATCCGCGCCGTCACCTCGCGCGAGGTGACGTTCGCGCCGGGATTCCGTCTCGACGGGACGGCCGATGAGGCCCTGCTCGCGCAGGCGGTGGAGGCGGCTCGCGGCGCCGCCGTGGTGCTGGTGTTCCTCGGCGAGCCGTCAGAGGCCGAGTCGGAGGGCTTCGACCGCGACGACCTGGACCTGCCGGCCGTACAGCTCCGGATGATCGAGGCGGTCTTCGAGGTCAACCCGTCGATCGCGGTCGTGCTGAGCAACGGCGGCGTCGTACTGACCGGCCCGCTCACCGCTCGGGCGGCGGCCCTGCTGGAAATGTGGCTGCCCGGCCAGGCCGGCGGGAGCGCCACGGCCGATCTGCTCTTCGGGCACGCCGCGCCCGCCGGCCGGCTGGCGGAGACCGTCCCGCACCGGCTCAGCGACACGCCCGCGCACGTCAACTGGCCGGGCTCGGCTGGGCAGGTCCTCTACGGGGAGCGGCTCTACATCGGCTACCGCTGGTACGACCGCACCGAAGGCGACGTGGCCTTCCCGTTCGGCTTCGGGCTGTCGTACACCACTTTCGCCTACTCCGAACTGTCCGTGCACGTACCCGACCCGACCCGGCCAGAGGCGCGCGTCGAGGTCACCGTCACCAACACCGGCGCGCGTGGGGGCGCCGAGGTCGTCCAGGTGTACGTCAGCGACCCCGTCTCGGACGTGGACCGTCCCGTACGCGAGCTGCGCGGCTTCCGCAAAGTGCGCCTGACGCCCGGGGAGAGCGCCCGCGTGGCGATCGAGCTCGACGCCCGCGCCTTCAGCTACTGGAGCGCCCGGCACGGGCAGTGGGTGGCCGAACCGGGCGAATACGGCGCACACGTCGGCCCCTCCTCCCGCGACCTGCCCCTGGAGCAGCGCATTCACCTCGATCTGGCGATGCCGCCGACCCCTCTCACGGCCGACAGCACGCTCGCGGAATGGCTCGCCCACACCCGTGGGCAGGAGATCATCCAGGAGATCTTCGCGACGTCCGCTGGCTCGTCCTTCATCACCGACCCGGCCAGCCAGCCACTGGTCGCGCAGATCCCGCTGGCCACCCTCCTCAGCATGGGCGCCTCTCCCACCGGGCAACTCCCACCGTCCATCGACGACCTGGTCCGGAAGGCGAACTCCTAGGCTCATGAGGAAGTCAGGCATGCCCCAACTCCCCCTTGGCTTCCTCTGGGGTGCGGCGACCGCGCCGCACCAGGTGGAAGGCAACAACGTCAACAGCGACTGGTGGGCTCTCGAACAGACGATGCCCGGCATGCAGCACCGCGCGATGATCGACACCGCCCTGGATCTGGGACTCACCCCGGTCGTCACCCTGCATCACTTCACCCAGCCACGGTGGTTCGCCGACGTCGGCGGGTGGATGGGCGACCAAGGGATCGAGCGCTTCGCGGCCTACGTCCGGGAGGCCGCGGGCATTCTCGATGGCGTCGAGTGGGTATGCACGATCAACGAGCCGAACATGCTCGCCCTCATGGTCGGGATGAGCCGGGCCGCGCAGTCCGGTGACATCGAGACGTGGACGAGCCCCACGGTCGAAGGCGTCACACGTCCGGTGCTGCCGGATCCCGACCCCAAGGTCGCGGCGCGGCTGGCCGAGGCACACGACGCGGCCCGCGAGGTCCTGAAACAGCGCACCGGCGCGGCCGTCGGCTGGACCGTGGCGTGCCAGGCGTACACCGCGACTCCTGGCAACGCGGAGAAGCTGCGCGAGGTGAGCTACGTCCGCGAAGATCTTTACCTGGAGGCGGCCCGTGGTGACGACTTCATCGGCGTGCAGTCGTACTCCAGCCAGGCCGTGGACGAGAACGGCGTCGTCCCGCATCCGAAGCGTCCGGACAACACGATGACCGGCGACGCCTACCGGCCGGACGCGATCGGCATCGCCGTCCGGCACACCTGGGAGACGACCGGTGGCGTTCCCATCCTCATCACCGAGAACGGGATCGCCACCGCCGACGACTCACGGCGGATCGCCTATACGTCGGAGGCCCTCGACCACCTGTTCGCCGCCATGGACGACGGCATCGACGTGCGGGGCTACATCCATTGGAGCGCGCTGGACAACTTCGAGTGGGGGCACTGGGAGCCGACCTTCGGTCTCATCGAGGTCGACCGCCGGGCGTTCGACCGCCGGCCCAAGCCGAGCCTGGCCTGGCTGGGAGAGACCGCCCGTAGCTCCATCACCAGGTCCTGAGGTTCTTTCTGTATTCCTCGACCAGCGTGTCGTACTCGGATGGGGAGCCGGCGAACTTCGTGACGCCCGTCTTCGGATCGATCGTCACGAAGTACAGCCACGGCCCGGCGGCCGGCTTCAGGGCGGCCGCGATGGCGTCGGCGCCCGGGCTGCAAATGGGACCTGGCGGCAGGCCGAGGCGCGCATAGGTGTTGTACGGCGACCGGCTCTTGAGATCCTCGTTCGAGGCCGTGGCGCCGAACTTGCTCAGGCCGTACAGGACCGTGCTGTCCATCCGCAGCTCCATCTCGGGCCTGTGCTTCAGCCGGTTCTCGATGACCCGCGCGATCTTGGGCATGGCGCGCTTGTCGATCGACTCGGCCTGGACGATGCTGGCGATGGTCAGGATCTCCAGTGGCGTACGGCCGACCCGCCTGGCACCCTTCACCAGGTTGCTCTCCTCGGCGGCGCGATTGAAGCGTGTCACCATCGCGGCGAGGATCTCGGCGGGGCTCGACGTGGGCGAGACCTCGTAGGTTCCGGGAAAGGCGAATCCTTCCAGCGCGCCCTTGGCGTAGGCCGGAAGGCCGAGCGCCTTGCCGTCCTTGGCGGCTCGCTGGAACTCCACCAGCGGTCTGCCGGTGGTGGTCGACAACTGCTCCAAGATCTGTGAGAGCCGTAGTCCTTCCCTCACGGTCACGGTGATCTGTCCCTGCTTGGTGTCCACAATCGTCTCTCCAGAGCCCTGCCCGGCGACGTCCTTGGAGACGTCCTTGGAGACAGCGGACAGCCCCTGGACCACGAGCGTGGATCCGACCGCCATCACGGTTACGGCCGCCGCTGCCGCCAGGGCGAGGCCGCGCCGACGGGATCGACCCTGCTTGACCTGGAGGAACCGGCCCGGTGGGGGCGGCTGCTCCTCATGGGCCATGTCGGAGAGGGTCTCACGCAGCAGATCCTCGATGTTCATCCGAACTCCCTCACGGTGCTCAGTTCAGGCGCGGCCTTCTTCAGGCGCTCCAACGACCGGTAGATCTGGCTGCGAACCGACCCGACCCTGACGCCGAGCAGCCGCGCGATCTCGGTCTCGGAGAGGTCTTCGAAGTAGCGCAGCACGAGCATGGTCCGCTGCCGGGGCGTCAGCCGGGCGAGGGCCGCGCGCATCACCAGGCGAAGATCCACCATCTCGGCGTGCCCATCGCCGATCTGTTCGGGCAGCCATCCGGTGGACACTTCCGCGACGCGGGAACGGCGCCGCCACCAGCTCACCTGCTCGTGGTACATGACGCGGCGGACGTAGCCCTCGATGGCCGCGGTGTCGCGCAGGCCGCGCCACTTCGCTGCGGTCTTCGCCAGCGCCGACTGGACCAAGTCCTCGGCGGCGTGCCGGTCACCGGTCAGCAGGTACGCGGTACGGAACAGCGCCCCTGATCGATCGATGACGAACTCCCGGAAGTCCGCCGCAAATCCTGGATCCACCTGTCCTCCTCGCGATGTCGCCAAGCAAGGACGCGGACAGGGGGTCGATCTATGCCGCCGTGGCCGAACTGATCCGCGGCAAGGCGCTCAGTCGTCGAGGTGTGAGGCCCCGCCCCGACGGGGCCTCGGGTGTCATCCTCCGGGTCCTGGTGGGCCGTCAGGGGTCAGCCGGAAGTGAAGCTGAGCCGCGTCGTGTGTTTGGGGAGCTTGACGGTCAGGGTGCGGGTGGCGCTGTCATAGCGGTACGCCTCGGCGGGCAAGTCCTTGGGAGGTGCGGCATTCAGGAAGTTGAGCGTCCATTGGCGCGGCTTGCCGCTGATCTTCACGGTCCGCCGCCCTCCTGACTCCGAGTATCGGATCGTGGTCCTGTCGTACAGCGTGTACGAGCCGGAGGCTCCCGAGGCGATGTTCAGGGTGACCTTGTCCAGGGGGTTCTGGACGTCGTTGGCGACGTCAGCGGTCCTGGTCGGCAGGATGCCCCCGGCCTTGACGAACACGGGCATCGTGTCGAGGCCGGTGGTGATGCTCCGGGTGGTGCCGCCGGAGTAGGTCTGGCCGGTGAAGTAGTCGGTCCACTGGCCTGGCGGGAACCACACCGAGGTCGTGGCCGTGGCGCCGGGCGTGGTCACGGGCGCGACCAGGAGGTCGGGGCCGTAGAAGTACTGGGTGGCGACGGTGGCGTACGCGTTCTCCTCGTCGGGATATTCCAGATAGGTCGGGCGGACGATCGGGACGCCTGTGGCGTTGGCCTCCTGGGCCAGCGTGTAGGTGTAGGGGACCAGGTTCTCCCTCAGGTTGAGGAACTTCTTCGCCGAGTCCTTCGCCGCGGTCCCGTACTGCCAGGGCAGCCGGTCGCCGTGGTTGCTGTGCAGGCGGTCGATGGGCTGGAAGGTGCCGAACTGGACCCACCGGGCGTACAGGTCGTCGGGCAGCTTGCTGGTCCGCCTGGTCTGCCCGTTGTCGAGGTAGGTCTCCGAGCCCGGCAGGCCCGTGGTGTCGTTGTGGCCGCCGATGTCGTGGCTGATGGACGACATGCCGGTGGCGGCGGATTCGCCAGGCGTGTAGCCGACCTCCGCCCGGAGGGTTCCCCAGGTGGAGGACGTGTCGCCGGTGAAGTGGACAGTGCTGCGCTTGTCGGCCCACGGGCCGGTGGGCAGGCCCGAGCGGCCGGCGTACGAGCCGGTCTGGAGGGAGCCGAAGGCACGGGAGAGCACGAAGCCGCCGTTGGCCGCGGCGTACTGCTGGTGGATCCAGGCGTCAGGGGTCACGCCGGGCAGCGAGGACTGCGAGGCGTCGCAGCACCAGTCGAGCCACCAGAAGTCGTTGCCCTGCTGATCCATGGTCTTGTGCAGGTCCATGTACGCCTTGAGCTGGTCGGGGTCGCCCCAGTCGAAGGTGTAGCAGTTCGCGCCCGCGGCCCCGGCGCAGCCGCCCTTGCGGAGTTTGCCCTTGGCCGTGGCCTGTGCCTGGGCGAACTGGGGGTCGTCGCCGACGATGCTGGGATGGACGTTGAGCGTGTTGTGCAGGCCCTGGGCGGCCGACCAGTCGAAGAACGCCTTCGGGTCGGGGAACTTCGCGCGGTCGATCTGCCAACCACTCCAGGTGTTGGGCGATTTGAAGTCGGTGTCGGTGACCAGGACGTCCAGCGGGACGCCCTCGGAGCGGAACCTGGGCAGGATCGTGTTCTGGTAGTCGGCCGCGGTGCGGTCGATGTACTCGGAGTACCACACGCCGTACGCCCAGCGGGGTAGCAGCGCCGGCGGCCCGGTCAGGGTGGACAGGTCCGACAGGGGGCGCTTGTAGTCGTGGCCGTAACCGAAGAAGTAGCCGTCCTGGTACGCCCTGCCGCCGGGCCGCTGGGTGACCTTCCCGGTGGCGGGGTCGTACAGGGCCGAGGGTGTGTCGTCGAGCAGGTACCAGCCGTCCTTGTGCAGCAGGCCCGGAGTGGTCGGCGGGGTGCCGTTGTCGCCGTTCACGTTGTCGAGGCTGCGGCGGTAGCCGCCGAGCGGGAGGTGGGGCGGCGGGGCGGCCGTGCCGGTGGGGGTCACCGCGAGCGTGTCCGCGTTGACGCGGCAGCCGGAGGCGCCAGGGCAGGTGAGGGCGATGTCGTTCGTGCCGGACTTGAGCGCGACCGTGATGGCGGCCGTCGCCCAGGTGTCCCAGTCGGCCGTGATCGGGAAGGTCATCTGCTGCGTGGCGCCGCCCGTTGTGACGGTGGCCGTTCGCGTCTGGTGCAGGCCGTCGCCGCCGACGCCGTTGGCGTAGCGGATGTGCAGCGTGTACGTGCCGTCGGCGGGCACGCCCACCAGGCGGGTGGCCAGGCCGGCGCCCTGGTTGAGCTCGGCGACGAAACCTCTGCCCGCGTAGCCGGCGTGGTCCTGCACCACCTTGGCCGTACCGGCGAGCCCGCCCGCCTCGGCCTCGCAGCTCGTGCCGTACGCGCAGGGCACGGTGGCTCTGGCCGACGGCGGCGGATATCCGGCGCCCGGTGGCAGCAGCGCGAGGCTGTCGATGTTGACGTTGCCGGAGTCGGCGGGCGTGCGGGTCAGCGTGATCATGTGCCGGCCCGCGGCGAGCTGCACCGCAGGTGTGGCTATGGCCCAGGTGTCCCAGTTCGCGGTCACCGGCAGGGTCACCGTCTGGCCGGTGCCCCCGTCCACCGACAGGGTGAGCGTGCGCGGCGTGTGCTGGCCGTCGCCGCCGACGGCGTTGGAGTAGCGGATGGCGAACTGGTACTGCCCTGATGTGGTCGCGTTCACGTCCGCGGACAGCGAGTTGCCGGTGCCCTCGAAGCCCGCCAGGAAACCCGCGCCGGTGAAGCCGGTGTGGTCGGTGGCGACAGCCAGCCCGCCGTACGAGAGATCCTCGGCCTCGCACAGGGCTCCGGCGGGACAGGTCAGTTGTTGCCACGGGGCGGCGGTCGTGGTCTTCAGGCTGACCGAGAGGTTCTGCGGGGTGAACGGTCCCGATCCGACCTGGTAGCGCAGGGTGAGCGCGCTCGTCCTGATGGTGAGCCAGCCGTTCGACGTACTGGAGGTGAAGGGCGTCGCCGGAAAGGTGCCGCGCCCGACGGCGTTGAAGGTCGGGGTGTCGAGGAATTTGGCGTCGCCCGCGTACTCGGTTCTTATCAGGGTTGGGGACAGCACTTCGAAGCGGGCGTTTCCTGAGGTCACCGCTTTGATCCGGTTGCTGTCAGGCATCGCCTCCGCCGGGGTGGGGGCGATGCCCGACATGGCCACCGCGGTGATCGCGACGGCTACGAGGCGCAGGAAGGGGCTTGGTCGCACTGGGCGGCTCCTTAGTCACGTTCGATCGGACAGCGGACCGAATTTGACTGCTTTGCCGCAACTATTGACCAGACTGATCGACCTGACAAGATCGGATCATCATATTGATCGGATTCGGTCAGTGGGGTATGTAAATCGGTCAGTACAAGAACCGGAAGCCCGCTTCACCGGCTGGGGAAGCAAGGTACGCGTGACTCCCCCGCCCGCCAGTCGGGTCTACCTCCCGAAAAGGCGCAGCGACGACTGACGCCGATCTGGTGAGCGAGACAGGGACGCCGCCACGGACACGTCAGAAGTTGAATTCACCCTTCTTGACGCCATCAATGAACGCCGCCCAGACCGAAGGTGGGAAGACGTAGGGGGCCTTCTCCGGATGCTCGGAGTCGCGCAAGCCCACTCGGCCGTCGCCCAAGGGAGCCACTTCGATGCAGTCGCCCGCCTCCCCGGAGCGAGTCGCCTTACGCCACGCTGCGCTCACTGTCAGCGGTGATCTGGCTCAGCGTGATCGACTCCAGGTAAGCCATGTCCGGCGCCCCCGGCCCACTGGCGAGAACGAAAGCGCCTTGCAGACCGGTGGTCAACCAGGAGTTACGCGGGAGCACACGGACGTTGATGCGAGGAGATTCGTCCAGTGCGGCCAGGTGCGCCATCTGCTCAGCCATTACCGCCTCGCTGCCGATAGGCCGACTAAGAACCACTTCGTCCGCTACTACCCATACCGTAGGCCCGTCGTCCCGCTGAAGGACATGCTGGCGTTCCAGACGTGCCGCAACATTCCGCTCGACCTCATCGGGGGTGGTGGCGGGCTTGTCTGTCTACTCTCGGAGTCCGCCATGCCCGAACCCATCACCCCCGCTGTGGCCGCTCATGCCGCCACCCATCTCACCAATCTGCAGGAACGGCTGCAGAACCTCGGCTTGCATGCACGCCTGCTGACCCGGGACGAACAGCTACCGCGCCTGCGTGTGATCAACCCCGAAGCCACCACCCTGTCCGAGGTGATCTCGGCCGCGCCGAAGGAAGGCCAATGGCTGTTTTGGTGGTCATGGGCCGAACCAATCGTCGAGGTCGCCGATCTGGCCACAGCGGCCGATCACATCTGCCGCGTACTGGCCGTAGCACGGCGAGGCGCCGCCTGATCTCGATCAACGCTGAACCACTGGACAACGCCCACCGGCCGCCCCGGCACCCGGTACACGGCCAGGTCGCGCCCTTCCGGACAGTGGTCGCCGTCCCGGTTGCATCCCCGAGCTGCGGGGACGGCAGGGTCGCTGCCCTGGCGATCGAAGGGACGAGACGGCGTGAAACTGGTTACCACTTGCCCGTCCACCGTATGGATGAATCGGCCATGTGCGCTGCGATCACACCCCTAGCCACTGAGGCAGAGATAGCTGGACATGACCCACCCTTCGCGTTTGGCGTCGCCTTCGACATGTCCGAAGCGCCAATATGTGGTGCGCTTGCTGACGACGAACCTTTCACCGACGCGCAGGTGTCCGAGCAGCTGGCCACCACGCACCTGGCCGGGCTGGCTGAGGATCAATCGGTCCCGGGGTGAGCACTGGCGGTACACGGGCTGCCCCTCGACGGGCCAGGTCTGTCCGACGGCATCGCCTCCGAGAGGCCACAGGCACACCACCGCGCCTGCCGCGAGCACCACCAGGAGGGCTGTGGCAGCGAAGATCTTCGTCCGCGTCGACCAGGACGAGGGCGTGGCCAACCCTCGATGAGAACGCTCCGCCGCAGGCGCATCCTCCGCTGGACGGCTTTCGGAGGTGCCCGCCGAGAGCCGGGCAGCGTGGGCGTCACGTGCGTCCGTCCATAGTCCGTGCCATTCCTGGCTATCGGTGATCTTAAAGTAGTCCAGAATGAGGGCGATTTTGTCCCATTCTGGGACTGTCTTACGGTCTTTCAGCCACCCTCGGACAGTGCTGGCCTTGAGGCGTAGTTCTGGCGAGTTTTGCTCGCTATACGTTTGAAGCTTAGGAAGCGTCCCCTTTCCCTTAGAGTCTATGAGGCGCGATAAATGATCATAGAAGGCGTTGATCGGATCCGGGTTGGACAGCATGGGCGGCAGTCTGCCAAAACTGGCGCAACATGGCGACCTGGACAAACAGCCCCATTGGCGCGCGAATCGCGCGGACTCGGCGCGATTCGCCGGGCATTTCGGATTTCGCCTTGCGAGCGCGACGGCCGGCTGCCAAAGTTTCCACGGTCGCCCGGCAGTGGCGACATTTCCGGAACACGCACGCCACCTCCGTCATTTTCCGATAATTCACCATTCGGGGAAGAATGTCGCGTTTGGTGGAGGCTGCGAAGAACAAGGAGGGGATGTTCGTGAAGGTCTCCGCACACCTGCGAACCGCCATGCTCGCCGCCCTATCGGTGCTCCTGGCCGGAGGACTGACGGCCAGCGCCGCGCCTGCGGCGCTCGCCGGAACGGCCTCCGGCCCTGCCCCCGAGCCGGAGCGGGACAAACTGCTGATGTTCTACGACACCAAGGCGCCCTGCACCATCATGACCAACTACGGCCAGCCGGCTGTAGCCTGGCAGACCACGGCGGGCACACATCTGGTGTGGCGCTACAACATCGACGCCACCTGGGCGATGATCTCCCAGCCATCGCGCAAGGACTCCCCCGGTTTCCCATGGTGGGGCGTCACCCAGCGATCCTGCCTCGGCAACTCGATCAAGCAGAAGGACTACCCCACCGGCATCCCTGTCCCAAGTTCGATCCAGATGGGACGCTCCCAGCAGGAGGACGGATGGCGCCCGGTGCAGTGGAACGTCCCGGCCAGCCCCATCGTCCGGCGAGGCGTCAAGGTGACGCGCAACGCCACCCTGCGCGACCCCGCCCATTTCGTGCTCGGCAACGTACCGGCCACCTGGCAGGTGGACCTGACGGCTACCCCGTCACCCACTGACTGGTGGGTCAAGGTGTACGTGCCGGCCCTGAACCGCTGGGGCTACATCGAGCGGGTCGCCCTTTCCTAGCCAACCCAGCAGCCGCCTCGACCGGAACCCGGGCTGTTGGCCTTTCCAATGGGCCGCGTTCCGGTCGATGCACCCTGCGTCCTTCGCGATCGGGGCCCGCGTCGGCGGCCGATCCACATGACCGCCGCGCGTCCCGCAGCTCACCACTCCTCGGCGAATTGAGGCTCTCCCGGCCGACGGCATACGCCCGACTGACGGAACTCCGGGCCTGCCATTGATCGACTCTCATCTCTGGCACTCGTAAAGGAAATGATATGAGCCACATCGACATCCGTACCTGCAGTCGAACACTCATCGCAATATCTGGCGTCCTGGCAATGTCACTCCTATCGGCGCCCGTAGCGCTGGCAGGGACCGCCTTCACGACCAAGGACGGCGCCATTCCCAGCCCTAACGAGGGCAAGGATGAGCTAGGCGCCGGCGCCCGCATAACAAACCGCCCATTCGGCTACTACCTCGGCCGGATAATGTCCCAGTCCGCATTCATCCAAGTAGGCCCCAGCCAGCTGAACCACGCCTACGGTCGGCTCCAGGGGGCCGGAGTCAACATGTGTGGATGGATCCACCTGAGCGCCCGTGGCGCCCGTACCGGAACTCGACCGAACAGCTGCTCCACCAGCACAGCCAACAGCATGTGGCAACGCACGAACATCGGTACGAAATTCAGCAAGCCAGCCGGCACCAAAAGGCACAGCGGAGTCCCCACCAAAGTGGCGGCCGGCAAGGGTAAAGACTGCAGACTCTACTACAATTACTTCACCGGAACGAACTTTACTCGTGGCACCTTTCGCGACCCCGCGCATCCCACCGAGCAGATTGGCAAAAGGTCAGGCCAGATCAATTACCGTTTTCAGACCCTGGACGGCAAAGCCCTAGTCGTCCTGGACGAAGACTACGGCTGGGGATTCATCAGACCAGAGTGTGTGACGATGCTCGACGCCACAACCAACCAGCCGATCCCGACCTTCAACGACCCTGACCACAAGAACCGATAACACTCCCCGATCGGTCCAGTGGGCGCGTAGCGCTCAGCCTGTTCTCACCTGCCCCGGTCGACTCGCTTGCGACGGCCGCGGGCAGGTAGGGGTCACGCACGACGGTTACACAGGTTGAATTCGCAGGGTCCGGTCATGGGTTTCTGCCTTCGCCGCAACCACCGTGGACGTCATCACCACCGGGTGGATCAGCTGGCCGGCAGAGTCCACTTTCCACCTGTGCAGGCGGGCGGGCCGAAGGTGAAACGCCGTCCACTGGCCGTGTCGGCCACGATCACGCCTTCGGCTCCTGCATGGAGGCAGGCTCCGGACACGACCGCAATCCGCGTCGATTCTCCGGGGGGAACCTGTCGGCCGTCGGCCCCGTCGCCAAGCCATTTCACCGACACGGTCTCCCTCGTGTGGTTCTCGAGCTCCACCCATCGGCTGGTGCGTGGCTGGCAGGCGGTGAGGGCGACGGAGCGCTGGTTCGGAAAGCCGTTTGCACGGCTCCGATGCCTTCCGCACTTCGTGCGCGACGGTCATTAACGGCATGTCACGCCTGCTCGATGGCGGCCGGACGTAGCTGAGCCGTGCGGATCCGTGAGACGTCCAGCTTGCTCGTACGGTCGAAGCGATAGATGCCGTTCTGTTCCTGGAAGACGTCGGTCAGCTGGGTGTAGCAGTAGCCGAACATCCGGGGGTCGTCCAGCAGGACGCCGACCAGCCCGGCGAACCGCTGCTGGAGCTCTTCCTCGCTCGCGGGGCGTTCGCCGTATCCCCAGGAGTGCTCCTCGGGACGTACGTCCGGGTTCCACCAGATGCCCCCGAACTCACTGCAGAAGTACGGCTGGCCCTGGTACGGCACCGACCATGCCGTGCCGTCGGGATCGGCGTTGACGTACGGCGTCCCGTCGGCCAGGCCCGCCATCAGCTTGCCGAACGCCTCCGGATCCTGCTCGTAGCAGTGCGAGTCGTAGACGTCGGCGCCCGGGACCCGGTGCGCGTAGCCGGACGCGTCGACCACCGGGCGGGTGCGGTCGGCCGCCTTCGTGGCCAGGTACATCCCCTGGGTGACGTCGTCGAGCACGGTGATCTGGTCGGTCAGCCGCTGCCGGGTCTCGTTGAGCGGGCACCAGCCGACGATGGACGGGTGGGAGTAGTCGCGATCGACGGCCTCCAGCCACTGGGTCACGAACGACGCGGTCGGTCGCTGGTTGTCTCCCGAAGGCCCGCCGGTGTTGGCTCCCCAGTCTCCGAACTCGCCCCAGACCAGGAAGCCCGCCCGGTCCGCGTGGTAGAGATAACGCTCCTCGAACACCTTCTGGTGCAATCGGGCGCCATTGAACCCGGCGGCCATGGCCAGCTCGATGTCGCGGCGCAGCGCCTCGTCCGTCGGCGCGGTCATCAGGCCGTCCGGGTAGTAGCCCTGGTCGAGCACGAGCCGCTGGAAGCGGACCGCACCGTTGAGCAGGACGGCGTGCCCGTCGATGGCGACCGAGCGGAGGCCGGCGTAGCTCGTGGCGGTGTCCACCACGGCGTCGTCGCCGTCGAGCAGGTCGATGCGCAGGTCGTACAGGTGCGGATCCTCGGGAGACCACAGCCGGACCCGATCGTCGGGCAGCGGCAGCCACAGTTCGGGGGCCAGGTCGAGGTCGGCGCGCGCCTGCGCCTGCGCGAGGTCTCCAGTCTGGTCCGACACCGTCACCTGGACCCGGTGCCCGGGGCGGTTGGCCGACACCGGCACGGTGATCCGGAACGCGGACGCGGCGACGTTCGGCGTGATCCGCGGTCGGCCGAGGTGCGCGTCGGGCACGGGCTCGCACCACACCGTCTGCCAGATACCGGTGGTGCGTCCGTAGCACGCGCCGGCGCCCTCGAAAGTGACCGCCTGCTTGCCGCGCGCCTGCGGGCCGGTGCGGGGGTCCCGGGCGCGCACGACCACGGTGTACGTGTGCGCCGGGTCGGCCGCGGTGGTCAAATCACAGCTGAACGGGGTGAACCCGCCCCGGTGCCGGCCGGCTTCGACGCCGTCCACCCACACCGTGGCGTCGTGGTCCACCGCCTGGAAGTGCAGCAGCACCCGCTGCCCGGCCCAACCTTCCGGCACCCGGACGGTACGGCGGTACCAGACGGCCGGATGGAAGTCCGGGTCGCCGATGCCGGACAGCAGTGCCTCCGGGCAGAACGGCACCACGATCTCACCGGCCAGGTCCCGGTCGACCAGGCCACGCTCAAGCCCGGAGTCGCCGGCGTCCCGCTCGAACTGCCAGGCTCCGTTCAGGCACTGCCATTCGGTACGGACGAACTGCGGACGTGGGTATTCAGGGCGCGGGTACTCGGGTCTCGGGTACTCGGGTCTCGGGTACTCAGGGCGTGGAATGCTCACAGTGCTCGCTTTCTCGGTGGAAATATCGGGAAATTTCAGGACTTGACGGCGCCGGCGATGCCCTCGACGAAGTAGCGCTGCAAGGCGATGAACAGCGCGACGACCGGCAGCAGCGAGATGGTCGCCGCCGCGGCCATGCCCGACCAGTCGGTGGTGTTCTCACCGACGAAGGCGAGCATGCCGACGCTGACGGTGCGCAGGTCGGGCCGGGAGAAGGTGAAGACCAGCGGCAGGAAGAACGCGTTCCAGGTGGACAGGAAGGTCAGCACGGTGACCGTGGCCGTCACGGGCTTGGCCAGCGGCAGCATGATGCGGAAGAAGACGGTCGCGAACCCGGCGCCGTCGAGGAGCGCGCTCTCGGTCAGCTCCTTGGGTATGCCGCGGAAGTACCCGACGTAGAGCAGGATCGCCGCCACGTGCGCGGCGCCCGACATCGCGAGGACCATGCCGGTCAGCGAGTTCAGCATGCCGAGCCGCTGGGCGAGGTCGACCAGCGGGATGATGGTGTATCCGGCCGGGACGAACAGGGTGGCGATCAGGACGCCCATCACGATCCGGCGCCCGCGGAAGTCGTGGCGGGCGATGGCGTAGCCGGCCATGGCGCACCTGACGACCACGACCACCACCGTGCACACCGTAACGATCACGGTGTTGAGCAGGTATTTCCCGAAGTCCGCGCTGACCCACGCGCGCTCGTAGTTGTCCCATGCCGGATCGCCGCCGGGCAGCAGGTCGAGCCCCTTGGTGAAGACCTCGGCCGAGGTCTTCAGTGACGCGGAGACCATCCACAGGAACGGGTAGGTCCAGATCAGGCAGCCGATGGCGAGCGCGGCGGCGGCCAGCCACCAGGGCAGTCGGCGCAACGTACGACTCATGCGGCGCTCCTGGTCCGGCGGGTGGCGCGCATGGCGAGCAGCTGGAACAACCCGACAAGGCAGACGAACAGCCCGAACAGCACGGCGGCCGCGGAGGCGTAGCCGAGCCGGGGGATCGTCGCGGCGAAGGCCCAGCGGTAGATGTACACCTCGATCACCTCGGTCGAGTAGAACGGGCCGCCCCCGGTCATGGTCAGGACGAGGTCGAAGACCTGTAACGACGCCTCGATCGACAGCAGGGTGATGATGACCAGGAAGGGCTTGAGCAGGGGCACGGTGATGTGCCGCAAGGTAGCCAGCGCGCCGGCGCCGTCGAGGCGCGCCGCCTCGTACACCTCGTTCGGTACGGTCTGCAACGCCGCCAGCCAGTAGACCAGGGTGATCCCGAACCACTTCCACACGTACACGGCGATCGTCGTGCCCAGCGCCGAGGAGGACTGCCCGAGGAAGTCGATGCCGTCCGGCGCCAGGCCGGCCTCGCGCAACGCGAGGTTCACCGGGCCGCTGGCCGGGTCGAAGACGAACTGCATGACCACGCCGACGATCGCCGTGGTGGTGATCACCGGCAGGAACAGGGCGGTACGGAACAGCTTGCGCAGCGGCATGCGGGGCGAGTTGAGCACGATCGCGAGCAGCAGGGTCGCCAACACCTGGACCGGCACCGCGAAGACCATGAACGTCAGCGTCAGCCGGAACGAACTCCAGAACATCGGGTCGGCCAGGACCTCGCGGTAGTTGGCCACGCCGATGAACGACGGGCTCGCGTCGAACCCGTTCCAGTCGGTGAAGGAGTAGATGTAGCTGCCGGCGATCGGGTAGACGGTGAACGCGCCGTACAGCAGCACGGTCGGCGTCAGGAACAGCCAGATGTACAGGGTGTTGCGGCCGCGGCGCGGGCGCGCCGCGGCAGGGATCGCTACCGTCATCCGCCCGCTCCGGCGACGCCCGTGGTGCTCTGGTCGACCATCAGCCGCCACGGCGCCTCAAGCTGGACGGCCGGGCTCTTGTCACCCTCGATGCGCGCCAGCAGGCGGGTCACGGCGAGGTCGGCGATCCGCTCCTTGTCGGGCGCGACGGTGGTCAGCGGCGGAGTGGCGAACCGGCCCTCGTCGATGGCGTCGAACCCGACGACGGCGACGTCCTCCGGCACCCGTAGCCCTCGGGCCAGCACCGCTCGCATCGCGCCGAGCGCGAGCAGGTCGTTGAAGCAGAACACCGCGTCCGGCGGCTCGGCCAGATCGAGCAGGCGATCCATCGCCTGGCGGCCGTCCTGGCGCTGGTAGCGGCGTACGGGTACCGCCAGCTCGGGCCGCAGGGGCAGCCCTGCCTCCTCCAGCGCCTGCCGATAGCCGGCGGAGCGGTGCGCGGAGGTGTTGCCGTGCGGTTTCTCCACCACGCCGATGGCGGCGATTCTGGTCCGGCCCAGCGAGGCCAGGTGCGCGGTGGCGGCGCGGGCGGCGGCGGTGTCGTCGATGGCGACGTGGTCCACGCCCTCCACGCTCACCTCACCCAGCGTCACCGCCGGGCACTTGCCCGCCCAGTCGCGCAGTTCGTCCTTGGTCAGGCCGAGCGGGCTGAAGATGAACCCGTCGAACAGGGCCGACCGGTCTCGCCGCATGACGATCTGCCGCTCGCGTTCGGCCACGCCTTCGGTGCGGTCGATGAGCACCGTGTAGCCGCGTTCCTCGGCGCGGTCCACCACGTGGGCGGCCAGTTCGGTGAAGTACGGCACGTCCAGCGGCAGGACGAGGGCCAGCAGGTTGGACCGCCCCCGGTTGAGGCTGCGCGCCGCGAGGTTGGGCCGGTAGTCGAGTTCGTCCAGGGCCTGTTGCACCTGGGCGCGGGTCTCCTCGGACACGTAGGCGAAGTTGTTCACGACGTTGGAGACGGTCCGAACCGAGACTCCCGCCCGCCGCGCCACGTCACGTTGTGTCACCACAGTCGTTCATCCTCCTAGTTGCTAAGAAGAGTCTTGCCACGCGGCATGCCGCGTGGCAAGAATGAATTTGCCACGCGGCAACATTCTTCACCCCGCGAGGTGGAAGGCAGGACCGATGAGCGGGATGACTCGGCGGGGATTCCTCGCCGCGGCGGGCACTCTGGCCGCCGCGACGGCGACCGGCGCGTGCGGCGCGGGCGGTGGTGGCGGCGCCGGTGCCAGCGGCGACTCGCTGACCTGGTGGGACCACCAGAACCAGCTCCAGAAGGCCAAGGCGGAGATCTTCGCCAAGTTCGCCAAGAGCCCCGGCGGCGTTCCCGTCCAGTACACCTACTACAACCCGGGGAAGATGGGCCAGGCGCTGCAGCTGGCCAAACAGAGCGGCCAGCTGCCGGACATCCGCACCAACGCCGGCCTCAACGTTCCCGCGGCGGCGCTCGTCGCCGGCGGGTGGGCGCAGCCGCTGGACCTCAGCGACGCGGCGAAGGCCCGGGTCGAGGACTCGCTCATCGAGGGCCTGCACGTCTTCGACGGCAAGATCTACGCCTTTCCCATCTTCAGCCACCAGACCTACTCCGCGGTGACCTGGTTCAACACGGAGCTGGTCGCGCGCGCCGGGCTGGACCCGGACGCGCCGCCGAGGACGTACGACGAGTTCCGGGCCGCGGCCCGCGCGGTGCAGAGCAAGGGCGGCGGCCAGTCGTACGGCTGGGTGTGGAACATCGGCATGCCGGACCGGCTCGGCGACCAGGTCCACGACCTGGCGCAGGCGGCCGGGTTCGCCGGAGGCGCCGGAACGCTCGGGAGCGCCGGAACGCGGTACAAGACCGGCGAGTACGCCTACCACGCCGACGAATACCTCGACGTGATCGAGTTCCTGGTCTCGCTGCGGCAGGACAAAGTGCTGGTGCCGGGGGCGAACTCCTGGCTCGACGACGTGGCGCGGGCCCGTTGGACCGCCGGGATCGCGGCGTACTACTTCGACGGCCCCTGGTGCCCCGGCGTGGCGCTGAAGGACACGCCCGGCTTCGGGGACAAGCTCGGCGTGGGGCCGATTCTGGTGCCTGACGCGGGCACCGCCGTGGCGACGTACCATATCCCGCAACCGGGAGACTACTGGCTGTCACCGACGAGCAAGCACGCCGCAGCGGCGAACAAGCTGTTGAGCGACCACTTCGCCGCCGAGGAGTACTCACGCACGGTCGCCGGGACCATGTCGCAGCCCCCGCGCGACATCTCCGTCGTCGAGCAGTCCCAGGCGCATCCCGCGTACAAGAAGCTGATCGGCTGGTTCAAGGAGAGCGTCTTCCTCGCCCCCGAACCGATCGCCGGCAACAAGGACCTCCAGCGGGTGCAAGTCGAGCTCAAGCGGGTGACCCCGGGCCTCGGGGACATCGTCCAGGGTGCGCTGACCGGCGATGTCACCGACGTCCGCGCGGCGTTGACCAAGCTGTCCAGCGACAGCGCCAAGCAGCGGGACCTGGCCATCGCGGCGGCCAAGAGCAAGGGCGCGCAGGTCAGTTTGGACGACTACGCCTTCCCCAACTGGAAGCCGCGGGCGGACTACCTCAAGCCGATGTACGCGAAGCGCTAGCCGGAGGACCCACAACCCGTGAACCGACCTAACATCGTGCTGATCATGACCGATCAGCAGCGGGCCGCCTGGACGGCCGCGAGCGGCTTCCCGCTGGACACCATGCCCTTCCTCGACGGGCTGATGAGCACCGGCGCCCAGTTCCGCCGGGCCTACACCACGTCGCCGGCGTGCGTGCCCGCCCGGGTCAGCCTGCTCACCGCGCGGTATCCGTCCGCGCACCGGGTCCGGCAGAACAGCGCCGCGCAGCACGTGCTGCGCGGCGCCGATCTGGTGGACGTGCTGCGTGCGGCCGGCTACGCGCTGCATATGGCGGGCAAAACGCATTTCTACCGCGAGCCCGCCGACTTCGACACCTTCGCCGCGCCGTACGGGCATAATCGCGGACCGGCGGGGACGCCTGAGCAGGCACGGTTCGAGCAGTGGCTCGGCGCGCTCGACCACTCGGTGAGCCATGAGCCGACGCCGTTTCCGCTGGAGTGCCAGTTTCCGTATCGGATCGTCGACGACGCGATCAGCGCGATCGACCGGACGCCCGCCGACCGGCCGTTCTTCACCTGGCTGTCGTTCCCCGAGCCGCACAACCCGTACCAGGTGCCGGAGCCGTACTTCAGCCTGTTCGCGCCGGAGGAGATGCCCGAGCGGATGGTCGGGCCCGAGGGCGCCGAGCGCAAGGGCGGCACGTACACCTGGCTGCGCGAGCTGATCGAGGAGAAGCGGCCCGGCTACGACGCGGAGTGGCGGCGATACCGCGCCAACTACTGCGGGATGCTCCGCCTCATCGACGACCAACTACGCCGGTTCTTCGCGTACCTGGGCGATCGGGAAACGCTGGTGTTCTTCGTCGCCGACCACGGCGACTACACCGGCGACTACGGCCTGCAGCGCAAGGGCGCGGGCATGGCCGAGTGCCTGATGCGCATCCCGTTCGCTGTGGCCGGGCCGGACGTGCGGCCGATGGTCAATCGCGCCGACTTCGTCTCGCTCGCCGATCTGTTCCCGACGATCTGCGACGCTCTCGACGTCGAGATCCCGCCCGGTGTCCAGGGCCGCAGCCTGTGGCCCATGCTCACCGGGGAGCCGTATCCGGCCGAAGAGTTCGCCAGCGGGTACGGCGAACGCGGGTTCGGTGGGCTGTCCTATGACGTCGGCGAGCGCCCTCCGCTGCATTTCCCGTACGAGGGTCGCACCTTCGACGAGCTCAACACCGTCACCCAGTCCGGCACGACGGTGATGCTCCGGCGCGGGCAGTGGAAGCTGCTGCTGGACGAGCGCGGCACCGGCGAGCTGTACGATCTGGACACCGACCCCGCGGAGCTGGACAACCGGTACGACGATCCCGCGCTCGCCGCCATCCGGGCCGACCTCACCACCGATCTCGTCCGCTGGATGATCCGCGTCCGGGACGACCTGCCAGAGGCGGCTTACACTCTCAAACGCGCACCGCACAACTGGCACTAGCGCCCCACCTCCCACTCGCTGCGCGCCGTCGGCCACTGCGTGTAACCGCCGCCGATGCTGCCGCACCCGCGTAGCGGGCCGTTCTGCCGCCAGCCCTTGGCCGACGTCATGATGCTCGTCGTGCCTGGTCAGGCCCTGTCAGCGCCACCGGAAGGCCTGTCAGATGGCGTATGGCCAGGGCTGTCAGATCGCATGCGGACAGGCTGACAACACCGATCTCCTTGTGGACACGTTGGGTAACCGGCGAGATTGATCCCGCCGCCCAGCAACCCCACCCCAGGAGTAACGATGAAGTTGGCCTCATGCGCCGCTGCCCTCTTGTCGGCCGCCTTGCTCACATCACTGGCCGAAGGGTCCGTGATGTCGGCGGCCGAGGCGGCCGGCATGAGGGCCCTTCCGAGCGTGAACATGGAAGCCACCGTCAAGGCGGCCCTGATCGACCCGAGGCGACCTGACAGCACGCAGACCCCGGGCGCCAAGGCCAGTGTGCTCCTCGTTGAGCAGGCGCTGCGCGACCGGAGCCTGCTCGACGCGAAATGGGTGGACGGTTACTTCGGCTCCACGACGGTCACCGCCTATGCGAAGTACCAGAAGTCGCTCGGCCTCACCGGTCTGGACGCCAACGGCCTGCCGGGCAAGGGGTCGCTCGCCAAGCTCGGAGCCGGCCGCTTCACCGTCACCGCCACCGTCGACCCGGGCGCCCGGGTGTCCTACGGCGCCGCCGTCGTCAACACCCGTACCCGGAACATGCTGGCCGAGGCGAAGCGCCTGCTCGGCCGCGATCTCGCGCTGGACCAGGGTTCGTACAACCCCGGCGGCGACCCGACCTCCGTTGGCACCCACGACGGCGGCGGCGTCATCGACGTCTCCGTAAAGGGGATGACCGCCGCCACCCGCACCGCGGTCTGCCGCGCGTTGCGCCGGGTCGGCTTCGCGGCCTGGGTGCGCAGCCCCCAGCAGGGCGACTGGCCGTGGCACATCCACGCCGCCGCCATCAACGACACCAGCCTCTCCAGCCAGGCCCAGCACCAGATCGGTGACTACTACCTGGGCCAGAACGGGCTCGCCAACCGCGGGCCGGACGACGGTCCCAAGGTGACCATCCGCACCTGGGAGGAGTACCAGCGCCGCTGAGTCCTCCGAAACCAAGCTCCGCTGATCATCCGAGACCTAGAAGCACCGCAGACAAAGGAGAAACAGCATGAGAACTTTCACCAGGATCCTCACCGCGACGACCGCCGCGATGGCACTCAGCGGAACGGTGCTGGCCACCGCGACGCCCGCCTCGGCGGCCGGCCGTGACGGCGTCTGTGACAGCGGCGAGTTCTGCTACTACTTCAACAGCAACCAGCAGGGCTCGGTCTCCGACTTCACCGGATCGGTCTCCGACTACTCCACGACGCAGCCCACCTGCTACGACTTCAAGGGCCCCGGCGAGGGCAAGGGCAAGTGCATCAAGAACGCCGCCGCCTCCGTCTGGAACCGCAGCAGCAAGAAGGTCCGCGTCTACTTCAACACCGGCAATACCGGCACTTATCAGGACTTCGCCGCAGGCGCCAAGGGCAACCTGAACGCCAGCCTCAAGAACCAGAACGCCTCGCACGAGTTCAACCCGTCGACGACGACGCGCACCAACATGTCGTTCGCGCTGTACGCGAGCTCCGGCGGCGGGATCAGCTGCGGCTTCGACGGTTACACCTCCACCTCCGGCCGGCATGAGGGCATCGACATCGCCCGCGGCATCGGCTCGGATGTGCACAACCTGGTGGCGGGCACGATCACCAATGTCCAGTTCGGATCCACCGGCCGGGCCGGACTGTCCACGATCGCCGTCTACAACTCCGCGGCGAACAAGACGGTGATCTACCTGCACTCCGCTCCGCGGTCCTCCCTGCGCGTCGGCCAGACGGTCAGCCGCGGCCAGATCATCGCCGACGAGTCGTGGCACGGGGTTTCGAGCAGTGGGTCCGCGCACACCCACGTCGAGATGCGCCCCGGACGCCAGACGCGGGCGTCCAAGAGCGTCGGCGACCCGAACCTGGAGAACCCGAACCCGACCTCGTTCTGGAACTCCCAGGGCTACAACGTCCGATAGCGAACCCCGACCGCTGACAAGAGAGGAAGACACCTGTGCCTTCACGAACTGTACGGCTGATCTCGGGGCTCACTGCGGCGATGACGCTCGGCGGAACCATGCTGGCCACCGCCTCGCCCGCCTCGGCGGCCAGCCGCGACGGAGTCTGCGACACCGGCGAGTTCTGCTACTACTTCAACAGCAACAACCAGGGATCGGTCTCCGACTTCACCACTTCGATCCCCGACTACTCCACCACGCAGCCCAGCTGCTATGACTTCAAGGGTCCCGGCGCGGGCAAGGGCAAGTGCATCAAGAACGCCGCCGCCTCCGCCTGGAACCGCAGCAGCAAGAAGGTCCGCGTCTACTTCAACACCGGCCTCACCGGCAGCTACCAGGACTTCGCCCCGGGCGCCAAGGCCAACCTCAACTCCACTCTCAAGAACCAGAACGCCTCGCACGAGTTCCTGGGTAGCTCCCTACCGCCGACCCAATGCAAGACCGACGGCACGGACAGCAAGCTGCCCACGACGATCCTCGTGTACCGCGAGTCCCTCAATCGCGTGGAGCGGGTGGACTTCAAGACCTACGTCAAGAACGTCCTGCCCAACGAGTGGGTGACGAGCTGGCCGAGCGAGTCCCTCAAGGCCGGCGCGATGGCCGTGAAGAACTTCGGCTGGTACTGGGCGCTGCACTCCGCCAGCAAGACGCCGAGCGGCCAGTGCTTCGACGTCTATGACCACACTTCAAGCCAGGTGTACAAGCCCGGCTCCGCGAAGGCGGTGACGAACGCCGCGGTGGACGCGACTTGGGGCACCCGGCTGACTCGCAGCGGGAAGATCTTCCGGGCCCAGTACTGCTCAACGACGACGGCGTGCGGCAACTGGGTCAACGGCGACTGGATGTCGCAGTACGGCTCCCGCGACAAGGCCAGAGCGGGCTGGAGCTACTCCAGGATCCTCAAGAACTACTACACGGGGATCGTCATCGGCTCCTGACCCCTCCGAAGACCATAGTTCCCCGCCGTATCCTGCGCGGCGGGGAACTATGGCGCGTCTACGATGATCTGGAAGTTGACCGGCCGGCTTCCGGGGAAAAGGACCGTTCCCGAAGCGTCCACCATCTTGAATCGCACGTAGCACAGGCCCGGCTTGCTCGGCGTGGTGACGACGGTCTGGATGTCGACCAGCTCGCCGGGTTGGGTGTCCTTGATCGGCACGTGGGAAATGGTCTGGCACTGATCGGCCTGCTGCGTGACGTCGAGGCGACGCAGCGAATATCCCTTCCACGGCACGGTCCCGGCGTTCTTGAGCCGCCATGTCTTGGTCACGCTCTTACCGGTTTCGACGCGCGAGCAGTCGGGGAGCGTGACGTCCTCGATGAACGTCACCGCGTCGCCCTTGTGCAGCGGCGCGGCCAAGGGCGGGCTGGTCGAACGCACCGGGCAATCGGCCGGGGACAGCGCGGCCATCGCTGAGGTGCCGGACAGGGCCGGGCCGGGTTGTACGTCGGGCGTGGCGCCGCGATTGATGGTGGTCACGATGACGGCCACCGACCCCACGGTGACGGCCGCCGCCACGAACGCGGCCGGGCGGATCCACCGCGATCGCCCTTGTCCCCCTGGCGCGGGGACCTCGCCCACGGTCTCGCCGGTTGACCATCCGTTGGCGAGGTGCACGGTAAGGGGTTCCGCGACTCCGCCGGGCAGATGATCCACTGAGGTGTCCGGGCGAATCGAAAGCTCCCCGGCGCTCCCCGATCTGACCGCCAGGTTCGCTCGCTCCCAGCGCTCGCGGTACGCGGCCGGGTCCGCGCCGCACACCTTGAGGAACTCAACGGTGGTCTCCCAGCTCGGGAGCCGGTTACCCTTCGTAGCCTCGTGCAGCGTTGTGTGAGAAATCGCCCCTGACCGGCCGGACATTTCCCGAAAAGACGGGTTGCCGACCGAGGTGCGCAGTTCCCGCAGGGTCACCGCGAAGTCCTCGATTGCCTCCGTCCGTACCCGCGTGTCGTCCACCGTGTGAAGTTAACAGCACCCATGGTGTTCATCAACCGAAACGGACAAGCCCGTTGAGATGGTGCTTGAGAAGGTCACCTATTACCCGGCTATCATTCGCACCATTCGTCACTCTGCTCGAATACGGTGCGCAGCATGGCCGCCACCCAAGGTGCAGGGCCCGCCGTCCGGCGCGAGGGCTTCGATTGCCGAAGCCAGGGCGCCATCGACGTTCCCGTCGGACAAGGCGGCCGTCAAATGTTTGGAAAGTCCGAACCGACTTTTCCGTCTTTACCAGAATCCGAGTCAATGAAGCCATAACCCGTGCGTTCACGTCCAAGGGGGATGGATCGCGGGCGATCTAGGCCAGCTCTGAACTGGCAGGAGTGAGATCCAAGTGACGAGAGGCGAACACTCCGTAATCCTGCGATTCGCATATTCCGACCCCGCAAAGACCTGTCGACTTGACACCTTCTGTAACCACACAGTCGGTAATACAGCAGGCGTGCCGGCAATTCTCATCCGGCGCGTAGTGCCTCAAGTCAATCGGCCGGCTCATCAAGTCAGTGACCACGGAGAGTTACCAGAGGCTACGAAGCCGTCCGAGTCAGAGGAGCCCTCGTTCCATGGCCACCACGACCGCCGCCGCCCTGGTCTCGACGCCGAGCTTGGCGAAGACGTGCTTGAGGTGCGTCTTGACCGTGGTCTCGCTGATCAGCAGGGTTCTCGCGATCTCCTTGTTGGCCGCGCCCCGTGCCACCAGGCGCAGCACCTCCAGCTCGCGCGGGCTCGGCGCCTGCGTCGCGGGCCCGCGGATGAGCGCGGAGGCGATCGACGGCGCCAGGACCGCGCCGCCCGCGGCGGCCGTACGGACCGCCCGGTGCAGTTCCTCGCGCGGCGCGTCCTTCAGGAGGTAGCCCGCCACCCCGGCGGCCATGGCCCGGGTCACGTCGGCGTCGGTGTCGTACGTGGTCAGCACGATCACCTTGATCTCCGGGTGGTCCACGCGCAGCCGCTCGATCGCGCCCACGCCGTCCAGGCCGGGCATGCGCAGGTCCATGAGGATGACGTGCGGCCGCGCCTGCCTGGCCATGGCCAGCGCTTCGTACCCGTCGCCGGCCTCGGCCACCACCTCGATGTCGTCCACGTGGTCGAACATGCCGCGCAGCCCGTCGCGGACCACCGGATGGTCATCCACGATCATCAGCTTGAGGGGATACGCAGGCACAGTGCCGTCCCCTCTCCCGGCGCCGTCTCCACCGTCAGCGTTCCGCCCACGCCGCGGGCGCGCTCGCGCATGGCCGCCAGCCCGTAACCGGAACCGCGCGCGGCCGGGTCGAAGCCCTTACCGTCGTCGAACACGTCCAGCGTCACCTCGTCGTCCATGTACGTCAGCGTGATCGCCACCCGGCCGGCCCGCGCGTGCTTGGCCGCGTTGGACAGCCCCTCCTGCGCCGCGCGCAGCAGCGTGGCGCCCACCTCGCCGGGCAGTGGCCGGGGTGTGCCCTCCACTGTCACAGTGGCGGCCACTTCGGACGTACGTGACCACCGCTCGGCGACCTGCGCCAGGGCGGCGTCGAGGCGCGCGTCCCGCAGCGGCCCCGGCCGCAGCGCGTCCACCGAGCGGCGGGCCTCTTGGAGGTTGTCGCGGGCCAGTTCCTTGGCCAGCGTGATCCTCCTGCGTACGGCGGGCAGGTCGGGTGTGCCCGGTTCGGGCATGGCCTGTTCGGCCGCCTCAAGCTGGGTGATGATCCCGCTCAGCCCTTGGGCGATGGTGTCGTGAATCTCCCTGGCCAGCCTGGCCCGTTCCTCCAGCACACCGAGCGTCTTGGTCTGCTCGCTCTGGCGCAGGACGTACGTCAAGAACATGCCGATCGCCACCACCAGGCCGCAACTCCCGGCGAGCCGCCACAGGACGTCGGGGTCGTCCAGGTAACCCCTGGCCGCGAACGTGCACAGGATTGTCGCCACAGCCCCCGCGTACGACCAGGGGATGGGCAGCATCACATACGGCTGGGGCATCAGCCCGAAGATCACCACATCGAGGGAGCGGTCAGTGAGCACCAGCGCGACGTACAGGGCGCAGAGCACGGCCAGGTGGAGCGCCATAGGGCGGAGCCGGCCGAGCAGGTGCGGACGGCGGACGATGAAGAACCAGTGCCAGCCGGCCAGCGACGCGAGCACCACCAGCGTCATCGGTGCCGGGCTCTTGTGCTCGCCGATCGACAGGATCAGTCCCAGCGCCAGGCAGGCGTAGTACAGCAGGTGGAAGGCGCGCACCCAGCGCGCCTCCCAGACGTCCACCTGGTCACTCCCCCGCTCCGTCACTCCCATCGGAACAGCGCCGCGGCCACCGCAGTGCCCGCCACGATTATCCCGGCAAGGATCATCATCGGGAAGAGGGCGGCGGCGCCGGTCCAGGCGGCGTTCAGCACGTCCACGCCCGGGGTCAGCGGCAGGTAGGCGCCGATAGCGCGCAGCGAGTCGGGCAGGGCCTCGCGGGGCACGGCCGCGCCCGCCAGGAAGAGCATCGGGAACTCGACCAGCATGCCGATCAGGCTCGCGCCCCTGGTGTTGCGCACGACCGCGGCGATTACGAAGCCGAGCGCGCAGACCATCACCGAGCACAGCAGGATGGCGACGGCCAGCAGGGGCACGTTCGCGGGTGGCCGCACGCCGAACACCACGATCGCGGCGACCACCAGCAGCGCCGAGCCGACCAGGGCCGCGGCGACCTGCGCCACCAACTGGGCGCCAAGCAGCAGAACCGGGGAGATCGGCGTGGTCCCCAGCCGCTTGAGCACCTTGCGCTCACGGTAGGAGGCCACGATGCCGGGCAGCGCGCCCAAGCCGCCGATGGCCGCGATCATCGCCATGTAGCCGGGGACCGCGCCGCTGTCACCGCGCTTGAGCACCAGCAGCATCAGCGGGAAGGCCATCATGAAGAACACCGAGGCGGGATCGCGCAGCAGCAGCCTCAGCTCGGTCGTGGTGAGCGCGGTGAACGCCTTCATTGGTCCGCTCCTTCGAGGGCGAAGTACGCCGTCATTGGTCCGCTCCTTCGAGGGCGAAGTACGCCTCTTCCAAAGAGGAGGTGCCGGTCCGGGCGATGATCTCGGCCGGGGTGCCCATGGCCCGGATCCGGCCGTGGGCGAAGACGGCCAGGCGGTCGCACAGAGCCTCGGTCTCGTCGAAGTAGTGGCTGACCAGCACCACGGTGGTGCCGGAGGTCTTCAGCTCCCGTACCAGCCGCCAGGTCTCCCGGCGGGCAACGGGGTCCAGGCCGGTGGTCAGCTCGTCCAGCACGACCACCTCGGGGTCGCCGACCAGGGCCAGGGCGAGCATCAACCGCTGCTTCTGCCCGCCGGACAGGTCGCCGTACGCCTTGCGCGCCAGAGGGGTCAGGCCCCAGCGCTCCATGACCTCCCGCCAGTCGGCGGGCTGGTGGTAGAAGGAGGCGAAGGCGTGCAGCGCCTCGGCGACCTTGATCCGCTCCGGCAGCGCGCTCTCCTGGAGCTGGGCGCCGACGCGCTGGGCCAGGGCCCGGCGCCGGCGCGCGGGGTCCTCACCCAGGACGCGCACGCTGCCTCCATCGGCGCGCCGCAGCCCGAGGAGGCATTCGACGGTGGTGGTCTTGCCCGCCCCGTTGTGGCCGGCGATGCCGAAGGTCTCCCCGGCGTGGACCGTGAACGTGACGCCGTCCACGGCGGTGGTGTCCCCGTACGTCTTGCGCAGGTCTGTCACCTCAATGGCTTCCATGCCTCAAGACTCCCGTCGGGGCGGGTCGCGCAACATCGCCCATCACGCCGCCCCGGCATCCTCCATCCGGGTGATGCGCGTCGGCGCGTTTCATTCGCTTTCGCGCTATGAAGGGATATGTGGAATCTGCCCGCTACTGGCGTTACCACGGGCTCGGTGGCCTGGATCTGATGCGCGCGCAGTTCGTCCAGCACCGGTTCGCCCGGCACAGCCACGAGACGTACGCGATGGGAACGCTGGAGGCCGGTCAGGAGGAGATCCGGTTCTCCGACGGCGTGCAGTACGCGGGGACGGACGAGGTCGTGGTGATCGAACCGGGCGTCGTCCACACGGGCGGGCCCCACACGACCGACGGATGGACGTACCGGGTGCTGTACCCGAGCGTCGAGCAGGTGCGGGAGGTCGCCGACGAGATCGGCGTGCCCGGCGGAACCCCGTCGTTCGAGCGGCGGGTGATCACCGACCCGCGGATGGCCCGGCGGGTGGCGGCCGCCCATCGCGTGGCGGAGTCCGGCGCGTCACTGGCCGCGGACTCCCAGCTCCACACGCTGCTGACCCTCATGCTCCGCGCGTACGGCACGCGCCGCCCGCAGCGCCAGGCCCGCCGGACCGGAAGGAGGAGCATGGCCCAGGTACGGGATCTGCTGCACGCGACAATGCCGGACCCGCCGGGCCTGACTGAACTGGCGGCGGTGGCAGAGGTCACGCCTTACGCCCTGCTGCGCTCTTTCCGGCACGCGTACGGCATGCCGCCGCACGCGTACGTGACCCAGCTGCGCGTCGCGAAGGCTCGTGAACTGCTGCGGCAGGGCATGCCGCCGGCGCAGGCGGCCGTCACGGTGGGGTTCTGCGACCAGTCGCACCTCTCGCGGCACTTCCGCCGCCTCGTCGGGGTTCCGCCGCGCGCCTACCAGCGTGGGGTGCAATAACGTCCAATCCTTCGCGTACGCCGCATATCTACCGTGCCCGCATGACGACCGACGAACGCGCTCTCCCCCTCGAACTCGACTCCTCCGCCATTCAGCGCCTGGGCCGGCACGCGGTGGACTTCCTGGCCGACTGGGTCCGCGACCTGGACTCGGCGCCCGCGAGCGACTACCGGCAGGCCGGACAACTGGTCACCACGTTGCGGCGCCCGCCCGGCGAAGGCCCCGGCGACTTCGCCGCCCTCCTGGAGCTCTTCCGCCAAGCCGCCGGGCAAGGCGTGGACACGGCCGGTCCAGGCTATCTCGCATACTTCCCGGCGGGCGGGCTGGTCACGGCGGCGCTGGCCGAACTGCTGGCCCAGACCGTCAACCGCTTCACCGGCGTGGCCCAGGTGGCGCCCGCGCTGGTCGCCATGGAGCACGGGGTGCTGACCTGGTTCTGCGACCGGTTCGGACTGCCGGAGGGCTCGGGCGGGCTGGTCACGACGGGCGCGTCGGTGGCGACGCTGTCAGCACTGCTCGCCGCCCGCCACGCCCACGGAGACGGCGGAGGCGACGGCGACGGCGACGGCGACGGCGACGGCATGTTGTACGTGACCGAGCACACGCACTACTGCGTCGCCAAGGCCGCCCGCATCGCCGGCCTGCCCGCCGAGCGGATCCGTACCGTGCCCGCCACCGCGGACCTGCGCATGGACGTCTCGTCGGCGGCCACGATGATCGCCGCCGACCGCGCCGCGGGGCTACGCCCGTTCCTCCTGGTCGGCACCGCGGGAACCACCAGCTCCGGCACCATCGACCCACTTCCCGAGCTGGGCGAGCTGGCTCGCGAGGAGGGGCTGTGGTTCCACGTGGACGCCGCCTACGGTGGCGGGTTCCAGCTCACCGAGCGGGGCCGGGACCGGCTCGCCGGGATCGAGGCGGCCGACTCGATCGCGCTGGATCCGCACAAGAGCCTGTTCTTGCCGTACGGCACGGGCCTGCTCCTGGTGCGCGACCCCGCCGTACTGCATGCCGCCCACGCGGCCGACGCCCGGTACCTGCAGGACCTCAGCCCGGTGGACGACCTGCCCGACTTCGGCCACCTCGGGGTGGAGCTGACCCGGGAGTTCCGGGGGCTGCGACTGTGGCTGCCCCTGCATTTGCACGGCGTACGGGCCTTCGAACGGGAGCTGGACGAAAAGCTCGACCTCGCCGCCTATGTCCACCGCCAGCTCGCCCGGGACCCACGCTTCGAGGTGCCGTGGCAACCGGACCTGACAGTGGTGCTCTTCCGGCTGCGCGGAACGGACGAGGACAACAGGCGGCTCCTGGCCGAGATCAATTCCAGCCGGCGCGTGTATCTGAGCAGTACGGCCATCGACGGCAGGTTCTTCCTGCGCCTGTGCGTGCTCAGCTTCCGCACCCACGCGGACCGCGTCGAGGAGGCACTGGGAATTATCCGATCAGCGTGCTGACTCAAGGCGACACCCCCGAATCGATATGACTTGAAAGGCATATGACTTCGATGGCATAGTGGGTGTGTGGACATTGACTGGCCAGTCGAGTTCGGCGCGTGGCTTGACCGGCTCGAAGCAGAAGCCCGTGCTGGCGACCAGCGATCGCGGCTGCTCCTGATGTTCACCGCCCGCGCCTTGGATCAGCTTCGGAATATGACTGGACCACTCACCCCGGATGCGGAAACGGCCACACTGCGGTGGGTTCGCCAGTCGCGCCGCCATCAGCTGTGGCGGGTGTCGCACGCCTACCATCCGGAGGTGGCGGTGCGATTGATCTGCTGGTTTCCACCGAACACCGGGAAGGTCGTCGTGGCCTTGTTCGCCGGCGACAAGGCCAAGCTGGGCGATCTGTTCTACGACAGCGTGGCCGCACGCGCGGACGGACTGATCGATCAGTGGAAACGGGAGACAGCGTTTGAGGAGAAGCCATGACCGAGCCTGACAACACTTTCGTCCGCGGCAACGAACACCTGGACCGACTGCTCGCCGATCCCGAACTCGCCGCTGACGTCGCCCAGGCGCACGAGGCGGCCGAGGAAATGGACCGCGCCTATGCCATGAACCTAGCGATGATCCGCAAAGCCGGACAGATGACCCAGGTCGAAGTGGCCAAGAGACTTGGCGTGGGACAAGCCGTGGTGTCCCGGTTGGAGAATCGCAGCGACATGCTGCTGTCCACCCTGTTCGACTACCTCACGGCGACGGGAGCCGAAGGCGCCAGCATCGTCGTGACCGTTCACGGACGCCGCATCGAACTGGACCTGGCGCAACTGCGCGCCGCTTCCTCCGACCAGCGATCAGCGTGATCCGTCACGATGCATCAGTCCATCCAGTGGAACCAGGCATCGAACACGCTGTACGGCGGGTCGCCAAGGTTTGTTTCCACCCGCAGCCCGGCCTCTAACGGCAAGCTGAGGACCTGAGAACCGAGCAAGGCGACATCGTGTCGATCGAGCGCCTGGCCGATCTGCCGAAACTCCTCCTCCCATCCCGGAGGAGCGGTGTCCGTGACCAGTGACAGAGCCGGTAGGCCGCTGCTACCGGCACCGTCAGGCCTCGATGATCGGATGTCGGGCTTGAAGAGTGCCGCCAGTGGAGCGAGTCGGCACAGCGTCAGGGGTAACCCTTCAACCTTCGTCCAGCCGCTCTCGGAACGGCACATCGATCCGTCGCGCTTGGTGATGAGGACCTCGACGTAGGACGCGTACCCAGAGCCGTAATGCCGGAACTCGGCATAGTCAACGCTCAACATAGGCATTCGGTCGAGATCGGCGATGACCCGCCGGAGGAACCCCTCAACAGAGACTTCTCCGCCGGCCCATGCTCCTTCCGCGCTTGCCAGTTGATCGTTCGCGGCGCTCCGGAGAGCCGCCGGGTCGGTTGCCAGCTTCCTGTTCACTCGTTCACCCCTCGGTCTGGCTTTCTGTCCGTTCGCCGCACAGTAGCCGGGACCGCCCGTCCGCTGGGCGGCCAAGGGCGTCAAGGTTGGACCCTGGGGCACGGTCCCGGAAGGCCAGGTCAAATACCGTGGGCGGGTTTTGGCGGCGTCACTGGGCGTCGTCATACCCGCGAGAGCAAGCGCCGCTGATAATACGGATTACTTCAGCTATTACCCCTTGACATCGTCCAATGTCCGGTTTCACAATGACCGAACTAATGCGCATTAGCAGGACGATAGGTGATACGCACAGTGACTGGTTCAGGGCGGCGTCTGACGCAGCAGGACATCGCGCGCATGACTGGAGTGAGCCAGACGACGGTGTCACTGGTGCTCAACGGGCGGGCCGACGGCGAGGTGCGGATCTCGCCCGAGACCCGCGACCGAGTACTCCAAGTAATCAGGGAGACCGGCTACGTCGCCGACCCGGCGGCGCGCGGGCTGGCCGAGCGGCGTAACCGCATCTACGGCGTGTTCACCTACGAGGCCGTCTTTCCGGCGGAAGGTGCTGATTTCTACCATCCGTTCCTGGTCGGTATCGAGGAGTGTGCCGAGGAGGCGGGCTGTGACCTGCTGCTGTTCACCAGTGCCAAGGTGGAGCAGGGTGAGCGGCGGCGGATCTTCAGTGGGGAGAGCCGGATTCGGCTGGCCGACGGATGTGTCCTGCTCGGCCGGACCATCGACCGGGACGACCTGTCTCGGCTGTTGACCGAAGGCATCCCGTTCGTTTCCGTCGGCCGTCGCGACGATGCCGGCGGGCCGGTGCCGTACGTCGGGGCCGACTACCCGCCCGCGATGCGCGCGCTGGTCGAGCGGGCGGCGACGCTCGGGCACCGCCGGATGGCCTATGTCGGAGTGGGGGCGGGCGCGGAGTCCTTCGCCGACCGGCTGCGCGGTTTCACCGAAGGTGTGGCCGCGACCGGTGTCGAAGGGCTGCACCTGACCACCGCGGACGGGCTGTTCGACTCCGGTGCGACCGTGGTGTTCGCCGAGGAGCTGGCCGACGGCGTGGCCATCGTCGAGAGCGCCCGAGCCCGTGGCCTGGACGTGCCGCGCGACCTGTCCATTCTCGCGCTGGGCGCGTCCACCAGGCCGGTGTCGACCGACATCGACTTCGTCGGGTTCCGCATTCCGCGGCGGGAGATGGGGCGCAGGGCCGTCGAGTTGCTGACCGGGGTGCTGGAACGCGGTGGTGTTCCGCAGGAACTGCTGGCGTGCGAGCTGGTCGAGGGATCGACGTTGGCACCCGCACCCCGGACATGACGTTGGCACCCCCGCACAGCACCCCGCGCCCCGGACATGACCCTGGCCCCCGTACCTGACACAGACCGTACTTGAGGAGAGGTAAAACCCCACGTGGTTGAGATATCGGCAGACGCGCTCGTCGTCGGCGGCGGGCTGGGCGGCGTGGCCGCCGCGCTGGCACTGCTGCGGGCCGGGCGCTCGGTGGTGCTCACCGAGGAGTACGACTGGCTGGGCGGACAGCTCACCAGCCAGGCCGTGCCCCCGGACGAGCACACCTGGGTGGAGCGGTTCGGCGTCACGGCTAGCTACCGCGCGCTGCGCGACGGCATCCGGCGCTACTACCGCGACCACTACCCGCTGACCGAGCGGGCGCGGGCGTGGCGGGAGCTGAACCCGGGCGCCGGGCATGTCAGCAAGTTGTGCCACGAGCCGCGGGTCGCCGTCGCGGTCATCGAGGAGATGCTGGCCCCGTACCGGGGGTCGGGCAGGTTACGCGTTCTGCAGCCGTACCGGCCAGTCGGGGCCGAGGTGGACGGCGACCGCGTCACGGCTGTGCGGCTCGCGCACCGCGACAGCGGCGACGAGATAACCGCGGTGGCGGCGTACGTGCTGGACGCCACCGAGACCGGCGAGCTGCTGCCGCTGGCCGGGGCCGAGTACGTGACCGGGTTCGAGTCGCGGGACGAGACCGGTGAGCCGAGCGCCCCGGCGACGGCGCAGCCGATGAACATGCAGGCCGTGTCCGTGTGCTTCGCGATCGACCACGTTGACGGCGACCACACCGTGGACAAGCCCGCCTCGTACGACTTCTGGCGCGCCTACCAGCCGCCCTTCTGGGGCGACCGGCTGCTGTCCTGGCGCTGCCCGAGCCCGCGGACGCTGGAGATCGTGGAGCGTTCCTTCACCCCGAACCCGGGTGACGACCCCCGCCTGGTGCAGGCCGACCAGCGGGTCAACCCGGGCGACGGCAACCTGTGGACGTTCCGCAGGATCGCCGCCCGCGACAACTTCCGGCCCGGCACGTACGACAGCGACATCACGCTGGTCAACTGGCCGATGATCGACTACCTGGAAGGGCCGATCATCGACGTGCCGGACGCCGATCGGCACCTGGCGGCGGCCCGCGAGCTGTCGATGTCGGTGATGTACTGGCTGCAGACCGAGGCCCCCCGCCACGACGGCGGCACCGGCTACCCGGGCCTGCGGCTGCGCGGCGACGTCACCGGCAGCGCCGACGGGCTCGCCCAGGCCCCCTACATCCGCGAGTCCCGGCGCATCCGGGCCCTGACCACCGTCACCGAACAGGACCTGTCCGTGGCGGTACGCGGCGACAAGGGCGCCGCTTCCTATCACGACTCGGTGGGCGTGGGCATGTACCGCATCGACCTGCACCCCTCGACCGGCGGCGACAACTACATCGACGTCGCCTGCTCCCCGTTCGAGATCCCTCTCGGGGCGCTGATCCCGCAGCGGATGACCAACCTGCTGCCCGCCTCCAAGAACATCGGCACCACCCACATCACCAACGGCGCCTACCGTCTGCACCCGGTGGAGTGGAACGTCGGCGAGGCGGCCGGCGCGCTCGCCGCCTTCTGCCTGGACCAGGCCACCACGCCGCACGCCGTGCGCGCGGACGGGCGGCTCCTGGCCGACTACCAGCACCGGCTCGCCGGCGACGGCGTGGAGCTGCGCTGGCCCGACGTCACCGGTTACTGACGTACAGCCGGTTACTGACGTACAAGGAGAATCCCCCATGAAAGCACCCGGGAAGCTGGCGGCCCTCACGCTGACCGCCCTCCTCACCCTCACCGCCTGCGGCGGCGGTGACGCCGCGCCGGCCGCGAAGGGCCCGCAGCCGCTGCGCATGTCGATCTGGACCTCCAACGAGGCCCACCTGAAGCTGTTCAAGGAGATCGCCGCCGAGTACCGCAAGTCCCACCCGCAGGTCGGCGAGATCACCTTCGACCCGATCCCGTTCGAGAACTACACGACCACGCTGACCACCCAGATCGCCGGCGGCAACGCCCCCGACCTGGCGTGGATCCTGGAGAACTCCGCCCCGGACTTCGTCGGCTCCGGCGCCCTCGTCCCGCTCAAGAGCAAGATCGAGAAGGCGGACGAGCTGGTCCCCGCAGCCACCCGGCTGTGGGAGAACGGCGGCGAGCTGTACGCCTACCCGTTCTCCACCTCGCCCTTCGGCATCTTCGTCAACACCGACCTGGTCAAGAGCGCGGGCCAGAAGTCGCCGCGCGAGCTGATCAAGGCGGGCCAGTGGGACTGGGAGCACGCCAACGAGATCAACAAGGCCGTCGCGGCGAAGGGTAAGAACGGTCTGACCATCCTCAACTTCGACTACAAGGCCTGGGACAACCTCGCCACCATCTGGCAGGGCTGGGGCGCCAAGGCGTGGAGCGACGACGGCGCCACCTGCCAGTTCAACTCGCCCGAGATGGTGGACGCCATGACGTTCGTGCACAAGGCGATCTTCACCGACAAGTCCATGCCGGGGCCGGGCACCGCCGTCGACTTCTTCTCCGGCGACACCACGATGGCCGTGGCCCAGATCTCCCGCGCCGCCATGCTGAAGGACGCGACGTTCAAGTGGGACCTGGTGCCGCTGCCCGCCGGGCCGAAGGGCAAGTACGCGGTCATGGGCCAGGCCGGGATCGGCGTGCTGAAGAAGTCGCCGAGGGCCGAGCAGGCCGCCGACTTCCTCGCCTACTTCACCAACGCCGCCAACTCCGCCAAGCTCGCCGCGTACTTCCCGCCCGCGCGTAGCTCCCTGCTGACCGCCGACACCATGGCCAAGACCAGTCCCATGCTGGACAGCGACCAGCTCCAGGAAGTGGTGATCGACGGCATCGAGAAGGGCGTGGTCAAGCCCGCCCACAAGGGGCAGGCCGAGCTCGCTCAGACCGCCAGGGCCGCGCTCGACCCGCTGTGGAAGCCGGACGCCGACGTCAAGGCGGTGCTGGACGGCGTGTGCGCGAAGATCCAGCCGTTGCTGGGCGGATGACGTGACGGTGACGGATCTGGGCAACCGGGTGGCCGAGCGCGCCGCCACCCGGCGCCGCCCCTTCTGGACGATCCCCCGGCGCGACGCCCTGGTCGGTTACCTGCTGATCTCGCCGCAGCTCGTGGGAAGCGCGCTGTTCGTCCTGCTGCCGCTCGGCCTGGTCGTCTACTACAGCCTCCAGGAGTGGAACGTACTGGCGGGCACGTTCGAGTTCGTCGGCGGCGACAACTACGCCAAGCTGCTCGCCGACCCGAAGATGGGACAGGTGCTGACCAGCACCGCGCTCTTCTCTGTCGGCCTGGTCGTGCTCAACCTCGCCCTCGCCCTGCTCCTGGCCATCCTGCTCAACCAGCGGCTGCGCGGCACCACGTTCTTCCGCACGCTGTTCTTCTCGCCGGTGCTGGTCTCGCTGGTCGCCTGGACCATCGTCTGGCAGTTCCTGCTCCAGCAGGACGGCGGCGTCAACGGCGTGCTCGGCGTGGTGGGCGTGGACGGTCCCAACTGGCTGCGCGGCGAGACCACCTCCCTGCTGTCGGTCATCGTCGTCCAGGTCGTCAAGAACGTGGGCCTCAACATGGTCCTGTTCCTGGCCGCGCTCCAGGGCGTGCCGCGCCAGCTGTACGAGGCGGCGCAGCTCGACGGCGCCGGCGCCTGGATCCGGTTCGTGCGCATCACGGTGCCCCTGATCAGCCCGACGATCCTGCTCACCTCGATCGTCACCGTGGTCGGGTCGCTGCAGGTGTTCGCCCAGATCGCCGTGCTCACCCAGGGTGGGCCAGGTATGTCCACCACCGTCCTCGTCTACTACCTGTACCAGCAGGCCTTCCAGTTCCGGCACCTCGGCTACGGCGCCGCCCTGTCGGTCCTGCTGTTCCTGATCGTCGCGGCGCTGACGTTGCTGCAATGGCGGCTGCGCCGGAGGTGGGTCTTCCATGAGTCGTAGGGTCAAGCTCGCGTTGTACGCGCTGCTGTGCGTGTTGTGCGTGCCGTTCGTCTTCCCGACCTGGTGGATGGTCACCTCGTCGGTGAAGCCGATCAGCGACATCTTCGCCTTCCCGCCCGCGCTGGTGCCCTCCCGGTTTGACTTCTCCACTTATAGCCGGGTCTTCGAGCTGCAGCCGTTCGGACAGCAGTACTTCAACAGCCTCTACATCGCCGCGGTGGTGACCGTCGGCACGATGGCGGTGGCGGCGATGGCCGGCTACGCCTTCGCCCGCGTCCGCTTCCCCGGCCAGAACGTGCTCTTCCTGGTCGTGCTCGTCGGCCTGCTGATCCCCAGCGAGGTGACGATCGTCCCGCTGTTCCAGATGTTCCACACCCTGGGGATGACCGACACGCACTGGCCGCTGATCCTGGTGCCGATCCTGGGCGCGCCCAGCGTGCTGGCGACGTTCATCATGCGGCAGTTCTTCATCACGCTGCCCGGCGAGTTGGAGGAGGCCGCCAGGGTCGACGGGCTCGGCCGCTTCGGCACCTTCTATCGGGTGGCGTTGCCGCTGGCCAGGCCGGCGCTCGGTGCCGTCGCCATCTTCACGTTCCTGCACTCGTGGAACCTGTACCTCGAACCGATCGTGTTCCTGTCGACCCCGTCGAAGTTCACCCTGCCGCAGGCGCTCACCCAGTTCGTCGACGCCTACGGCTCGCCCCTGTGGAACGTACAGCTGTCCGCCGCCACGATGACCGCCCTCCCCATCCTGGTCGTCTTCGTGCTGGCCCAGCGGCAGTTCATCGAGGGGCTCGCGCACACCGGTCTGAAAGGCTGATCATGCTCTCTCGCCGCACCCTCCTCCGAGCCACCGCCTTGCTCCCGGTGGCCGCCACCCCCCTGCTCGTGCCCGGCACCTCGTTCGCGGCGGTCCCCGACCTGCCGCCGCTGTCCACCCTGAATCGCGCGTCGTTCTCCCCCCAGGAGCAGCGCTTCGCGCCGTACCTGGCCACCCTCGCGCCCATGGTCAACGACATGGACGACAGCGGCTTCTTCGCCGGCGGCTGGTGGCGCTCGCCGGCGGCGTCGTACAACGCCCGGGTGCAGGAGCACGTCTTCACGCTGGCCTGGTTCTACGCCAACGCCCGCCCGTGGAATCCGTACGCCGGGAACGCGAACCTGCTGGCCGCGCTCGACGCGGCGCTCGGCCACTACCTCTCGCTCCAGCACCCCGACGGCTCCTTCCCCGAGTACAGCCGCAACGAGCACGGCCTGGCGCCCACCGGGTTCGGCATCGGCTACCTGGCCAAGACCCTGCGGATCCTGCGCGCGGCCAAGGTGCTGCCCGCACGGCAGACCCAGCTCACCGCCGCGTTGCACACGGCCATGACCTGGTTCCTGGACCCCACCAACCACAGCGTCTGGCAGGAACCCCTCGGCTACGCCAACCAGACCACCTCGGGCCTGGCCGGGGCCGCGCTCGCGCTCAAGCTCGACCCAGACCCCGCGCTGGCCAAGGGCCTGACCGAGGCGTTCCCCCGGCTCGCCGCGACCGGCTTGAGCACCGCCGGCTTCTTCCACGAGAAGGGGGGCCACGACATGAACTACAACTTCGAGGTCATGCTCCCCGAGATGGCCGACGCCTACCAGCAGACCGCAGACCTGAACCTGGTGAACATGGCCCGCGCCTTCACCGGCTTCCTGTCCTACAACCTGCTGCGCGAGCCCGACGGCGCCGGGTACATGGTCAACGTCGCCCCCTCCACCCGCACCAGCGCCCGCTGGTACGACGAGGTCCGGCCCGACCCCGACAGGACCGCGCTCAACTGGACGTTCATCCGCCAGGTGCCGCTGCTGTCGGCCTTCCTGACCGCCCGCGAGGACCTCGCCGAGGCCCGCGCCGCCTGGGCCGGCTCCACCGAGCCGGTGACGCCGCTCGCCAAGCAGGACACCTCACCGCGCATCCTCACCCACGGCCTCTACGGCGAAGGGTTCCCCACCAGACGGCAGCGGGCCGCCGCCATCGCGGACCTGCCCTACCTGCGCTCCGACAACTTCGTCGAGCTGCGCGAGGACCGCGGCCAGGACTTCCTGTACGTCCGCAAGCCCGGCCTGTACCTGGGCGGCTACTTCGGCGAGCGCGCCTCCCTCGCCCGCACCGGCCTGACCTTCCTGTGGCATCCCGAAGCCGGCACGATCATCTGCGGGCTCAACGACAACAACTACGCCTGCTGGGCCACCGTCTTCCCCGGCCAGGCGCCCGACTCCAACGGCCCCCTGCCCGCCACCTACTTCCACGGCGCCCCCGGTGGCAAGGAGTGGACCGGCGGCCCGCCCCCCGCCGCCTTGGGCATCCGCTACAGCAACGCGAACGTCACCACGGACGTCCTGGTCACCCGCCGGACGATCCGGCGCACGGTCAAGGCGAACGCCGCCGCCACCGAGCAGATCCCCCTCGTCCTCCATCCCACGGACGTCCTCACTTTCACCAACGGCACGCAGGCCACGTTCGGCGGCTCGACCACGGCCACCGCCGACGGCTTCGACATCCGCCGGGGCCGCACCACGATCCGTTTCCGCTGGGGCACCCCTATGGAGGCGACCGTCGCGGCCGGCTCCGTACGCTACTTCCGCGACGGCGCCCGGCGCTTCCACGCCCTCCGCATCCCTCACCAGGGCACGTTCGATCTCACGGTCATCGTGGGATGACGCGACTGACGGGCCGGGGTACTCCGGCCCGTCCTCCGGTGGCCGGCGCTCTAAAGTGAGCCGGATGGAGAACGTGTGATTCGGGCCGCGACACCCGAAGACATGCCCGCCGTACGGAAGGTCGCCAAGAGGTTCGGCCTGCTGGCCGGATGGTCTGGCACACCCGATTTCCTCGACGCCGAGCGCTCTTTCGGCATGCTCCTCTTCGCCGTGGACGAGGCCGGTGGAGCGCTCGGCTTCGGTGGCACACTCCGACGTGGCCCCCTCACCCACCTGGGCGATCTGTTCGTGCTGCGCGAGCATCAGTCCTCAGGGGTGGGCCGGACGATGCTCACGGAGTTGCTCTCCGAACACGGGCCGAAAGTGACGTTCGCCTCGTCTGACCCCCGCGCCATGGCCCTGTACGTCCGGCACGGACTGCGTCCCTGGGTCCCGCTGCTCTACCTGACCGGGCCGACGGCGAAGCTGCCCACGCCCCCGGTGCGGCGAACGGCTGCGGACGACATCGCGGAGCTGGACGCCCGCGCCTCCGGAGGGGTACGGCGCGCCACGCTTGCCTGGTACGCCGCCCTGCCGGGCGTCACTGTGTACGCCACGGACCGTGGTTACGCCGCTGCCCGCCGGACCGGCCACGATGTCGTCATCGGCCCGGGCGGCGGGGTCACCCCACAGGACTGCGCGGACGCGGTGCTCGGCGCCCTCGCCGCCACCCAGGCGCGCACCGCCCAGATCGCGGTCCCGGGGACGCATCCCCTCGTGCCCATGCTGCTCGGCGCCGGTTGGCGCATCGCGGACATGGACACCTTGATGGCCGACGACGCCGGCCTCGACCTGATCCAACCGGACCGCTACGTCCCCCATCCGGACCTCGGCTGAATCGCCGGTTCAAGGACAGGCCCCGTGCGGGTTGGCGGCCGTACCCTCGGTGCTGAGCAGGACGACCACCGAGGTCGGACCGAGCCCGAGCGTCACACGACGCTCGTCGGCGCCCTCCCCGGCGAGCACCGCGCGGACACCGGCGAGCGCGGCGGCCCCGCACGGGCCCGCGGAGACACCGAGGTCCGCCAGATCACCGGCCGCGCGAGCGGCCGCGGCGTCAGTGATGGCGACCGCGGCGTCCAGCCCGCCGTACAGGTAGGGCCAGGCGATGCTGGACGGGGTGCCGCAGTTCAGCCCGGCCATGGCGGTCGGGCCGGTGGTGACGCTGACGGGTTCGCCATGGGTAAGGCTTTCGATGACGCAGGCCGCGGCTTCCGGCTCGACCGACAGCAAGGCCGGCGCCGGTGCGGACGAACGACCGCGGTAGTGAGTGACCACGGCCTGGGCCAGGGAGCCGACGCCCACCGGGACGGCGACGAGCCCGGGCGCCGTGGCTCCGGCGGCGGCGAGCTGCTCGTCGATTTCGACGCAGAGGGTGGAGTAGCCCTCGACGATCCAGCTCGGGATCGTCTCGTAGCCGGGCCAGGCGGTGTCCTGGATCAGGATCGCGTCGGCGGTGGCGGCTGCCTCGGCCGCTTGGTGTACGGCGTCGTCGTACGAGCCCGGAACCCGGGTGACCTCCGCCCCCTCGGCGGCTATGGCCGCCACGGCGTCCGGATGGACATCCCGGGGGACGAAGATGTGCGCGCGCCGGCCGAGCAGCCGCGCCGTCCTGGCCACGGCACGGCCGTGGTTGCCGTCGGTGGCGCTGACCAGCGTGACGGGCTCCGCGGCGGTACGCTCCGCCAGGGCCCGGTGTACCGCCCAGGAAGCGCCCAGCGCCTTGAAGGCCGGCAGCCCAAGGCGGGACGACTCGTCCTTGACGAACACTCGACCGACCGCCAGCTCGGTGGCCAGGGACGGAAGTTCGGTCAGTGGGGTGGGCGCGTAGCCGGGTATGGCGGCGTGGAAGTCCCGCACGCCGGCCGGGGCGGGCGCGCAGGTCCAGGACCGGGCGGCGGGCCGCGCGAACCACGGCAGGGTCGTCGTGGAAGAAGCGTCATCTAGCACGTTCTCAGCCTGTGGCCCTTGTCAATCATTGGTCCAGCGAATGCGGAAATCGGACCTCTGTCGCAGACGGGAATCGGCCCTGTCCAGCCGTCCAATCTGTCGGGAGCATGGCTCATGTACTCCCTATGACTTCTGAAAGAGGACGGACCATCGTGGACAGCGCTATGACGAGCCCGAACGCGTGCCACCTCGCTACCGCGTCGGGCGGTGAGCACTGATGCCGACGGCGGTGCTACTCGCCCTGGCCGCCGCCGCCCTGTACGGCGCCTCGGACTTCCTCGGTGGGCTGCTGTCGCGCCGTACCCACTACGCGCTGGTCGGGCTCGTCGGGCAGTCCGCCGCCGCGATCGGCGGCCTGGCCGCCGCCCTCGCCGTCAGCGCCCACCCCAGCATGGGCGCGATCGGATGGGGGATCGGCGCCGGGCTCGGCGGGGCGGTCGGGACGCTGGCCCTCTACCGTGGCCTTTCCCGGGGACGGATGAACGTGGCCGGGCCGCTGTCGGCCGTCGGCGCGGCCGGTCTGCCCATTCCGGTCGACCTGCTGTCCGGCGGGGAGTTCAGGGGGCTCGCGGTTCTCGGCGTCGCCCTGGCCATCCCCGGGATCTGGCTGGTCGCCGCGCAGCCGGGCAAGCGCGGCGGTGACAGTGCGGGTGGTGCTGGGGTGGTCGAAGGGCTGCTGGCCGGGCTCGGTTTCGCCGCCCTGTTCGTCTGCCTCGGCCAGGCCGGGGACACAGCCGGCCTGTGGCCGGTGGCCGCGAGCCAGCTGTCGGCCGTCGTGGTCCTGGCTGTCTACGCGCTGGCCGGCCGTCGGGGCCGGCAGGCGCGGGCGGCCCAACCCGCCGACGCGACCCAACCTGTCGAAGCGGCCCAACCTGTCGAAGCGGCGCGGACCGCTGGAGCGGCACGGACCGCTGGAGCGGCGCGGGTGCCGTGGGCGGCGCGGGTGCCGTGGGCCGCGGTTTGGACTGGGGTCCTGGGGGTGGGCGCGACCGTTCTGTACTTCCTGTCCACCCGCGAGGCGACACTCACCGTCTCCGCCGTCATCACCTCCCTCTACCCCGCTTTCACGGTCGCCCTGGCCGCCGTGGTGCTGCGGGAGCGGACCAGCCTGGCGCACGCCGCGGGGCTGCTGTTGTGCGCGGCCTCCGTCGGCGCCTTCGCCGCCGGGTGAGCCCTGGCCACTACCCATGATCAGGTAGTGGCCTTCGCCAGAACGCTTCAGCGACCGAGCATCAGGTCAGTCGCAGTGTTCGAAGGGGCTGGTGTACGTGCTGCTGCCGACCGAGCCGCCCCACTTGACGCACTTTCCGGGAGCGCTGAGTTTCACCGGCCCCGCGTAGTAGGCGAAACTGCCCGAGTCGGTCCTTCTGGTTGCCCCTTGCGGCTCCAGGAAGGCCGATACCGCCGACGCCTTACCGAGGTTCGTCGTCTTCAGCGTCGCGACGCAGTTGGTGCCGTTGCCCGAGTTGTACAGCAGGTAGGTGCGGCCACCCGTCAGAGCGGCTGAGTCGATGACGGTGAAACCGCTGCCGCAGACACTCTCGGGGGTGTTGGGGTTGGGAGTGCCGCCCCCGCCGCAACCGTTGGTGCTCTTGATGGCCTTCTTCGTGCCCAAGGACACGGTCACGCCCTCAACGGTCGGGCTGGTGTCCATCGCGCCGGAGGAGGTGCGCTGTTCGTAGTGCAGGTGGGGAGCCTTGGAGCCGCCCGTCGAGCCGACGGTCCCGATCACGGTGCCCTGGCTGACGGTCATGGAGCTGCCGGCCGACTTCACCTGGGTCGCGAGGTGGGCGTACCGGGTCCTGGTGCCGTCACTGTGACGGATCTCCACCCACCTGCCGTAGCTGGTGTTTCCCGCGTTGTAGAACGTCGCGGTGCCCGCGGCGGTGGCCCGTACGGTCTCACCGTTGATGGGATCGCTTCCGTAGTTCTGCCAGTCGATGGAGCCCGATGGGTTGTGGGCGGGGGTCCCGGTCCAGTTGTTGGCGTTGAAGGTCTTCCCACAGTTGAACGGGCTCTTGTGGGACATGGCCATGACGCTGGTGCTCTGCGCTGAGGCGGCCTGGGGAATCAGCGCTGCCGCCGCGAAAGTGACTGACACAGCAAGGACGGCAAGTTTAAGCGTCTTCGGCCAGGTCGGCCTGCCGGTTGCAAGCATGCTCACTTCTCTCTGAACAGGTGCGTATGGGGGGATACGGTTAGGCGCCCAGTTCCTTGATGCCAAGAGTCCTGTGGGGACAGGACTACGTCGGCGGCATGGTGATCCCGTTCTATCGGAAGGAAAGGCCGCCTTCAGGGCGAACGGTCGACATAAGAAGCAGACCGTAATCGAGGGCCCGCATATCACCCGCATAACCCCCGCATAGCGCATCGCTAAGAGGTGGGTTGCCGAGCGGCGGCGTCGGGCCGCCGCGCCCGGAACCTGCCCTGGGTGACGGCGAGGACCGCGCCGACGAGGAGCACGGCCGCTCCCGTGGCCTGCACCGTATCGAAGGACTCACCCAGGAACACGGCCGAGCACGCGGTCCCGACGACGGGCACGACGAACATCATGATGGACGCCGACGCGGGACCCACGGCGTGAATGCCCCGGTAGTAGAGCAGGTTCGCCACGGCGGTCGGGCCGAGCGCCACGAAGACGACGTTCAGCCAGACGTAGGCGGGCACATCCTGCCAGGCGACCTCGGTGGCCGCCGGCGCGCTGTAGATCGCCAGCAGCACCGCCCCGCTCAGCGTCGCGTACGTCGTCGCCTTGAGCGGCTCGATGCCGGCGAGTACGCGGCGACCGGACAGCGTGAACGCCGCCCAGCAACAGGCGCTGAGCAGGAACAGCAGATCACCGGCGAGCCGGGCCTGGCCCGCGCCCGCGGCTCCGGCCGAACCCGCGAAGAAGATCAGTGCGCCGACCGCTCCGGTCGCCAACCCGGCCACCCGCGCCACCGACGCGTTCTCCTGCCGGGTGATCAGCAGAAAGGCGGTGGTCAGCACGGGACTCATGACCGGGACGATGCTGCTTCCGTCGATCGCCGGCGCGAGTGACAGCCCCCAGAAGAAGAACAGGTTGTAGGCGAAAACCCCGATCACGCCCGCCCCGGCGGCCCGTACCCAGTCCCGTGTCGACGACCGCCGGCGGGCACCACCGAGTTGCCGGGACAACCGCAGGGCGACCAGGAGTGCCAGAGCTCCACCGCCGAAACGCAACGTCGCGACCACGGAGTGGGGCAGGTGATCCACGATCACCTTGGAGCTGCTGAAGCCGCTTCCCCACAACAGCATCGTCGTGGCCAGCAGTAGGTAGGGCCGGGTCCGGCCCGCGCCACTCGTTTCCGTGTCCGCCATGGGGAACCTCCGCAACGCGTCTTTCCGCGCCCGAGGATCGAGGAGGCGGGCGCGACAGCAGCGACCATCCTGTGCTCCAGGCGAAAGGCCGGTCTTGTACGCTCGTGCGCCGCGAGTCGTACGCACAGGGAACGAGGTGATGACGAGATGACCGGCAGGGGCCACGCGGCCCGGGAATGGACCAGCTATTGGCGCTCGGCCGAGATGCCGCTGGAGGCCATGTACGCGCGCTTCCTCAGCCACCGCTATCACCGCCACAGCCACGAGACCTACTCCTTCGGTGTCACCGAGCAGGGCGCGCAGACCTTCACCTGCCGCGGCGCCGGGCATACGAGCGCGGCCGGGATGGTCATGGTGTTCAATCCCGACGAGGTCCACGACGGGCATGCGGCCCACGAGCTGGGATTCACCTATCGGATCGTGCACATCGGCCAGGAGCTGATCACCGACGTCCTCACCGACGTGACGCAGCGTCCCGCCGGATTGCCGCTGTTCGCCAGCCCGGTCCTCGACTCTCCCGCCCTGGCGACGCGGCTACGCGACCTGCACACCGCGCTGCTGGGCGGCGCCGACCCGCTCGAGCGCGACGAACTGCTCTCCGGCACGATCGCCGCCCTTGTCCGCTCCGCCGCGCGCAGGCCCCCTGAACCACCCGCCACCCTCCGCGCGGCCACTGCCGCGTATCTCGCCGCGAAGGCCCGCGAGCTGATCGACGACTGCTACAGCGAGCCGATCAACGCCGACGACCTCGCGGCCTGGACCGGCTCCAGCCGGTACGCCGTCTACCGGGCCTTCCGCACGACGTACGGGCTGGCGCCCAGCGACTACCAGCGCCAACTGCGCCTGCGTGCCGCTCGCCGCCTGCTCGCCCGGGGACGGCCCGCGGCCCGGGTCGCGAGCGAGGTCGGATTCACCGACCAGGCCCATCTCACTCGTTGGTTCACCCGCTCGTACGGCGTCACGCCCGCCCAATACCGCCTGGCGAGGGCCTGAGGCTCGCCACGCTGATGCCGCTGCCGACGACGTGCGGGATGGCGGTCTTAGGTGCCGGCGAACATGCGAGGGCTGGCGTGCAGGATCACGACGTTCGGGCCCGGCTCTGCCAGGGCATCGGCGAGCTCGTCAGCCAGGGACGTGGGCGTGACGACGCGGGCCGGGACCCCGAACGACGCGGCCAGGGCGGCGAAGTCCGGCCGGACCAGTTCGGTGCCGGTCGGAGTGCCGAACGCGCCGGTCATGTACTCCCGCAGGATGCCGTAACCCCCGTCGTCGACGATCAGCCAGGTGACGTCCAGGTCGTGCTGGCGCATGGTGGCCAGTTCCGCCAGGCCGTACATCGCGCCGCCGTCGCCCGAGATCGCGAGCGCGCGCTGTCCGGAAGCCGCCGCGCCGACCGCGGCGGGCAGTCCGTACCCGAGGCCGCCCGCGCCCTGCGCCGACCACATGTGGCCGGGGAAGGCCGACCACGCCCAGTAGGTGAGGATGGTCATGTCCCAGAAGGACAGCACGTCGGACGGGATCGACGCCAGGAGCGCGAACTCCTGCTCGTGGCCGCTGAGCCGGTCGCGCACCCGCCGCAGCACGTCCGCCACGGCCGCTTCCGCCCGCCCGTCGCCTTCCCTGGGCCGCACCGCCTCGGCGAGCGCGCCCAGCGTCGCCTTGGCGTCGGCGTGTACGGCGAGCGAACCGCTCGTGTTGGCCTCCAGCTTGCCGGGGTCGGCCTCGATGTGGATGACGCGGCCGCGCGGGCGCATCGTGTGGTAGTTGCTGGACAGCTCCCCCAGCCCCGAACCGGCGACCAGCAGCACGTCCGCCTCTTCGAGGAACTCGGTGACGAAGCGGTCCTCCAGCCATGACTGCAGCGACAACGGATGTTCGCGAGGGAAGACGCCCTTCGCGGCGAATGTGGTGGCCACTGGGGCGCGCAGCCGCTCGGCCAGGGCGAGGAGCTCCGGACCCGCCCCGGACAACGCGACCCCGCCGCCGGCCAGGATGACCGGGTTGGACGCGGCGTCGAGCGCCTGTACGGCCTGCTGTACCAGCTCGGCACGGGGCTGTGGCGTGCGCGGACGCACGGTCAGGTCGGCCACCACCGGGATGTCCGTCGGCGCGAGCAGGATGTCCTGCGGGATCTCCACCCACGCGGGCCCTTGCGGCACGCTGAGCGCCGCCTCCCAGGCCAGGGCCAGGGCGGAGGGGATCTGTGAAGCCGCCCTTACGACCTGCACCGACTTGGCCACGCCACGGAAGGAGGCCGCCTGGTCGGGCAGCTCGTGGAGGTACCCCTTCCTGCGGCCGCCCAGCCCGTCGGACGGGATCTGGCTGGAGATGCCGACCACCGGCGCGCAGGCCAGGCGCGACTCCATCAGGGCGGGCAGGGTCGCCAGCGCGCCAGGGCCGGTGGAGACCATGAACGGGGTCACCGTCCCGGTGGCCCGGGCGTGGCCGTCGGCGGCGAAGGCGACGCCCAGTTCGGTGCGGCATCCGACGTAGCGCAGCGGCGAGCGGCGCAGCGCGTCGAACATGGCGAGCGCGTGCTGACCCGGCTCGCCGAACACGGTCGTGGCGCCGAGCGCGACCAGGGTCTCGGCGACCAGGTCTCCCCCGGTTCTCATGCCCGCTTCCCCAGCGCGAACAGGCTGATCAGGTCGTAGGCGACGTGCGCGGCCGCGACCGAGGTGATCTCGGCGTGGTCGTAGGCGGGCGCCACCTCCACCACATCGGCGCCGACGAGATTGCAGCCCGACAGCCCGCGCAGGATCTCCAGCAGCTCGCGGCTGGTCAGGCCGCCCGCCTCCGGGGTGCCCGTGCCCGGGGCGTGGGCCGGGTCGAGCGCGTCGATGTCGACGGAGATGTAGAGCGGGCGGTCGCCGATCCGCTGGCGCAGGGCGTCGGCGATCTCGTCGGGGCCGCGCCGCATGACGTCGGCCGAGGTGACGATGCCGAAGCCGAGCCTGCGGTCCTCGTCCAGGTCGGCCTTGCCGTACAGCGGCCCTCTGATGCCGACGTGGCTGAGCGCCTCGGTGTCCAGGATGCCCTCCTCCACCGCGCGGCGGAACGGCGTGCCGTGGGTGTACTCGGCGCCGAAGTAGGTGTCCCAGGTGTCCAGATGGGCGTCGAAGTGCAGCAGCGCCACCGGCCCGTGCTTGCGGTGGACGTCACGCAGGAGCGGCAGCGCGATGGTGTGGTCGCCGCCGATGGTGACGAGCTTGGCCTCGAACTCCCCGGCGGCCTGCTCGATCGTGTCGATGGCCTGGCCGATGTCGAACGGGTTGCACGCGATGTCCCCGGCGTCGGCGACCTGGAGGTCGGCGAACGGCGAGACGTCCAGCGCCGGGTTGTAGGGCCTGATCAGCTTGCTGCCCTGACGCACGGCGGCCGGGCCGAAACGGGCGCCTGGACGGTAAGAGACCCCGCTGTCGAACGGCACGCCCACGATCGCGACATCGGCCCGCTCCACCTGGTCGATGCGGGGCAACCGGGCATAGGTGTCGGGCCCCGCGAAGCGTGGCACCTGCGAGGCGTCGACAGGTCCCTGAGACATGAAACTCCCCCTGTGAACAGCACGTTTCCGGACAAAGGCTGCTATTGACACCCTTGGCGCCGCAGACCACTATGTCGGAAAACCTCGTTTACCGGAAGGCAACCGCGTTGTCCGAAAAGCTCTGGGGTGGACGCTTCCGCTCGCCCGCCGACCCGTCCCTGCTCGCCCTGTCCCGTTCGCCCGACAGCTACTTCCGCATGTCGGCCTACGATCTGGCGGGCTCGCGCTCCCACGTCCGTGAGCTGCTCAGGGCCGAGATCGTCGACGAGGCCGAGGCGGCGCGGCTGCTGGCGGAGATCGACACGCTGGACGAGGACGTACGCGCCGGGCGCGTCGGCCCGAACGACTCAGACGAGGACGTGCACACCTTCCTTGAGCGGGTCCTGGTCGAGCGGCTGGGCGAGGTGGGCGGCAAGCTGCGCGCCGGCCGCTCGCGCAACGACCAGACGGCCAACGACCTGCGGTTGTACCTGCGCGATCACGCCAGGAAGCTGGTCCTGGCGCTGGCCGAGCTGCAGGACAGCCTGGTGGAGCAGGCCCGCACGCACATCCGTACCGCGGCGCCCGGCTTCACCCACCTGCAGCCCGCCCAGCCGATCGTGTTCGGGCACCAGCTGCTGGCCCACGCGCAGGCGTTCGCCCGCGACGCCGACCGGCTGGCGGACTGGGACCGGCGCACCGCCCGCTCCCCGCTGGGCTCGGCGGCGCTGGCCGGGTCGGCGATAGCCGTACATCCGGAGCTGTCGGCCGCCGAGCTGGGCTATGACGGGCCGTGCGAGAACTCCATCGACGCCGTCGCCAGCCGCGACCACGTGGCCGAGTTCCTGTTCGCCGCCTCGATGCTGGGGGTGAACCTGTCGCGGCTGTCCGAGGAGATCTGCACCTGGGCCTCGCGCCAGTTCCGCTGGGTGGAGCTGCACGACTCCTTCGCCACCGGCAGCTCGATCATGCCGCAGAAGAAGAACCCCGACATCGCCGAGCTCACCCGGGGCAAGGCGGGCCGCCTGCTCGGCAACCTCAACGGCCTGATGGCGACGCTGAAGGCGATGCCGCTGGCCTACAACCGGGATCTGGCCGAGGACAAGGCGGCCGTCTTCGACACCGTGGACACCCTGGTGATCGTGCTGCCCGCCATGGCCGGCCTGGTACGCACGCTGTCGGTGAACGTCGACGAGCTGCGCGGGCAGGCGACCGAGGGCTTCACGCTGGCCACCGAGGCGGCCGACTGGCTCTCGCGCCGCGGCGTGCCGTTCAGCGAGGCCCACGAGATCACCGGCGTGCTCGTGCGAACGTGCGAGGACAAGGGCCTGGACCTGCACGAACTGTCGGACGCCGACCTGGCCGCGGTGGACGCGCGGCTTACGCCGGACGTGCGTCCGCACCTCACCGTCGAGGCGGCTCTCGCGGCGCGTTCCGGCTACGGCGCCACCTCCCCCGACCGGGTCCTTGAGCAGATCGACCGCCTCACCGACGTGCTGGCGCGGCAGCGCGCCTGGGCCCGCGACTATCAGGGTCCCGCCACGTGATCCTGCTTCCGGACTCGCCCGGGCTGGGTCCGCGGGCCCGTGAGCTGCGGCGCCGGCGCCGGCTCAGCCTCACCGAGGTGGCCGAGCGGGCCAGGCTCACCAAGGGCTTCCTGTCCAGGTTCGAGCGCGGCCAGGTGTCCATCTCGGTCGCCTCCTTACTGCGCCTGTGCGAGGCGCTCGACCTGGACGTGGCCGACCTGTTCGCCGGCTCGGCCGGGCGGCTGGTCAGGTCCGAGAGCCGGGCCAGGCTCGAGTTCGGCGGCAGCGGCATGACCGAGTACCAGCTGACGCCCAAGGACGAGAGCAGGCTGCTGGTCCTGCTCAGTGAGATCGAGCCGGGCGGCGGGTCGGGCCGCGAGCCGTACACGCTTCCCGTCGACATCGAGTTCGTGCACGTCCTCAAGGGGCTGTTCACGATCGAGGCCGCGGGCGAGCGGGTCGAGATGTGCGAGGGCGACTCGTTCCTGTTCCCTGGCGACACCCCCCACACCTTCACCAACCCCGGCGATGAGGTCGCCCGAGTCCTGTGGGTGCTGTCACCCGCTCTGACCTCTCGCTCCTGAGGAGATCCCCATGTCCACAGATGTCGCCCACCTGCCCCGGGTGGCGCGCAAGCACTACGGCCGCTACGTGGCGGCGATCCTCGTGGTGGCCGCCCTCGTGGCGATCGTCGTCTCGTTCGCCGGCGGGCAGATCGAGTGGAGCGTGGTCGGGCAGTACCTGACCGCGGAGGCCATCCTGACCGGCGTGGTCAACACCATCGTGATGGCCGTGCTCGCCATGATCGTCGGGGTGGCTCTGGGCGTGCTGTTCGCGGTGATGCGGATGTCGCAGAACCCCGTCACCCGCGCCGTCTCGGCCCTCTACACGTGGATCTTCCGTGGCACGCCGCAGCTGCTGCAGCTGTTCCTCTGGTTCAACCTGGCGCTGGTCTTCCCCTACTTCGTCATCCCCGGCATCGTCGAGGCGCGCACGGTCGACCTGATGACCCCGTTCGTCGCCGCGCTGCTCGGGCTGGGCATCTGCCAGGGCGCCTACACCTCCGAGGTGGTACGCGGCGGCATCCTCTCGGTCGACCAGGGGCAGACCGAGGCCGCGCAGGCGATCGGGATGACGCGCTTCCAGACGATGCGCAGGATCGTGCTGCCGCAGGCGATGCGGGTCATCCTGCCGCCGATCGGCAACGAGTTCATCAGCATGGTGAAGCTCACGTCGCTGGCCAGCGCGATCCAGTACCAGGAGGTGCTGCACAGCGCCCAGAACATCTACTACGCCAACAACCGCGTCATGGAGCTGCTGTTCGTGGCGACGTTCTGGTACCTGATCGTGGTCACCATCCTCAGTCTGGGCCAGCTGGTCGTCGAGCGCCGCTTCTCCCGAGGGGTGAGGAAATGATCAAGGCGGTCGACGTCCACAAGCGCTTCGGCGCCCACCATGTGCTCAAGGGCATCTCGCTTGAGGTGGCCGCCGGCGAGGTGCTGTGCGTCATCGGCCCGTCCGGCTCGGGCAAGAGCACGTTCCTGCGCTGCATCAACCAGCTGGAGACGATCGACGAGGGCGCCGCCTGGGTCGACGGCGAGCTGCTCGGGTGGACGGAACGCGACGGAAAGCTGCACCAGCTCAGCGACGCCCAGATCGCCAAGCAGCGGCGGCCGATCGGGATGGTGTTCCAGCGCTTCAACCTGTTCCCGCACATGACCGCGCTGGAGAACGTGGTCGAGGGCCCGATCAGAGTGCTGCGCGAATCGCGCGACACCGCCAGGACCCGTGCGCTGGAGTTGTTGGAGCGGGTGGGGCTGAAGGACAAAGCCGACGCCTACCCCTCGACCCTGTCCGGCGGGCAGCAGCAGCGGGTCGCGATCGCCCGCGCGCTGGCGATGCGGCCGCGGCTGATGCTGTTCGACGAGCCCACCTCGGCGCTCGACCCGGAGCTGGTCGGCGAGGTGCTGGCGGTCATGCGCGACCTGGCCGCCTCCGGCATGACCATGGTCGTCGTCACCCACGAGCTGGGGTTCGCCAAAGAGGTCGCCAACCAGGTCGTGTTCATGGACGACGGCCGCGTCATCGAGACCGGCACCCCCGACCAGGTGCTGGTCAACCCCACCCACGAGCGTACGAAAACCTTCCTCTCAGCGGTTCTCTAGGAGTTCACCTTGTCTTCTCCCATCCGGTCTCGTCCCATCCTCCTCCTCGCCTGCCTCGCCGTGGCCGCGACCGCCTGCACCGCGCAGGCGCCGAAGGACCTCAAGGCCGAATCGAGCGGCGGGCTCCCGCCGAAGATCGCCGAGTCCAAGACGGTGGTGGTCGGCAACGTGCCCAACTACCCGCCGCTGGAGTTCAAGGACCCCTCGACCAACCAGCTCACCGGCTTCGACATCGACCTCGGCAACGCCATCGGCAAGCAGCTCGGCGTCACGTTCAAGTGGCAAGAGACGTCGTTCGAGCAGTTGCAGAGCGCGGTCACCACCGGGCGGATCGACATGATCCTCTCGGGGATGAGCGACCTGCCCGAGCGCCGCAAGACGCTCGACCTCGTCGGCTACATGACCTCGGGCGCGCAGTTCTTCTCCACGACCAAGGTCGCCGATCCGAAGGACCTGTGCGGCAAGACAGTGGGCGCCAGCCGCCGCACGTCCTTCCCTGACGAGATCAAGAAGTGGAGCGAGCAGAACTGCTCCAGTAAACCGATCAAGGTCGTCGGCACGGAGGGCTCCGCGGACGCGCGTACCCAGCTCACCCAGGGCAGGCTCGACGCCGCCGTACAGGGCAGCGAGACTCTCCCCTACATCGCCAAGCAGGACCCCGGCAAGTTCAACGTCGTCGGCGACCCGTTCACCGCGGTCAACCAGGGCATGGGATTCGGCAAGCAGGACACCCGCCTGCGCGACGCGGTCATCAAGGCACTCGGCGCCCTGCAGAAGGACGGCACCTACGAGCAGCTGCTCGACAAGTGGGGCCTCAAGGACAACGCCATCAAGCAGGTCACCCTCAACGGCTCGCCCACGTGAGTCGCTGGCCGTACGGGAAGAAGTCGTGCGTGTCGCTGGCCTTCGACCTCGACGGGCCGACGGGGGCGGCGATGCTGAACGGCAGCATCCTCGCCAAACCCGAATACTTCACGCTCGGTTCGTACGGGCCGTGGCGGGCGCTGCCCAGGATCCTCGACCTGCTGGACGCCTTCGAGCTGCCCGCCACCTTCTACACGCCCGCCTGGGTGGTGGAGACCTGGCCGGAGCGCTGCCGGATGATCGTGGAGCGCGGGCACGAGATGGCGCACCACGGCTACCGGCACGAGCCGTACTACGGCAAGACCGAGGCCGAGCAGCGCGAGATCCTCACGCGCAGCCAGGCCGTGTTCAAGGACGTGCTCGGCGTCGAGGCGGTCGGCTTCCGTACGCCGTCGGGCGACTGGTCGCCGGTGACCGCGCGGATCCTGGCCGGGGAGGGGTTCCTCTACTCCAGCTCGATGCGCGGCGATGACCGCCCCTACCTGCACCCGGGCGGGCTGGTGGAAATCCCGGTCCGCTGGGACATGGACGACTACGCCTATCTGGCCTACACCCGCCGCCCCGACTACCCGGCCGGGCTGGATCGCATCGCGGGCTACGGCTCGACGCTCGACAACTACAAGCGCGAGTTCGACGGTTACCACGCGGAGGGCCTGTGCCTGAGCACGCTGTGGCACCCCAAGGTGTCCGGCAAGCCGGGCCGGATCCTGCTGCTGGAGCGGCTGTTCGAGCACATGCGCGCGCACGACGACGTCTGGTTCGCCACCGGCGTGGACGTGGCCACCTGGTGGAAGGAACGGCATGACCTGGCCGTCTGAAAGGAGCGGCATGACCTCGCCGTCTGAGAGGAGCGGCATGACCTGGCCCGATGAGGCGCGCTGCGCCGTACTGATCACCGTCGATCTCGACGCCGAGCTGGCGATCCTGGCCGCCGACCCGAGCACCCGCGACCGCGTCAAGACCCTGTCCGTCGGACAGTACGGCGCGACCCGCGGCGTCGAGCGGCTGCTCGGAGCGCTGGACGGGGTGCCGTCGACGTGGTTCGTGCCCGGCCTGCACGCCGGGCTGATCCGCGAGGTAGAGCAGGCCGGCCACGAGATCGCCAACCACGGCCACGCGCACGAGGACTTCGACCCGCTCGACCTCGCCGGGCAGCTCGACGCGATCAGACGCGGCCAGGACGCGCTGGCCGAGGTGACCGGCTCGCTCCCGCGCGGCTTCCGCACGCCGATCGGCGAATGGAAGCCGGGGCTCGCGGCCGAGCTGCCCGCGCTCGGCATCGACTGGTCCTCCTCCTGGCGAGGCGACGACCTGCCGTACTTCCATCCCGCCGGCCTGGTGGAGATCCCGCTCCACCACGAGCTGGAGGACCACCCCTACTTCATGTTCAACCTCGACCCGCCCTTCCCCACCGGGCAGTCGCGCATCGCCCCCTACGCCGCCGTGCTGGAGAACTGGACCCAGGAGTTCGACGCCTACCACCGCTTCGGCCTCTGCTACGTGCTGCGCCTGCAGCCCGAGGTGATCGGCACGCCCGGCCGCATCGGGCTCCTGCGCTCGCTGCTGTCGGTCATGCGTGAGCGGCCCGGCGTGTGGTTCGCGACCGGCAGCCAGGTGGCCGACCACTGGCGCGCCACCCGCACGGGCAACGAACCCGGCCACCCCGCCGACGTCTTCGCGGAGCTGACCTCGTGACCCCACCCCTCCCGCTGTCTGGCCTCATCGCGGAACTGCCTTCATGACTCCACTCCTCCCGCTCGCCGACCTGGTCGCGGGGCCCCCGCCGCTGCCGCCCGACGTGGTCGAGCGGGCCAAGCGGCACCTCCTCGACACGCTGGGCGCGGCCCTGGCCGGGGCCACCACCCCCGCTCCCGGCCTGGCCGGCCCCGGGCCCGCACCCGTCTGGGGGACCGGGCTGACCGTGGCGCCGCGCGACGCGGCGCTGCTCAACGGCGTCGCCGCGCACGCGCTCGAACTCGACGACACCGGCGGCTGCGATCATTCGGGGGCCGTGGTGGTGCCCGCCGCGCTGGCCTGCCTCAGCCTCGCCGACCGCCCGGTCAGCGGTGCCGAGCTGCTGGCGGCGGTCGTCCTGGGGTATGACGTGGCGCGCCGCGCGCTGGAGGCGTGTGGCGGTTACGCCGCGCACAACGAGGCCGGCTGGCACTCGACGGGCACCTGCGGCACGTTCGGCGCGGCGGCGGCGAGCGTGCGGCTGCTGGGGTTGGACAGCGAGCGGGCCGCCCACGCGCTGGGGCTGGCGGCCAGCTTCTCCGGCGGCCTGTGGGCCTTCGTACATGACGGCGCGGCGAGCAAACGGCTGCACGCGGGCCGCGCCGCCGAGGGCGGACTGACCGCCGCGCTGCTGGCCGCGTCCGGCACGAGCGGCCCCGACCGGATCTTCGACGACGTATGGGGCGGCTTCCTGCGGACCTACGCGGGCGCCGACGCCGACCCCGGCGCGCTGACCCGCGATCTCGGCACGGTGTGGCGGATCTCGCGCTGCTCCATCAAGCCGTACGCGTCCTGCCGCAGCACTCACTCCGCCATCGACGCGATCGGCGGCTTGGACCTGCACGCCGGTGAGATCGCCCGCATTCACGTGCGGCTGAGCCCGCTCGTGGCCGACATGTGCGGCGGCCGGGACGTCGCCACCCTCTCCCGCGCACAGCTGAGCCTGCCGTACGGCATCGCGGCCAGAGTCCTGTACGGCGACGCCGACCTGGCCGCCTACGCCCCCGAACGGCGAAGCGACCCTCGGGCCGCCGAGCTCATGAACCTCATCGACCTGGAGGTGGACCCGGAGATGGGCGGCATAGACGAGCCGACCCTGACCGTCACCACGACCTCGGGCGCCGTCCGGCGGGCCAGGGTGAACGATCCCCTCGGTACCCCCACCAACCCGCTCTCCGACGAGCGGCTGCTCGCCAAGTTCCACGGCCTCGCACCGGGCCGGGAGCGCCTGGTGGACCAGGTCATGACCCTCGACACCCAGCTGGACGCGCGGGACCTTCTCCCGCTCCTGTCCTGATTCCTTCCTGGCCGATTACGCCGCGGTCCGTACGGCCGTGGACGCGGTCCTCTCGACGCCCTCCTACCGCACCCGCGCACGGGAGCCCCGCGAGGAGTTCACCCGCTTCGACGCACTGGAGTCGATCTCCGAACTGGTGGCTCCGCCCGCGTAGATCTACTTTCCGGTGGCGTTCTGGCTCAGCCAGTCGCGGTAGTGGATTCGGCCGAGGCTGGCGCCGTCGGCGGGCACCAGCGTCCGCTCGCCCGGCTCGGTGCCGAAGTAACGCGCGTGCGGGTCGGTGACCACCTCGCGCGGGTCGCCCCAGGCGGCCAGGGCGGCGCGGAAGAACTCATCCATTCGCGACTGTTCCGGCCCGGCCACCTCGACCCGGCGGTTCAGCGGTGCGCCCACCGCGACCCGGCCGACCGCCTCGGCGACGTCTTCGCCCGCCATGGGCTGGAACAGCACGGGCGCGATCCGTACCTGGTCGCCGTCCGTGGCCTCGTCGGCGATGCCGCGGACGAACTCGAAGAACTGCGTCGCGTGCACGAGCGAGAACGGGATCCCCGACTTCTCGATCAGCCGCTCCTGGGCGATCTTCGCGGCGAAGTAGCCGTTGTCCGGCATCCGCTCGGTGCCCACGACCGACAGCGCGACGTGGTGGTCGACCCCGGCCGCGGCCTCCGCGGCGAGCAGGTTGCGGGTGGAGGTCTCGAAGAACTCCATCACCGCGGCCCGCTCGAACGACGGCGAGTTCGACACGTCGATCACCACGGCCGCGTCGGTCAGCACCTCGTCCAGACCTTCGCCGGTGAGCGTGTTCACGCCGGTGTTCGGCGAGGCCGCCACCGCCTCGTGGCCGTGTTCTCTCAGCTTCGTCACGAGCTTCGACCCGATCAGGCCGGTCCCGCCGATTACCACGATCTTCATGATGAGCCTTCCTGCCCGCCGGGGCACCCATGTGCCGGCCGGTCCGCGAGCTAAGACAGGGCAGCCTCTCGGCCTGTGACAGCCCCGGCGAAATCTTTCCCAGGGCCCTCCTTCCCCTCCCCGTCTCTTCTCGCCCACGCCGACCGGCAAAGGACTCGATTACCGTGGGGTGGTTCCTCAGGCCAGGTGGATCGCAGAGTACGGTCGGTGGAAATACATCCCGGTGCGAAAGGTCTCGGCGGGGGCGATGGGAGTGGCGGACACCGAATCGGGCGATCCGGAGGATCTCGAGCAGGCCGCGGTGGTCTTCGGCGGCGTGCGACCTCGCCTGTTCGGGATCGCGTACCGGATGCTGGGGAGCGCCACCGAAGCCGAGGATCTGGTGCAGGACGTCTGGCTGCGCTGGCAGGCGTACGACCGCGCCACGGTGGACAATCCGGCCGCTTTCCTGGCGACGACGATCACTCGGCTGGCCCTCAATGCCGCTCGGTCCGCGCGCGCCCGCCGGGAGACCTACGTCGGCCCGTGGCTGCCCGAACCCGTCGACACCAGCGCCGATCCGCACCTCGGTGCCGAGCGCGGTGAGGCCCTGGAGCTCGCGGTGCTGCTGCTCCTGGAGCGGCTCACGCCCACCGAACGGGCGGCGTACGTGCTGCGGGAGGCCTTCGACTATCCGTACCGGCAGATCGCCGACATCATCCGGCTCAACGAGCCGGCCGTACGGCAGCTGGTCAGCAGGGCGCGCAAGCATGTGCTCGTCGAACGACGTACGCCCGTGGCCAAAGCCGAACAACGCAAGCTGCTGACGGCATTCGTCGCCGCCGCCCGCGTCGGCGACCTGACGGCGCTGGAAGAGCTTTTCGCCCTGGACGTGATCACCTACTCCGACGGTGGCGGCGCCGTGCGCGCCTCCCGCTTTCCGGTGGTGGGGGCGTCGCGGGTGGCGAAGTTCCACAGGGCGTTCGCGAGCCACTTCTGGACCGGGGTCGACGTGGCGTACGCGAGCACGAACGGGCAGAGCGCCGCGCTGCTGAGCCGCGACGGAGAGGTGTTCGCCGTCCTCACGGTCAACGCCTCGGAGCAGGGCATCGACCAGGTTCTGTGGATGATGAACCCGGCCAAGATCACCGCTGTGTCCGCCCCGCCGTAAGGGGACCGGTTCGCCCAGGCGACGAACCGGTCGGCCGATCTAGGACGGTTTCGGTCAGGGGATGATCACGTGGAAGCCGGTGTCGCGGGCGCCGGACGCGCTGCCGGTGCCGACGAAGATGTCGCGGGAGTCCCCGCAGACGATGTTGCCGTCGGGGCGGACGAAGATGCTGGAGTCCCAGGGCGAGCCCGTCCACTGGGTGGTGGCGACCGGGACGGTGTTGGCGGCGTTGATGTCGGCGTCAAGCCGGATGCAGTACTGGCCGGTGGCGATCTTGCGGACCCCGGTGACGCCCTTGGAGCGGACGACGAAGCCGTTGGCGTTGACGATGGCGGCGGCGCGGACACCCGGACCGGAGGCACCGCCGAGATCGGCCAGCGCCGGGACGGCGAAGGCGCCGAGCGCGCCGATACAGGAGGTCAGGGTCACGGCAGCGGCCATAGCGGTCTTCTTGATGCGCGGCATGCTGGTTCTCTTTTCGAGAAAGGGACTGACAGTACGGGCACAGGGCTGTCTCATCGGGCCAGACGATGATCTTCCGGCCGGTCCGAAGCCAGCACTCACTGTAGTTTTCCGACACAGAGAGTGACGTCGCGACACGGTAAAGATGATCTACTGGCCGTCACGCTTCGCAGCGGCCGCCCACCGCCCCCTGCCGCATGGCGGGCTTGCTCAGCTGGGCGCGAGTGCCGCGCGTTGCGCCGGGCTCAGGCGGTCCGATCTGGTGGTGACGGTGTATGTGCCGGGCTCCGTGCGCAGCAGCGTGAGCGGGTCGGCGACGGCCGGGTGCTCCTCGATCGCGGCCAGGGCGTCGGCGACCCGGTCCACAGGCAGCCCCAACGCCCTGACCAGTCCATCGACGGGGAGCGGCCGGGCGGCGTGCACCAGCGCGGCGAGCACCGTCAGCGCATCGCCCATGACGGTGTCGGTCAGGCGGCTGCCGCTCATCTCGCCACTGAGCCAGTCGAAGAACTGGCCCATCTGGCCCAGCCGGGTCCCGGCGGGTGAGTCGGCGCCGAAGAGGGCGACGCCGCGCTGCGCGGCCCGCGCGAGTTCGGCGTGCGCTCCGGTGTCGGTTCGCCACGCCCGGAGCCAGGTGTCGTCGTCGATGACGTAGCGCTCGCGCCGCCCGCCGGGATCCGGTTCGCGCCCGACCAGGTCCATGGTCTCCAGGTAGCCGATGGCCTTGGACACCGACGCCGGGCTGACCTGCAGCAGGCGTACGAGCTCGGCGGCCGTCAGGCTCCCACCGTCGGAGGTGAGCAGGCAGACGAACACCCGGGCGGCCATCCGCGGCACGCCGATCGCGGCCAGCAGGGCCGCGAACTGATCCACGAAGCCGCGCGCCGCCTCGGTCGGCTGCCCCTCGGGCGGCTCCGCCGCCTGGCCCGGCCTGGCTCGGCGGGCGCGCCGTGCGGCGACCTGCTGGGCGCGGTCCGGCAGGTAGTCGCCGGACGTGCCATTGCGCGCCACCTCGCGGCTGATCGTGGAGGTCGGCCTGCCGAGCCGTCTGGCGATCTCGGCGTAGCCCAGCCCTTCGGCCAGCCAGCTCGCGATCCGCCGGCGGTCCTGATGGGTCAGCCTGCCTCCGGGCATCGGCGCCTCTCCTGTCGTGAACGGTCCGCGGGGTCCAGTGTGCTTTCATCGACAGGACATTGCAACGGCGAGCCAGGTCGATATTGCATTTCCTCACAAGGCTGTTGCAACGATTGTCCGTCATATGTGCTGGTCAATGCGATTATCGATTTCGCCAAGCGTTGACCGAAAATCGAATGCAACGTAGCCTTTGTTCATTCGGAAACATTCGCGAGAGGACACGAGCATGCATGTGATGGCGGTATCCACGGTCTCTGACCAGGACAGATTCTGGGGCTCACTGAAGAAGGCGCACGGCAAGCTGCCCAAGGGGGCGAAGTGGACCCTGGCGGTGTCGAGCACCGACGGGACCAAGGCGGTGAACGTCATCGTGCACGACTCGATCGACGGCGTTAGGGGCTTCTTCGAGGAGTACGCCGGCTCCTTCGCCACCACCGAATACTTCGAGGCCGACGCCGCCAACGCGGTCGGCCTCCCGAAGTAGGTCCCCATGGCGAAAGGGCTGGACATAACGCGGATCAAGGCTCGAACGGCCGAGCTTCTCGCCGAATATCAGGTCCCGAGCGTCGCGATCGGCATTCTCCAAGACGGGGAGATCACCGACCTCGCCTTGGGCGTCAAGGAGCTGTCGACGCGAGAGCCCGCGACGACCGACACCATTTACCAGTGCGGTTCCCTGTCCAAGACATGGACCGCTCTCGCTTTCATGCAGCTCGTCGATGAGGGAAAAGTCGGCCTGGACGAGCCGGTGCGGACCTACCTTCGTGATTTCCGGGTCGCCGACCCGGAGGTGAGCGCCGAAGTCACGCCCCGCCATCTCCTGAACCACACGAACGGCATCGAGGAGGACTTCGGCGACCCCGGCGAGGACGACGACGTATATGAGCGCATGGTCGCCAACATCGCCGAGGCCCCCCAGGTTCATCCCCTCGGATATACCCATGGCTACAGCGCGGCCCTGGGTTACGCGATCCTCGCCCGCGTCATGGAGGTGATCGACGGGAAGAAGTGGGACGACATCATGCGGGATCGTCTCTTCGACCCTCTGGGATTGACCTCCACGACCAGCTGGCACGAGCAGGTGGCCCCGGGCCGGGCCGCGACGGGCCACATCATCCGGTCCGTCGACGAGGGCCCCATCGTTTCACCGGTGGAGCATCTGCCGCGTTCCTTCGGACCCGGCGGCAACGTGAACTCGACGGCGCGGGAAGTGCTCACAATGGCGCACGTCTTCCTCAACGAGGGAAAGGCGCCGAACGGCACCCGCATCGCCGCACCCGAGATCATCCGCGAGATGATGGAATCTCGCGTCCCCATTCCCGACCCCTATATGTACGGCCCGGAGTGGGCCCTCGGGCTCATCGTGTGCGACTGGCACGGCGAGACCGTCTACGCCCACGACGGCAGCACTGTCGGCCAGAACGCCCGGCTGCGGATTCTTCCGGACTCGAATATCGCCATCTCGATGCTGGCCAACGTGGGGCCGCGAGACAGCTTCTACAAGAAGGTGTTCAACGTCATCCTGGCCGAGCTCGGCGCCGTCACGATCCCGGACCTGCCGAAACCCGACCCTTCTCTGAACCTCGACCTGTCCAGGTACGAGGGCACGTACGGGCGGCTCGGCACCCACTACGAGGTCGCGGCCGAGGACGGAAAGCTCTCGCTCACTTTCGCCCTGAACCCCATGGAGGCGAGCTTCCTCGGCAAACCAGAACGCCTCACGTACAAGCTGCTGCCGGTAAGTGACACGCATTTCTTGATGCCTTCCGACGATCCCCTGGAAGACACCCAGACCGTCGCGATCTACGACTTCCAGAATGGCGCCGCCCAGTATCTCCACACCAATTGCCGAGTGAATCCACGAGCCCGGCAATAGCGTCACATCTGCGCGGCCGCCTCGTCGAGACGGATGAAGGTGGCGCCCGCGGCGGCGGCGCGGGCGCCGAGAACGTGCCCGTCGCACATCCTCGTCTCCGTCCCGGCCCGGTCGATCACCTTCCACGTCCTCGGCTCCCGGCACGGCTGGCCGAGCAGGTCACCGGTCCAGGAGCGACGGCACACCCGGCACGTGGAGACGCCCCCGCCGGCGGACAGGGTGTTGCCGTGCTCGGGGCAGACGCCCCACGGCAGGCCGCACGGCTGGTCCTGGAGCCTGGCCAGGTCCGCGGCCGCCTGCTGGAGATCCTCGGCGCCTCGGGCCAGCTGGTCCGCGGCCTGCCAAGCTCCAGCCAGGTGCTCGCGTTCCGGCGATCCGTTCAGGGCGGTGCCGCAGAGCGCGCGTACCTCCGCGGTGAGCGCCTCGGCGCGACTCGCGAGGGCGCGCAGCTGCGCCGGAGTGACGGTCATGAAGGCTCCCATCTCCGCCAGGACCGACGCGGTCGGCCGTGAAGTGGCTGCTGTCCTGGACCCTACGTCGCGCCGGCCTCTGACGGGCCAGTCGGTCTCGGACGGGTCCGACGTACGAAGGCTGGATCCGACGTACGAAGGCTGGATCAGTCAGGCTCGGGCGGGGTCAGGAAGTCTTGGAGTTCGCGGTGCCGGAATTGGTAGGTGGCGCCGCTGACGCGCAGCAGCCGTGCCTCGCAGGCCCAGTCGAGGAAGGTCCACAGCCGCAACGGCAGCACCCCGCGCGCGGCCGCGATGATCAAGCCGATCATGGTGCGGGACCAGGCGACCGCGCCGAAGGCGAGGCCGAAGGTCACCCCACCGACGAGCGCGCAGGCCAGTGACTGGACGATGCCCTGGTTCATGACGAACACGAGGAAGGCCGCGACACCCCCGGTGAGCCCGAAGGCCACTCCGATCATCGGGTTGCGGTGGAGGGCCTCTCGCGGGTGGGCCAGCTCCGCGTCCTCGCTCCAGCCGCCCGTGGTGATCTTGAAGAGCACCCCGAGCGCGAAGGCCAGGGCGAAGGCCCCGATGATCTCCGCGGTCAGTGCCACCGGACCGGCTCCTGCCAGGCGCAGCGGCGGCAGGCCGGTCAGAGCGCCGCACAGTCCGAAGCCCAGCAGGGTGACCGGCTCGGCGCGGATCGCCTCGGATATGGTCATGCGCTCGCCCTGGCGGGCGGCGGCGGTCACTCCGATGACCGCGCCGAACACCGCGCCCCCGGCCGCCCCCGCCGCGATGGCGAACACGGGACCGAAGACCCTGCCTTCGGTCAGCACGAGCCCGGTCAGGCCGCAGAGCGCACCGACCGGCCCGCCCGCCAGTGCGCCGAACAGGCCGCCGATCACGCGTCGCCGCCGGGGGACGTTGGCCCGCCCACCGGCGGCGGTCGGCCACTGCGACATCGACAGGCCGGTGGCGATGACCACCCAGCCCGCCATGAGCGACAGGGTGAGCCCTTCTCCAAGCCAGTCGCGCGGGTCACCGGGCCGGTCGACCGCCGACCCCGCCCAGAACGCCAGCATGGCGACCACAGCGAAGATCACACAGCACAGGCAGTGCACCGCCCGTACCCGGCGCTGGCCGCCGATCGGCCACAGCAGGTGCGGCACGATGTCGATCGGCGTCATGCCGGGCGGCGGTCGATCCGTCTCAGTGGTGCGGGCGGCCTGCCACCGCAGGTGGGTGGCCAGGTTCTCCAGCCAGGACCGCACCTGTTCAGGACGGTAGGGGGTGCCGTGGGCGGCGCGGGGCGCCAGTGCGGTCGCCGCCGGGACGTACGCGCCGAGCAGCCTGCGGGCGATCCGTGCCGCCGCCGAACGCGTGTCAGGGTCCTGGTCGACGCGGAGCAGTTCGTCCGGATCGGCGCCGGACTCCACCGCGGTCACGGTCAGCAACAGGCGCCACGGCGTGGCCAGGGCGGCGTGCACGGCCCTCCCGGATGGTCCGGACAGCGCGGCGTGCAGGCCGTCGCGGTGGATGTCGCAGGGATGGCCGTCCGGCCAGCGGGTGCGCAGGTAGGCGTTGATCTGCTCGATGGTCAGGTCGTACAGATGGATCCGGGTGGCGTTGTCGAGCCCGGCGCGGACCAGGGACAGCTCGGTGTGGCGGGCGGCCCGGCAGGTCACCACGACCGCGCCCGGCCGCCGGCCGGAGAGGTCGCTGTACCGGTTGAGCTCGGTCAGCAGGCCGATCGCCCGGCGCGGCGGGCCCATGGACGGCTCGGGGTCCAGCTCGTCGAGCCCGTCCAGCACCGGCAGCACCTGGCGGTCCCGTACCAGCCGCTCCGCGTCCTTGGCCGGGAGCCCGAAGTCGTGCGCCAGCTGTTCGGCCAGCCATGGCTCGAACGGGCTGCCCAAGGTCCATCGGGCGGCGTCCAGGCGTACCGGGACCATCTGCGGGTGGCCGGGTCGTTCGCCGCCGGTCAGGAAGGGCTCCAGCAGTTGCAGCACCAGCTCTATGGCGAGCACCGTCTTGCCCGCTCCCGACTCGCCCACGATCAGCAGGCGCCGGGGGTGCAGGTCGGTGAAGAAGCGGCCGATCGACCGCGGGCCGTCCTTCATCTCGCCGCCGGCGTCGTCCAGGTGGATCGGGTCCTCGTACGGCCCGAAGGAGACCGGTGCGATGGTGTAGCCGCCGAGCAGCCCCTTACGTGCCCTGTCCTCCTCCCGGGCCACCCGCCGCGCCAGGAGCTCGGCGGCGTGGTCGCGCCCGGGACGGTCGGTGGTCTCCGCGTCGGTCGCCGCGATCTGGACCACGCCGCCCACCGAGACCGCCGCGACCGCCTCCGCCGCGACCATCGCGAACGCCTCCGCCGCCATCGCCTCCGCCGCGACCGCCGCGGACACCTCCGCCGCCATCGCCTCCGCCGGGTCCACCGTCGGCGGCGTCCGCCGCTCCACGTCCGAGGCGGGCGGTGTACGGGGGACCGGCCCGGCCAAAGCGGTTCTGGCCACCCGCCAGCGTTCGAGCTCGCCGGGGATCAGCTCGGCCGGATAGTCGCAATAACGGAAGCAGGCGGTGACGAACGCCTTGACGAAGTCCCACCGCGGCAGCCTGTCGGTCTGCCGGAGAACGTGCGAGGTCGTGCTCTTGGGCAACGCGTCGATCGTGGTTCCGTCCGAGGTCACCGTCTGGCCGCCGAGAGAGCGCAGCCTGCTCAGCGACGGCTCGCCCGCCCACCGTTTGAGCCGGACCAGCGACCGGACGAAGTCCGCGGCGCTGCCGGCCTCGGTGGGGTCGGGTGGACGGGGGTGGTCGGCGGCCATCAGTGCTTCGTCCTCACCAGCGACCACTCGAACCTCGTGCTGCCGCGCCGGGGCCATCGGCCGTCCAGGTAGGTGCCCGCCAATGTCTGGACATGCCGTGACTCCATCAGGAAGTCGCGCGCCTCGTCGGACTCCACCAGCTCCCGGCCGACCGCGATGGGCACGAACCCGTGCCGGGGGATGTAGACCCATCGGCCGCGGTCCCAGTCATAGGGATCGAACCAGTGGTGGCGGACCGTGCCCGACATCCGCACCTCCAGCCCGGCCCGGGTCAGGACGAACGAGCCCTGTGAGCGCAGCAGGCTCATCCGGCTGACGTAGAAGAGCTCCGTGCCGATGAACGCGTCGATCCGGGCGTCCCAGTAGTCGTGCAGCCAGGTCGACGCGCCGTCGCGCAACACTTTCGCCTCTCGTACGAGCTGCCGCTCGAACCGGTTCTGGTTCTTGCGCTCGGCCTTCTTGATCACTTTGAACGAGCGCAGCCAGCGCAGCGACATCGTCCTGGAGGCACCGGCGCCGTCCATGAAGTGTTCCAGGAAGTCGGACGCCATCGGGTGGAAGTCCCGGCCTTCTGCGACGATCGAGCGGAACAACGTGGCCAGTTCCGGGACGGGCTTACCCGTCCGTCGCCGGAAGCCTCGCAGGAACATGCTCGCTCTCTCTCCGTGATGGATTCCAGTGGGGTTCCCCTGGGTCATGGACATGTCTGCCGATATGCCTCCCCCGGTACGTAGCTCGCCCATTCGTCGCGGGTGAGGGTGCGGCCAGCGTTGGCGCACGCCGCGGCCACCGGGTCGGCGGGCAGGCGGACGTTCCACAGCCGCGCGGTCCCGTCACCGGCCACCGTGGCGATGGCCGTCCCGTCCCGGCTGTAGGCGATCGCCGTCACGCCGCGGGTATGGCCGACCAGCGGGGTGCTCAGCTGCCGGTGGCTCCGCACGTCCCACAACCGCACCACGTCGGCGGAGCCGGTGGCGAGGACCTGCCCGTCCGGGCTGAAGGCGAAGGTGTTGATCGCGCCGTCCTCGGCGATCAGGGCGATGCCGAGCGTGCGGTGCCGCGCCACGTCCCAGAACCGGACGCTGGAGTCGGCGGCCGTGAGTGCCAGCGTCCGCCCGTCGGGGCTGAACGCCAGGTCGTTGACGAACCCGCCGTTGGCCGCGGGCGGCGAGCCCCCGATCGGGCGGCGGGTGGCCACGTCGAAGAGCCGCACCTGGTTGTCGTAGCCCGTGGTCGCCAGGGTCGAGCCGTCGGGGCTGATCGCCATCGCCGTGAGGACGTCGGTGTGGTCGGGGACGCTGATGCGCGGCCCGGTCTCCCGGCGGCTCGCGACGTCCCAGAACGCGACGGCCTTGTCCTGCTGGACGGCGATGTACCTACCGTCGGGGCTGAGCCTGGCCAAGCCCTTGAGCGTCGCCTCATGGGCGAGCTCGCGGCGGCTCGCGACGTCCCAGAGCCGCAGGCCGTCCGAGCTGGACGTCAGGAGCGTCCGCCCGTCGCGGGTGAATTCGATCATGTACACGGAACGGCGCGCGCCCCGGGGACGCAGCGGCGGGCCGAGGCGACGCTGGGTGGCCACGTCCCACAGCTGGATCGCGGGGTCCAGCTGGTCGGCCACGCCGGTGGCCAGGATCCGTCCGTCCGGGCTCAGCGCGACGGCGGCCTGTGCGGGCATCGAGGTCCCGACCTGCAAGTGGATCTGGGGGTCGGCCAGCCGTACGACGCCGTCGTCGCTGGCGGCGGCGAGGAGCTTCCCGTCCGGGCTGAACGCCACGCGCTCGACACCCATGCCATTGTCGGCGAGCGCGGTCAGCTGCTGGCGGCTTGCCGTGTCCCACAGGACGGTGCGGCCGGTGTCTCCGGCGGTGGCGAGCCGGGTGCCGTCCGGGCTGAAGGCGATCGCGTTGAAAGCGGTGCGGCGGTCGCTGAACACACCTGTCTGCTTCCGCGTGGCCACGTTCCACAGCCGAGCGGTGTGGTCCCAGCTCACGGTCGCGAGGGTCGTGCTGTCCGGGCTGAAGGCGAGATTGGTGATGGTGTCGGTGTGCCCGGCGAGCGGGGCGCCGAGCCGGCGGGAGCTGGCGATGTCCCAGAGCTGTGCGCTCTTCTTGCTCGCGACGGCCAGCGTCTTTCCGTCCGGGCTGAACGCCACCGCCCTGATGATGGACGCGAGGTCCGGTCCGTTGTCGGCGCGGCCCAGGGGAGTCCCGTGCGGACGGTGCGTGGTCGCGTCCCACTGCCGGACGACGCCACTGAAGTCGCCGGTCACGAGGGTCTTCCCGTCCGGGTTGTACGCGAGCGCCGACACGACCTCCCCGGGATCCAGCGGGGCGCCCAGGTCGCGACGGGTGGCCACGTCGTAGAACCGGACGGTGCCGAGACACGCCGTGGCCAGCGTACGCCCGTCGGGGCTCAGGGCCAGCTTGACGGCTGAGCACTCGTACTTCGGGCGGGTGATCGGGGCGCCGAGCTGCCGCCGCCTCGCCACGTCCCAGAACCGCGCGGTGCCGTCGTCGCTTCCGGTCACGATGAACGAACCGTCGGGGCTGAACACCAGGTCCGTGACGCCTCTCGTGTGCCCGGTGAGGGTCCCCCGGCTGGTACGCGTCGCCGCGACCAGCACGCGGTTGCCGGCCTCGTCGGTGTCGGCGATCCGCCACGCCGCCACGGCCAGCAGCGAGGACAGGGGGACGTCTCCGGTGATCTCGCTCTGCGCCGCTATCTGGCGGGAGAGCGCCACCCCGCGTTGCGTATCGGCCTCGTTCGCGGCGTTGACGGCGGCGCCGGCCGCGATGAGAGCGAGGACCGACAGCGTCGCGAGACCGGCCATGACCAGCCGGCGACGGCGGCCGGTACGTCGTGCCGCCCGTGTCGATGCCGCGACGAAACCCTCGGCGGCCGGGCCGGGGGGCGGAAAGCTGTCAGGGTCGCGGTCCCAGCGGTGCCGGCTGTCCTGAACCGCCAGTAGCCGGGCGCCCCGGTAGAGGAAGGCGGGGTCGCGGTGGTGTTCGCGCCATTGGGCGGCGTCGTCGATGAGGCTGTCGTACACCGTCTGCGCGGTGAAGTCGGGTTCGAGCCACTGGCGCAGGGTCGGCCAGGCGATCAGGAGCGTGTCATGGGCGATCTCGACGGCGTCCTCGTACAGGGTGAGCAGGCGCTGGTCGGCGAACGCGGCCAGCAGCGCCGTCACCTGACCGCGCCGATCCGCCGACAGTGCCGACGCGGCGGCGTGGATCTCGGTCAGCGTCGCCCTGCGCCGGGCCACCCGCCCGCCCGCGGTGATCAGTGTCATGCGCCGGAAGAGTCTGAGGGCGGTCTTGCGGTCCTCCGCCGACAGCCGGTCGAGGATCTCGTCGGCCGTGCGCTGTACGGAGTCGCGGACCCGGCCGGACTCCTCATACCCCCGGACGGTCAGCCGGCCGTGCTCACGTCTCTCCCAGGTGTTGCGCAGCGCCTGCGAGAGCAGGGGCAGGGCGCCGGCCTCGTAGCCGTCCCCCGCGGCCTGGTCGACGCGTAACTCGCCGAGGATGGTCTCCACCAGACCGGGTTCGATCTCCAGGCCCACGGCGGCCGCGGGACCGGTGATGGCCAGCCGGAGGTCCGACTCCGACATCGGCTCGACGATGACCTGGCCGTCCTGGATGGCCTCGGCCAACTGCGGATAGGCCGCACAGCGGTCCCAGTAGTCCGCGCGTACGCCGACGATCACTCCGGCGCCCCGCGGGCCTTCGGCCAAGGCGTGCAGCACCCTGACGAACGCCTGGCGCTCCTGCTCGTCGCTCACCAGGGTGAACAGTTCCTCGAACTGATCGACCACCAGGATGAGACGGCCGTCCGCCGGGAGAGGCGCCATCCGTCCTGGATCGTCGCGCAGCTGCTCGTACACCGTTTCGACGTACTCGCCGAACGCCTTCGCCCACTCTTCGGCGAGCGCCCGCAGCGGCGTCGAGGTCGGCGTGATGAGCAGGCGCGGCCAATGCGGCGAGCCCGGCAGCATCTCCTGAGCCAGTGCCGGTAGCAGCCCCGCCCGCAACAGCGACGACTTGCCCACTCCCGAGGCACCCGAGACCAGCAGGACGGTCCCGTGCCCGTTCAGGCGCGCGCCCAGGCGGTCGACGAGGCTGTGCGTGGCCCGCGCGCGGCCGAAGAAGAACTCGGTCTTCTCCCTCTCGAACGGCACAAGTCCTTGGTAGGGGCATAGCTCGCCCCCGTCGTCGGACGGTGACAGCACCTGGGCTTGGCGGTCGCCGCCCTCGTCCCCGTCGCTCATGGCCTTCATTCTGGCTAATTGCGGCGATGCTCATCAATTGCATTCAAACCGCAAGACATCGGTCGCGACCGAGCCCGAGAGATAACCGCAGGTCGCGATCGTCTCATCCGTCCCAAAGCCGTCCGATTCCGTTCGCTTTCGTCCAACAGTGGCGTGAACAGCTGGAAAGCGCTTTCGATGTACTTGGGGATCTCGCCGACCAGGGGCGGCGCGAGAAAACGGGGCGGCTCCCTGGATAGGAGCACAAATCGATGAACGGCAATCACGTTCGGTTGACCACTTCCCTACCGACGGAGGTCATACGGTGTCCCGAGGCCGGGTTGTCTTTGGGGGCGCTGCTGCGCCGATGGCGGGGGCGGGCGTTGCTGACCCAGGAGCAGCTGGCCCAACGTACCGGCCTCAACGTTCGGACCGTCCGCCGGTTGGAGCACAACGTGCTCCAACAGCCGCGCATCACCTCGATCCTGCTGCTGGCGGAGGCGCTGGAGCTGGACAGCGAGGAGCGCGCGATGCTGGCCGTCGTCGCTCGCGGCCCGTCGGCTTCCCCTGAGTGCGTTGATCCGGAAGAGAGCGGCCGGGCGCCGGTGACCGTTCCGCGACAACTACCGGCCGATGTTGCGGCGTTTGTTGGCCGAAAGCATGAACTGACGGCTTTGTCGGATTATCAGAATGCGAACACGGCGACGGTCATCGCCATTGACGGCATGGCCGGCGTCGGAAAGACAGCGCTGGCCGTTCATGCCGCCCACCTGCTCAGCTCTCGGTTTCCCGACGGCCAGCTGTTCGTGAACCTTCACGGACATACCCGGGAAATGACCCCCGTCGATCCGCGTGACGCGCTCGCCCGCATGCTCCGCGCGCTTGGCATCCCCGATGACCGCATACCCGGGCATATCGATGATCGCGCGGCGCTGTATCGCAGTGTCGTGGCCGACCGCGAAGTCCTGATCGTGCTGGACAACGCCGCCGACGAGGACCAGGTCCGCCCGCTGCTGCCCGCCGGACCGGGCTGCCTGCTGATCGTCACCAGCCGCCGCCGGCTGATCGGCCTGGACGACACTCGAACCTTGTCGTTGGACGTCCTGCCGCTGGAGGAGGCGGTCGCCCTGTTCACCCGCATGGTCGGGCGGGAGCATGTCGCGGACGCGCCGGCGGGCGTGCTGACGGAGACCGTGGAGCGGTGTGGGCGGCTCCCGCTCGCCATCCGCATCGCCGCCGTCCGGCTGCGGGCACGTCCGACGTGGAGCGTGCGGCATCTGCTCGACCGGTTGAACGACGATCGGCTGTCCGAGCTGACGACCGGGCGGCACAGCGTCACCGCCGCTCTGGATCTGTCCTATCAGCGGCTTTCCGAGGATCAGCGACGCGTGTACCGGGTGCTGGGGTCACAGGCCGGTACCGAGTTCGGGGTCGACGAGGCCGCGGCCGTGCAGCACACGACAGTGGTGCGGGCGAGGCGGCAGCTGGACCAGCTGCTGGACGTCCACCTCTTGCAGGAGCCCGCACCCTGCCGGTACCGCTTCCATGATCTGGTGCGCGACCACGTCTCGGCCCTGCTTCGCCGAACGCCGTGTGAGGCCGCGCGGGCCAATTCCGCTTGACTACTCGACGGCGCCTGAGCGGGTGAGGAGGTCCTGGTACCAGGTGTCGTACGGGTGGTTGGACGCCGGATAGTTGGCCAGTGGGTCGGTGGCGTCGTCTTCGGAGTCGAAGTCCCAGCCGCGCACGAGCCGTCCCGCCTGCCGGGCCGCGGTGATGAACGAGGACTCGCCTGCGGTCGCCGCGTAGAACAGCGCGCCCTGCTGGAGCTCCGCGCTGTCGCCCTTCTGGAACTCGTCGAAGGCGGTCTGCTGGTAGCGGATGCGCTCGCCGGCGACCCTGTCGGTGTCCAGGCGCAGGGTCTGGGCCGGGGTCGGGCCGTCGGCGCCGGTCCACACGTGCACGCGCGACGAGCCGCTGGTCGAGGTGGTCGCGTCGTAGCGGGCGTCGGAGGTCTTGGCGTTGCCGCTCCAGGAGACCGTCGCCGTGGAGGCGTTGAGCACGCCGTCCCAGTCCCAGTTCTGGCTGTTGCTCTGGCTGCGGTGGATCTCGCGTAGCTGGGTGCCCGCCGCGTCGGTGAATCTGACCGTCGGCAGGACGCCGTTGTCGTACTGGTGGCTGGCCGACCAGGTGATCTCGCCGCTGGCGTCGAGGCGGCCGACGCGGTACCAGAGGGTGGTCGCGGTCTGGGACTGGTGGACCTCGACCAGGTCGCCGTTGTCGTTCAGCGCGATGGACGGGGTGACGCCGTTGTCGTACTTGCCGTGGCGTAACCAGGTCACGCGGCCGTCGGCGCCGTACGTGCCGCTCCAGTACCAGAGCGCGCCCGCGCCCGAGTCGTGCACCTCCACGACCTGGCCGCGACCGTTGATCGCGACGGCCGGGTGGTAGCCGACGTCGCGTTTGTACTGGGCGCGGGTCGTGCCGTCGCCGGAGATCACGGGGAGCACCCGGCCGCGCAGCGTGTCCACCGACGGCGGGCTCGCCGGGTAATCCTTGGCCCAGAACAGCCGCGAGGCGAAGACGGAGGTGAGCTCCTGGTTGAGTGCGGCCAGGTTGCCGGCGGCGTACGAGGTGTTGTCGGTCAGGTCGTCCTTGATGTCGAGCGCGACGACGATCGGTGCGGCGGTGGGGTGCTGGGCGGACCAGGTGTTGATCACGCCGAGCCAGTCGCGCAGGAGGTTCGAGGCGGGGTTTCCGTTGTGGTCGACCTGGTTGCCGGGAGAGTCGTGGCCGACGGAGTAGTCGTGCGAGGTGGCGTAACCGTTGTCGTGGATGTCGAGTTCGAGGAAGCGAATGCCGTGGTCGAGTTGGTAGGCGATCGAGTTCTTGGCGCCGCTGACGTTGCCCGAGTAGCTGTTGTGCGTGGCGCGGAAGATCGCCGAAGGTAACGGCACATCCGCGGCCGCTTCGGCGTTTCCGCTGATCAGCAATGCGGAAGTGGCGACGGCGAGCGCGGAGAGAACGGCTTTTGAAGGGGCCATTCCCCGATCTTCACACCGCCGATGATCCCCGACAATACGCTCGCGGACGCTCGCCGGCCCCATTCACCGGCTCTTAATCCGATATATCCGCTCTTGTCGGGGTAGCTGGACGAATGTCGCAGGAGAGGACAGGAGTCGCAAATGAGCACATTGGTGGGAAACTGGAAGATGGCGATCACCGACGGGTGCGTCAGGGGCGACCGGCTCTGCCTGTTCAATGTCAGCCCCAAGAACGCCCACGTCGAGCTCACGTTCTGCGCGACGGGCGAGGAGCCGCTCGGCCCCTACCGCGCGACGGTGCCCGCGCAGCGCACCAGCGACCTGAGCCTGGAAGACCTGGCGGCTGCCGATGCCCTGTCCCCCGGCACCCCCTACGCGGTCGCGGTCGTCTCGGACATGCCGGTGATCGTGCAACTCACCCATGCGCACCCCGGCGTACGCCGATCGGCCGCCTGACCTCCCATAGCGGTTCAGTCCTTGACGTCCCCGGCGCCGGAGAAGATCTGCCGGTAATGTTCGGCCGCCTGGTTCATGTCGTTGCTGAGGACTTGGAAGAACCGGCTTGCCATCAGGAGCCGGGAGCCGGCCGGGGTCTGGACGCCGAGAACGTCGACGCCCTCCTGGACGGTGTCGGCCCACAGCGTCATCGACCGGATGCCCACCAACCAGGCCCGATACCAGACGTCGACGTCGATGCTGTACCGGTCACGCCGATTGTCACGCTCGCGTTTGACCAGCCCCACATCCTCAAGCCAGCCGATCCCCTTGGAGATCGACGCGGGGCTGACCCGCAGCCGCTCGACCAGGTCGACGACGGTCATGTCGCCGCTGTCGCTGGTGAACAGGCAGACCATCACCTTGGCCGCCATCGGCGGGATCCCTGACATCGCCCCGGCGAGTTTCCGCTCGAATTCCTGTACGGCCCGGGGGTCACGCCCGCTGATATCCGCGGTGGCCGGAGTATTCAGCGGCGAGTGCGGCCGGCGGTGGGCACGCCGTCCGGTCGCCTGCTGGGCCCGAGCCGCACGGTAGCCGTGCGGGCCTCCGTTGCGGGCGATCTCGCGGCCGATGGTCGACCTCGGTCGTCCCAGACGACGGGCGATCTCCGCGTAGGTGAGTCCTTCCACCAGCCCCTCAGCGATCTTGCGACGGTCCTCGTACGTGAGGTGGCCTCCTGGCATGCGCCCTCCTCCGCTTGTCGCGCCCGCCCAAGTATGCGGCCGGGGCCCGATCGATCGCGACATACAGCACGGAGTTGTTGCATTTGCCAGCACCGTCGTTTCGCCAATTGCGCCATTCTGACCTGCGAAAACGACATTCTTAACTTGCCGAATCCGCGAACGCATCCGTAGCTTTCCTCATATGTGAACGATGACCGTTCACGTGGAGGGGACCGACAATGGCTGCCAAGATATGCCTCGTAACCGGCGCCTCATCCGGCATCGGCCACGCCACCGCACTCGAACTCCTGCGCGGCGGCCACGTCGTGTACGGCGGGGCGCGCCGAGTGCACCAGATGGAGGCGATCCGCGAAGCGGGCGGTCACGCCCTGCCGATGGACGTGACCAAGGAGGAAGACCTCCAGCGGGTCGTCCGTACCGTCCTGGACGCGCACGAGCGGATCGACGTCCTGGTCAACAACGCGGGAGCCGTCGTCCACGGCGCGGTCGAGGACACGCCGATGGCGATGGCGCGAGACGAGTTCGAGGTCAACGTGTTCGGGCCGGCCCGGCTGACCCAGCTCGTCCTCCCGCACATGCGCGCGCGGGGCTCGGGCACGATCGTCAACGTCTCCTCGATCGGCGGCGAGATCGCCCTTCCGCTCGGCGCCTGGTACTACGCCTCCAAGCACGCCCTGGAGGCATTCTCCGACACCCTGCGCATGGAGGTCGGACAGTTCGGCATCGACGTCGTGGTCGTCCAGCCGGGCATCATCAAGACCGACTTCGAGGCCGGGACCGCGCGGCAACTGCGGGAGATCTCCGGGACCGGCGCCTACCGGCGGATGGCCGAGGCCATGGCACAGGCGGCCGAGCCGCGGGCAGGCGTGGACAGCCCGGCCTCGGACCCCGGGGTGGTCGCGACGACGATCCGGCAGGCCGTCGAGTCGGCCCGGCCGGAAACCCGCTACGTCGTGGGCTGGCAGGCCGAGGCTTTCCTGCAGCTCAACAGATCCCTCCCGGACCGCGAATTCGACGCGCGCGTCACCGGCTCGCTCAAGTAATCGAGCCGCTGGCTCAGAAATTCGGAGAAACCCCATGACCCCTGCTATCGCCATTTCGGGGCTCGTCAAGGCCTACGGGCCGACACGCGCCCTCGACGGGCTCGACCTCACCGTGGGCACCGGAGAGGTGCACGGCTTTCTCGGCCCGAACGGGGCGGGGAAGAGCACCACCATCCGCATCCTGCTGGGCCTGATCCGAGCCACCTCCGGCAGCGCCAGGCTGCTGGGCGGCGACCCCTGGGCCGACGCTGTCGCGTTACACCGGCGCCTGGCGTACGTGCCGGGCGACGTGGAGCTGTGGCCCAACCTCACCGGAGGCGAGGCCATCGACGTGCTCGGCCGGCTGCGTGGCGGGCTCGACAACGAGCGCCGGAACGGGTTGATCGAGCGGTTCGAACTCGATCCGAAGAAGAAGACCCGGACCTACTCCAAGGGCAACCGCCAGAAGGTCGCCCTCGTCGCCGCTCTCGCCGCCGACGTGGAGCTGCTGATCCTCGACGAGCCCACGAGCGGGCTGGACCCGCTGATGGAGGCGGTGTTCCAGCAGGTCGTCGCCGAGGCCAAAGCCGCCGGCCGGACCATCCTGCTGTCCAGTCACATCCTGGCCCAGGTCGAAACCCTCGCCGATCGGATCACCATCATCCGCGACGGAAAGGCGGTGGAGTCGGGGACGCTGGCGCAGATGCGGCATCTGACCCGGACCACGGTCGTGGCCGAGACCGCCGCCGACGTGACCGGCCTCGACCGGCTGCCCGGGGTCCACAACGTGAAGACCGAGGGCAGGAGCGTGCGGTTCGGCGTGGACGCCGAACACCTCGACGCCGCCATCCGGCACCTCACCACCTTCGGCATCGACTCGCTGGTCAGCCACCCGCCAACGCTTGAGGAGCTCATGCTCCGGCACTACGCGCACAAGGAGGCGGCATGACCACCACGGTTACGCGGGCGCGCGGCCGTACCGGATCGAGCGCGGCGAGCAGCCACCTGACCGGCACCGGCGCGATGGTACGGCTGGCACTGCGCCGCGATCGGATCAAGCTCACCATCTGGCTGGTCGCCATCACGGCCCTCGTCCCACGCTTCTACTACGCCGCCGTCAGCGCGGTCGTCCCGACGCCCCAGGCCCTGGCCGAAGCGTCGCAGATGATCCGCGTCTCCTTCATGAGGGTGCTCGGCGGGCCCCTGTTCGGCGAGGTCACCACGCAGAGCTACTTCCTCGCCGCCTACTGGGTCGAGTTCCTGCTGGCCGCCGCGATCATGAACATGATGCTCATGACCCGGCACACCCGGGCGGAGGAGCAGACGGGCCGGGCCGAACTCATCCGGGCGGCCGTCGTGGGCCGGCACGCCCAGCTCACCGCCGCGCTGGTCGTCGCCGTGATCAGCAATGTCGTGCTCGCGGCCCTCACCACCGCCGCGACGATCGGCATCGGGTTCCCCGCCGGCAGCGCCCTGCTGTTCGGCGCCTCGCTCGCCGCGACCGGGCTGCTGTTCGCCGGGGTCACCGCGGTCACCGCCCAGGTCACCGAGCATCCCCGAGGCGCCAACGGGCTGGCGGGCATCGTGCTCTTCACGGCGTGGCTGCTGCGCGGCGCGGGGGCGCTGCAGAGCCCGGAGGGCGGTCCGCTGTTCTGGCTGTCGCCGATCGGCTGGTCACAGCAGACCCGGGTGCTGGCCGACGAGCGCTGGTGGCCGCTCGGCCTGTCGGTTCTGCTCGCCGGGCTGCTGGTCGCGGGCGCCTACTCGCTGGCGAGCCGCAGGGATCTCGGCGCCTCCTTGATGGCCCCGCGTCCCGGCCGGGCGTCGGCGCCTTCGTGGCTGCGCTCGCCGTTCACGCTCGCGCTGCGGCTCCAGCAGGCGGCCATCCTCGCATGGGGAGCCGCGTTCCTCGCCGTCGGCCTCGTCCTGGGCGCCATGACCGGGGGAATGGCGGAAACCGACCTCCCCATCTTCTCCGGTGCGGACTTCGGGCGGGCCTGGATCAGCCTCATGGTGTTCACCGGGTCCCTCTACACCGGCGTGTTCGTGGTCCTGTCGGTCCTCCGGCTCCGGTCGGAGGAGGTGCGCGGGCGGATCGCTCCCGTGCTGGCCGGGCCGACCGGCAGATCGACGTGGTACTGGTCGTCCCTGCTGGTCACCGCGCTCGCCGCGGTCGTCCTGCCGGTGGTGTACGGCGCCGCGCTCGGCGTCGGCGCCGCCCTGTCGACCGGCGAGGCCGGCCTCGTGGGAGAGGTCACGTGGGCGAGCCTCATCCGCGCCCCCGAGGTGCTGGTGCTGCTCGCCGTCCCCGCCGCGCTGCTCGGGCTCGCCCCACGGGCCGTGAACGCGGCCTGGGCGGTGCTCGTCTACAGCGGGTTCATGCAGGTACTGGGGTCCTACATGAACCTGCCGGAGTGGCTGGTGAACACGTCGGTGCTGTCCCACCTGCCCTGGCACCCGCTGGGCTCCTTCGCCCCGGTGGCCACGGTGGTGCTGACCGTGCTCGCCGTGCTGCTCACGATCCTCGGCCTGTACGGCCTGCGCCGCCGCGATCTCGCCTCGGGCTAGGGGCCGTAGGCATCGATGCCGCAGGGTGCCAGCGGCATCGATGCCGCAGGGCGCCGACGGCACCTTCAGCCCGTTGGTGACGGCCCGGTGGAGTGCGTTCCACCGGGCCGCCGGCCGTGGTCGCGGTCGTGGTCGTTCCGGGGTCAGCCGCCGTTGGTGAGGGTGAAGCCCTGCTCGGTGCCGAAGGCGGAGATGCGGTCCTGCCAGGTCTTCAGCGCGGCGGACAGGTCACCGCCGCTGTCGATGGCCTGGCCCACGGTGTCCTTGAAGATGCTGTTGGCGTACACCTGGAACGGGAGGTACTGCCAGTCGGGGCGGACGGCGGCCGAGGCGTCGCTCAGGACCTGGTTGATCTTCTGGCCGCCGAAGAACTCCTGCGGCGCGTCACGGAAGGTGGGGTCGTCGAGCAGCACCTTCGTGGCGGGGAACAGTCCGGCCTCGGTGTTGAGCGACTTGACGGCCTCCGGGTCGGAGTTGAGCCACTGCGCGAAGGCGACGGCGGCCGGGATGTTCTTGCTCTGCGGGATGACCGCCACCGAGGAGCCGCCGTTCTCGGCGTTCATCGGCTTGGCCGCGTCGTACTGCGGCATCGGGGCGACCGCCCACTTGCCCTTCGTCTTGGGGATGGAGTTGATGATGCCGTTCGGGGCCCAGGCGCCGGTCAGCCAGACGGCGTACTTGCCCGAGCCCATGCCCTTCCACCACTCGTCGGTCCAGCCGGGCTGCGGGTCGACCAGCTTCTCGCCGAGCAGCGTGCTCATGGTGCCGACCCACTGCTTGACGCCCGGGTCGGAGTCGAGCTTGACGCTGACCGAGCTCTCGCCCGAGGTCTTGAACGGCGCGCCGCCCGCCTGCCAGATCAGGCTGTCCACCCCGCCGGCGTCACCGGGGTCGATGGAGGTGATGAACGAGCCGGAGTCGGCGGCCTTGATCTTCTTGGCCGCGTCTACGAACTCCGCCCAGGTCGCCGGCGGCTTGATCTTCAGCTTGTCGAAGATGTCCTTGCGGTAGAACATCGCCATGGGGCCGGTGTCCTGCGGGACGCCGTAGACGCCGCCGTTGATCGCCACCTGGCCCCACGCCGAGTCGGCGAACTTGTCCTTCAGCGAGGCGGCGCCATAGTCGGCCAGGTTGACGACCTGCTTGGCGAGGGCGAACTGCGGCAGGGCGAAGTATTCGATCTGCGCCACGTCGGGCGCGCCGGAGCCGGCCTTGATCGCGGTCTGCAGCTTGGTGTACTGGTCGGCGGACTGCCCCGCGTTCACCACATTGACCTTGATGTTCGGATATTTCGTGGTAAAGCGGGCGACGGTCTTCTCGATCCCCGTGACCCACGTCCAGAACGTCAGCTCGGCGGGCTTGGACAGCGCGTCCTGCACGGCCGCCGTTGCGCTCGGGGCGGCGGCGGACGGGGCGGCGGCACTCCCACCGGAGCCGCCGCCGCACGCGGCGAGTGCCAGAGACAGGGCCGCGGCGATCCCGGCGGGGATGACACCGCGCCGTGATGGAAGGGTTTTCATGGCGTTTCCTTTATCCACGGGGGGTTTGTCGGGAATCACTGCTTGACGCTTCCAGTAGCGAGGCCCGACTGCCAGAACCGCTGGAGCCCCAGGAAAGCGATGATCAACGGCACGATCGACAGCAGGCTGCCGGTCAGGATGAGCGTGTAGGTGGCGTCACCGGCACCGGAGGTGCCGCTGTTGGCCTGTGCGTTCCACTGGTTGAGGCCGACCGTGAGCGGGAACCAGTCCGGCGAGTTCAGCACGATCAGCGGCAGGAAGTAGTTGTTCCACGTCGCGACCAGCGCGAAGAGCAGGACCGTGACGAAGCCCGGAGCGAGCAGCCGCAGCGCGATGGTGCGGAAGATCCTGAACTCGCCCGCCCCGTCGATTCGGGCCGACTCCAGGATCGAGTCGGGCACCGCGTCGGCCGCGTAGACCCGCATCAGGTAGAGGCCGAACGGGCTGCACAGCGCCGGGATGAGCACCGCCCACGGGGTGTCGACGATCCCGACCCGGCTGAACAGCAGGTACGTCGGCACCGCGAGGGCCGTGCCCGGAATGGAGATACCGCCCAGCACCACCGCGAACAGCAGCTTGCGACCCGGGAACTCGTACTTCGCCAGCGCGTAACCGCCGAGGGTGGCCAGCAGGGCGGCACCGCCCGCGCCCACCACGGAGTAGAGCACGGTGTTGCCGAACCAGCGCACGAAGATGCCGTTGTTGTAGCTCAGGGTGTCGCCGATGTTGGCGAACAGGTGGAAATCCCCGCCGAACCAGAGCCCGAAGGTCGAGAACAGGTCCCCGCCGTTCTTGCTGGCGTTGGCCAGCAGCCAGAACAGCGGCAGCACCGCGTACGCGAACATCACCAGCAAGATCACCGTGAGGGCGGGGCTCTTCCCCCGGCGCCGCGCCTTGGTGGAGCGGTGCGCGGCCTGCCCGCCCGTGGTGCGGTTCGCCTCGGCGACGGCCGTCACAGCGTCTTCTCCCTTCTCGCCGTGATGATCTGCACCGCGTACGCCACGACGATGGTGACGACGCCGAGCAGCACGGCGACGGTGGCCGAGTAGTTGATCTGCTGGCCGTTGAAGGCGAGGTTGTAGGCGTACATGTTGGGCGTGTAGCTCGTCCCGATCGCCGCCGGTGCGAGCTTCTGGAGAATGTTCGGCTCGTTGAAGAGCTGGAAGCTGCCGATGATCGAGAAGGTCGTCGCCACGAGCAGCGCGGGACGCAGGGCGGGCAGCTTGACGCTCCAGGCGATGCGGATGGCGCCCGCTCCGTCCATCTCGGCCGCCTCATAGAGCTCGGTCGGTACGGACCGCAGCGCGGCGTACAGGATGATCATGTTGTAGCCGACGAACTCCCAGGTCACCATGTTGCCGATGGAGGAGAGCATCCAGGAGCGCGAGAGCAGGTCGGGGACCGCGACGCCGACGGCCTTGCCGATCTGGCCGACCAGACCGAACTGGTCCCCGTACATGTAGCCCCACATGAGGGCCGACACCACGGCCGGCACCGCGTACGGCATGAAGATCGTGATGCGGAACAGCGACGGCCAGCGCAGCCTGCCGCTGTCGATGGCCAGCGCGCAGCCCAGGGCGATGAGCAGCATGACGGGCACCTGCACGACCAGGAAGAGCGCGACGCGGAGCAGGCCGGCGCCGAACAGCGCGTCGCCGATGGCGCGGGTGTAGTTGGCCACGCCGGCGAAGACCGTGCCGCCGATCATGCGTTCCTGGAAGAAGCTGAGATAGACCGCGTACACCAGCGGCGCGACCACCGCGACCAGGAAGACCACGAAGAACGGCAGGAAGAAGGCGTAGCCGGCGACACGCAGGCGCAGGACCGGCCGGGCGAGACCGCCGGGCGCGGTCACCGGCCCGGCGAGGCCGGCGGGCGCGGTCATCCTGTGCTCCTGCCGCGGGATGTTCGCGCTGCCACGAAGACTGGCACTGAACTCTCCTTGTCGGGGCATGGCGATCCATGGACCGCCCCATTACCTGCGCCACCGTGGAGCGCTCGGCGCTGCGATCGCGAGGACTCGTGTTTACGTGAACATGGCGAAGATGTCCCGTAGTCTCCATTCGCCGCCAGAACATGTCAATAGGTAACCCAAAGTTAACACCAATGCCGGATTTATCACTGTTTGTGACTACATGTCGGCTGAGACGGCACCCCATTGACGGATGGGTCATGTTCACGTAAACATCGTGCGAGAGTTTGCACGACAGCAAGCCCATCGGATGACCAGAGGTGCCAGTGGACGGGGCGACCCAGAAAACCGCGGCGGGACGGCGCTCGCCCAGGCGGCCGTCCATGGCCGACGTCGCCGCGATGGCTGGAGTCTCCAGCCAGACGGTCTCCCGGGTGGTCAACAACCGCAGCAACGTAGAGGAAGAGACCCGCCAGCGCGTCCTGTCGGCCATGCGGGTCCTCGGATACCGGCCCAACACCGCCGCCCGCGCCCTGGTCACCGGCCAGTTCCGCACCCTGGGCCTGATCAGCTTCGGGCTCGGCAGCTTCGGCAACGCCCGTACGGTCGACGCCGTCACCAAGGCGGCGCAGCGCGCCGGCTACACCGTGAACATGATCGCCGTCGAGTCGCAGACCGAGCGGGCCGTGCACGAGGCGTTCGACCAGCTGACAGTGCAGGCGGTCGACGGCATCGTGGTCGTCGAGGCGCAGATCCTCGACACCCCGGCGCTGCGCCTGCCGCCGGACGTGCCGGTCGTGATGGCCGACGGCGACGTCAGCCTCCGCCACCCGATGGTCGACACCGACCAGGCCCTCGGCGCCCGGCTCGTCACCCGTCACCTGCTCGGCCTCGGTCACGAGACGGTCTGGCACGTCGCCGGACCCGAGGACTCCTATGCCGCGCGACGCCGGGCGGAGTCCTGGCACGCGACGCTCAAGGAAGCGGACGCGACGGTGCCCCAGATGCTGTTCGGCGACTGGAGCGCGGCCAGCGGCTACGAGGCCGGCCGCGTCCTGGCCCGGCGGCCCGGCGTGACGGCCGTCTTCGCCGGCAACGACCAGATGGCCCTCGGCGTGATGCGCGCGATGATCCAGGCGGGACGCCGCATCCCTGAGGACGTGAGCATCGTCGGTTTCGACGACATCGACGAGTCGGCCTACCTGTCCCCCTCGCTCACCACCGTCCGGCAGGACTTCGACGTGGTGGCCGAGCGGATCGTGTCGCTCATGATCGACCAGATCGAGACCGGTACGGCTCCCGCCGCCACCGCCTTCGTCGCCCCTCAGCTGATCGTCAGGGAGAGCACCGGCGCACCGCCACCGACCGCCTGATCCGACCAACTCCAGCACGCCCCACACCGACGAAACGTCCCCGCCGAAGAACATCCCACCCGCCGCAGCACGCCCCGCCCAAGAAGGGAGGAGCGACGGTCCTCGCCCGCCGAGGCCGCCGCGCCGACGATGAACGCCGTACCTCACGATGTCAGGCCGGGCTCCGGGACCACCGGCGCCCCGTCCCCGGGCGACCGGTTGTGGCGCCGGCTCGGCGGCGTGGCCTTCGGCGGCGACTACAACCCCGAGCAGTGGCCGGCCGCGACCAGGGCGGAGGACCTGCGCCTCATGGCCGAGGCCCGGGTCAACCTCGTCACCGTCGGGGTGTTCGGCTGGGCGCGCGTGGAGCCCGCGCGCGGAGCGTACGACTTCTCCCTGTTCGACCAGGTCCTGGATGACCTGCACGCGCACGGGATCACCGTCGACCTCGCCACCATGACGGCGTCCCCGCCGCCCTGGCTCGTCCACGAGCACCCGGAGATCCTGCCGGTCACCGCGGACGGGACCGTGCTGGGCCCCGGCGGGCGGCAGCACTTCTGTCCCTCCAGCCCGGTCTACCGGGAACGGGCGGCGCTCCTGGTGGAGCGGCTGGCCACGCATTATCGCGACCATCCGGCACTCGGGCTGTGGCACATCGGCAACGAGTACGGCTGCCACATCGCCGCCTGTTACTGCGAGGTGTCGGCGGCCGATTTCCGCCGCTGGCTGCGCGAGCGCTACGGCGACGACCTGGAGGCGCTGAACGACGCCTGGTCGACGGACTTCTGGTCGCAGCGGTACGCCTCCTTCGACCACGTCCAGCCGCCCCGCGCGGCTCCGACGTACCCCAATCCGGCCCAGCAGCTCGACTACCTGCGCTTCGGCAACGAGGCGCTGCGCGACTGCTTCGACCTGGAGGCGGGCATCCTGCGGCGGGTCACTCCCGAGGTGCCGATCACCACGAACTTCCTGGGCGGCCTGAAGGCCGTGGACGTCTTCGACTGGGCACCGCGGCTGGACGTCGTGTCGGTCGACTCCTACCCCGACCCCCACGACGAGCGGCCGCATCTGGCCCCGGGCCTGCTGTACGACACGATGCGCGGCGCCGGCGGCGGGCAGCCGTGGATCCTGATGGAGCAGGCGCCGAGCGCGGTCAACTGGCGGGGCAGGAACGCGATCAAGCAGCCCGGCCAGATGCGGCTGTGGAGCTGGCAGGCCGTCGCGCAGGGCGCCGACGCGATCCTGTACTTCCAGTGGCGGCAGTCACGCGGCGGCGCCGAGAAGTTCCACTCGGGCATGGTGCCGCACGCGGGGGCCGACAGCCGGGTCTTCCGCGAGATCACCGCGCTCGGCCGGGAGCTGGCCTCGGTGCCCGACCTGCCGGGCACGCGGGTCCGCAACCAGGTGGCGATCCTGCTCGACTGGAACAGCTGGTGGGCCCTCGAGCTCGACTCCCACCCCTCGGACGGCGTACGGCAGGAGGAGCGCCTGCTGGACCATTACGGCCCGCTGTTCGACCTCGGGGTCGGCGTGGACGTGGTGCCGCCCTCGGCCGAGCTGACCGGCTACGCGCTCGTCGTGGTGCCGAATCTGTACCTCCTGTCGAGCGCGGACGCACAACGCGTCTCGTCGTACGTGTCCGGCGGCGGCGCCCTGGCCGTCTCCTTCTTCAGCGGGATCGTGGACGAGCATGACCGGGTCCACCTGGGCGGCTACCCCGCGCCGCTGCGCGAGGTCCTCGGGGTCCGGGTCGAGGAGTTCTGCCCGGCGGCCGAGCACGAGCGGTTCCCCGTACGCGGTCACGGGGTGCTTTCGCACCTCGAAGGGGTCGCCGACCTGTGGCGGGAGGACCTTCATCTGGCCGGCGCCGAGCCCGAGCTCGTCTTCGACTCCGCCGACTGGGCCGGGCGCCCGGCCGTGACCAGGCACGAGTTCGGCGCGGGGATCGCCCGCTACCTCTCGACCCGGCTCGACGCGGTCACCATGCGGGCGGTCCTCGGCCGGGCACTCGCCGAAGCGGGAGTGACCCCGGTCGTCGAGGGGCTGCCCGTAGGGGTTCAGGCGAGCGTCCGGGCCGGAGTCGGCCGCCGCTTCCTGATCCTGCTGAACCACACCGGCGACAAGCACGACATCGCCCTCGGCGGCGAGTGGACCGACGCCCTGGCTCCGTCGGACGAGAGCGTCGGGACCGTCACCCTGCCGCCTTCGGGCGTCGCCGTGCTCCGGGCCGCCGAGCGAGTGGACCAGACGACCCAGCGGGTGGATTAGGCGTCCGCTCAGCCCTCGGATGATCAGCGGATGATGCGGGCCCGAGCCCGGAGCAGTGCGGCCACGATCGCCTCCTCGCGTTCGGGATCGAGGCGGACGAGGGGGACGGAGCAGCTGAGCGCCTCGTTCGGGACGCGTCCCAGGTCCAGGGAGACGGCGAAGCAGCGCAGCCCGAGGGTCGATTCCTGCTCGTCGACGGCGTGGCCGCGGCGCCGGATCTCCTCGAGTTCGGCGCGCAGTGCCACTCGGTCGGTGAAGGTGTGGACGGTGCGGGGCTCCAGGGTGACCGGCAGGAGTTCGTCGACCTCGTCCCAGGGGCGCCCGGCGAGGATCGCCTTGCCGAGACCGGTGGCCCAGCACGGCAGCCGCCGGCCGGGGCGGGTGACTACGGCCAGGGAGTGCTTGGAGATGTTGGTGGCCAGGTAGACGATCTCCACGCCGTCGAGACGGGCCAGGTGGACGGTCTCGCCGAGCTCGTCGTTCAGGTCGTTCATCACCGGACGGGCCCGCTGGACGAGGTCGTCCCGCTCGATGTACGACATCCCGGCCCGCAGCGCGCGGATGCCGAGCCGGTAGCGGCCGCCACCGTCGGCCTCCACCCAGCCCGTGCTCACCAGTGTGGTGAGCAGCGCGTAGCCGCTCGCCCGCGGCAGGCCCAGCGCGCTGGTCAGCTCGCGCAGTGAGCACGCCTTCGGGGCTGAGCTGAGGTGTTCGAGCACCGCGATGGTCCGCTCGGCCGATTTGACGCTGCGGACGCCTCCCCCGGTCTCGGCGGATTGAGGTAACGAGTCCGGGGCGTATTGCGTCATCGACCACCTCTTGACGTTTGGTGAAACACCCACTTAATGTCTCGGCTACAAATATAGATGCTGTCTCCATATGTAGACAAGAGGTTGCTGTTGATGTCCCCCGCAGTCACGCGAGTCGCCGCTTCTCTCTCAGGCTTGCTCGCCTTCCCCGTCACACCGTTCACGGAGTCGGGGGACGTGGATCTGTCCGGGCTCAAGGCTCATCTCACCGACGTGCTCGCCGCGCGGCCCAGCGCGATCTTCGTCGCCTGCGGGACCGGGGAGATGGCGTCGTTGACGGCCACGGAGCACCAGGCGGTGGTCAAGGCCGCCGTGGAGCACGTCGCGGGAACGGTCCCGGTGCTCGCCGGGGTCGGCGGCGGCACGCGGACGGCCGCCGAGTTCGCCCGCGCCGCGCAGGCCGCCGGGGCCGACGCCCTGCTGGCGCTCCCGCCGTATTTGCAGGTCGGGCCGCCGGCCGGGCTCGTGGCGCACTACCGGGAGGTGGCCGCCGCCACGGATCTGGACGTGATCCTCTACCAGCGCGGTACGGCGCTGTTCTCCCCGGAGGCGGTGGCCGAGCTCGCCGAGGTGGACAACATCGTCGCGCTGAAGGACGGGCACGGCGACATGGAGCTGCTCCAGCTCATCCAGACCGCCACCGGCGGACGGCTGCCCCTGCTGAACGGCATGCCGACGGCCGAGATCTTCGCCCGCTCCTACGTCGGACTCGGCGCCCGCGCCTACTCCTCGGCGGTGCTGGCCTTCCTCCCGGAGGTCGCCGTCGCGTTCTTCCAGGCGTTCGAGAAGGGCGACGAGGCGACCCAGGACCTCCTGCTGCGCGAGTTCTACGCCCCCCTCGCCGCACTGCGCAACACGACGCCCGGCTACGCCGTCTCCCTCGTCAAGGCCGGGCTGGACATCCGCGGCCGCTCCGCCGGACCCGTCCGCTCGCCACTGGCGCAGGTCACCCCGGAGCACCGCGAGCAGCTCGCCCGCATCATCGACCGCGGCCTTTCCGCCCTCAGCGCGGCACCTGTCGCATAGCACGTGGCCTGCCCGGCATCAGGAGCAGGCGATTTCGGAGGAATTATGATCAACCCCCCCAACCCCCGTCAGGCAGCCTCTGCCCTCTTGGCGCTGGGCACCCTGCTGTCTGTCGGCGCCTGCTCGGTCGCGAACAGCGGCCCGGAGCCGTCGGCCGGCGGCGGCGCGGCGGCGAGCACCGTCCGCATCGTGCTGCCCGAGGAGCCGCCCACGCTGGAGCCGTGCGACGCCTCTCTCACCGCGACCGGACGCGTCACCCGGGCCAACATCACCGAGGCTCTGACGGAGCGTGACCCGAGCTCCGGGCAGCTCCAGCCGGCGCTGTCCACGGAGTGGAAGCAGGACTCGCCCACCGAGTGGACCTTCACCCTGCGCAAGGGCGTGAAGTTCCACGACGGCACCCCGTTCGACGCCAAGGCGGCCGCCTTCTCCATCGAGCGCACGCTCGGCTCCAAGGTCGACTGCAACGTCAACGGGTACGTCTTCGGCGGCATCAAGCTCACGGTGACGGCCGCGGACGACGTGACCCTCAAGGTGAAGACGGCCAAGCCGGACCCGATCCTCCCGCTGCGGCTGTCCTTCGTCGAGATCGTGCCGACCACCACGAACGCCACCGGCAAGGTCCGGGAGCCCGTCGGCACCGGCCCGTACAAGATCGCCAAGTGGGACGCCGGCCGCAGCCTGCGCCTGGAGCGCTTCCCCGGATACTGGGGCAAGGCGCCGGACTTCGCCGCGGCCGAGTACGTCTGGCGTGGTGAGGGCAGCATCCGCGCGGCCATGATCAAGAGCGACGAGGCGGACATCGCCGTCGGCCTCGCCCCCGAGGACGGCGCCGGCGACTCGGCCGTGCAGTTCCCCAACAACGAGACCTCCTACCTGCGCATCGACGCCGCCAAGCCGCCGCTCAACGACCTTCGCGTGCGCCAGGCGATCAACTACGCCATCGACAAGGACGGGCTCGTCGCCTCGGTCTTCGCCGGGCTCGGCAAGCCTGCGGGCCAGCTCGTCCCCGAAGGCGTGACCGGTCACAGCCCGGCCATCCAGCCCTGGCCGTACGACATGGCGCAGGCCAAGAAGCTGATCGCGGACGCCAAGGCGGCCGGCGTCGCCACGGACACCCCCATCACGATCATCGGACGGAACGGGATCTACCCCAAGGCCGCCGAGGCGATGGAGGTCGTGCAGAACTCGCTCACCGAGGCCGGGCTCTCGGTCAAGATCCAGATGCTCGACGTGAACGCCTGGCTGGAGTACCTGCTGCGCCCCTTCCCCAAGGACGCCGGCCCCACCCTGCTGCAGGCCCAGCACGGCAACCAGGCCGGTGACGCGGCCTTCACCATGGGCCAGATCTACGGCACCAAGGGCGCGCAGAGCAGCTTCGGCACCCCCGAACTGGACGACCTGATCACCGCCGGCGAGCAGGCCTCGGGCGAGGAGCGCCAGACGGCGTTCGCCAAGGCGCTCGATTACCAGAACAAGGACGTCGTACGCGACGCCGTCCTGGCGCACATGACCGGCATCCTCGCCCTGTCGAAGAAGGTCACCTACAAGCCCAACGCCGCCACGAACGACGAGATGCGCCTCGCCGAGCTGCACCCGGCCGGCTGAAAGGAGCAGGTGTGCTGACCTTCCTGCGGCATCGCGTCACCTCCAGTGCGATACCGCTGGTCGTGGTGGTCCTCGGCGTGTTCTACCTGGCCCGCCTGACCGGCGACCCGGCGAACCTCTACCTGCCGCTCAGCGCCACCGCTGAGATGCGGGCGGAGTTCGCCGCCCGGCACGGGTTCGACCAGCCGCTGCTCGTCCAGTTCGGTGACTACCTGGCTCAGGTGGTCCGGCTGGACTTCGGCGAGTCGCTGCGGACCGCCGAGCCCGCCGCCAACGCGGTGCTGCGGGCCTTCCCCGCGACGCTGCAGCTGGCGGGCGCCACGATGATCCTGGCGATCCTCGGCGCGGTCGTCGTCGGGAGCTGGGCGGCCTACCGCCCGAACTCCCTGGCCGACCGGGTCGCCAGCTTCACCTCGACGACCGCGGCCAGCATGCCGGACTTCTGGTTCGCCATCATGGGCGTCCTGGTCTTCTCCGTGGCTCTCGGCTGGCTGCCCACCTCAGGCACCGAGGGCGCGGCGGCGTGGGTGCTGCCGGTGCTCACCCTGCTGATCCGGCCGTTCGGCGTGCTGGTGCAGGTGGTGCGCGGGGCGATGGTCACGGCGCTGTCGGCGCCGTACATCAAGGTGGCCCGGAGCAAGGGCGCGAGCGAGCTGCGGGTGGTCTTCGGCCACGCGCTGCGCAACGCCGCGCCCCCCGCGCTCACCGTGGCCGGTGACCTGGCGGTCGGGCTGGTCAACGGGGCCGTGGTCGTCGAGACCATCTTCGGCTGGCCGGGCATCGGCAAGCTGATGATCACCTCGATCCTGCAGCGCGACTTCGCGGTGCTGCAGGCCGCGGTCCTGGTGACCGCGATCACCATCTTCGCGCTGAACATCGTCATCGACGCCTGTTACGCGCTCCTGGACTCCCGAGTCCGTCAGGGGGTGACGGCATGACCAGCCTCGTGGAGGCTCCTCCCGCCGCTCGGCGGATCACCTGGTGGCGGCTGCTGGCGCGGGATCGGTTCGCCTGCCTGGCGGTGGTGATCCTGGTGATCGTGGCCGTCGGCGCCATCGTGGGGCCGATCCTGCTCGGCGACCTGGCCGTGAAGCAGAACCTGCGGGCGGTCAACCGGCCGCCGTTCAGCCTCGACGACGGCTTCGCGTTCGTGCTCGGCAGCGACTCGCTCGGCCGCAGCCTGCTCGCCCGGCTCATCGTGGCCAGCCGTACGACGCTCTCCGTCGCCATCCCGGCCGTGGTGATCTCCCTGGTCGTCGGGTCGGTGTGGGGCATGTGGGCGGGCTACCACCGAGGCTGGCGGGAGAACGTCTCCATGCGCGTGGCCGACGTCATCCTCAGCTTCCCCTCGCTGCTGCTGGCCGTGGTCGTGCTGTACGTCTTCTCCCCCAGCGCCGGGAACATCGTCCTGGTCCTGGCCATCGCCCGCATCCCGGTCTACCTGCGGGCCGCGCGGGCGGAGTCCGCCGAGTTGCAGAGCCGGCTGTTCGTGGACGCGGCGCGGACGTTCGGCACCAAGAGCTGGGCGATCATCGGCAGGCACGTGGCGCCGACCGTGCTGCCCACCCTGTTCACCGTCGCGACCCTGGACTTCTGTTTCGTGATGCTGACCGAATCGTCGCTGAGCTTCCTGGGCATCGGCATCCAGCCGCCGGACATGAGCTGGGGCCTGATGGTCGCCCAAGGGCGGCAGGTACTGCAGAGCGCCTGGTGGATCGCCGTCTTCCCCGGAGTCGCCATCGTGGTGACGACCGTCTCGGCGACCATCCTCGCGTCCTGGGCGCGCCTGGCCATGGACCCCGGCCAGCGGTGGCGGCTCACCCTGCCCCGCTCTCGCCGCGAGAACTCCCGCCGCAAGAACAAGGAGGTGCGGCCATGAGCGAGTCTCCGGTACTGGAAGTGGACCGGCTGGCGGTCGACATCCGGACCCCCTCCGGGACGGTACGCGCCGTACGCGAGGTCAGCTTCTCCGTCCGCTCCGGTGAGACACTGGCGCTCCTGGGCGAGTCGGGCTGCGGCAAGAGCATGACGGCACAGGCCATCGTCGGTCTGCTCGACCCGGTGGCGCACGTAGCGGGCGGCGCCATACGCCTGGACGGCACCGACATCCTCACCCTGCCGCCGGCACAGCGCAGGCGGCTGGCCGGGCCCGGCCTGTCCATCGTGTTCCAGGACGCGCTCACCGCGCTGAACCCCGTACAGACGGTCGGCGCCCAGCTGGCCGAGCCGTTCAGGATCCACCAGCGTCTCTCCCGCCGCGATGCGCGCAAGCGGGCCGTCGAGCTGATGGAACGGGTCGGCATCCCCGAGGCCGGTGCCCGGGTGAGCGCCTACCCGCACCAGTTCTCCGGCGGCATGCGTCAGCGGCTGCTCATCGCGCTGGCGATGGCCCTGCACCCCAAGGTGCTGCTCGCCGACGAACCCACCACCGCCCTCGACGTCACTGTGCAGGCCCAGATCATGGAGCTGCTGCGCGAGCTGCGCACCGAGCAGCAGACGGCGCTGATCCTCATCACCCACGACCTCGCGGTGGTGGCCGAGCAGGCCGACCACGTGGCCGTCATGTACGCGGGAAACATCGTCGAGACCGGCCGGGTGGCGGACGTGTTCGCCCGGCCGCGCCACCCGTACACGCGCGGGCTGCTCGACTCGGTGCCGGCCGAGGTGGCGCGCGGCGTCACCCTGAAGTCCATCCCGGGCAGCCCGCCCGACCTGCACTCGGTTCCCTCGGGCTGCGCCTTCCGCGCGCGCTGCCCGATGGCGAGCGACGTGTGCGCGGCGGAGCGTCCCGTCCTCGTCGAGGCCGGACCCGGTCGCCTGTCCGCGTGTCATCACTGGAAGGAGCTGCCCGATGACTGACACATCCGACATGGAGGCGCCCCTGCTGGACGTGGCAGGGGTGAGCAAGACCTTCCACGTCGCTCGCGGCGCCTCCGGCAGCAACCGGCTGCGCGCACTGGACGGCGTCGACCTGCGGCTGGCCCGCGGCGAGACGCTGGGCCTGGTCGGGGAGTCCGGCTGCGGCAAGTCGACGCTCGCCCGGGTGCTGCTCATGCTGGAGCGCCCGGACCAGGGCCATGTCAGGTTCGAGGGTACGGACCCGTTCGCGCTGCGCGGCAAGGAGCTGCTGAAGTGGCGGCGCCGGGTGCAGATGGTGTTCCAGGACCCGTTCGCGTCACTGAACGCCCGGCTGTGCGCCGAGGACATCGTCGGCGAGCCCTGGCGGACGCACCGTGACCTGGTGCCGGTGAAGGAGCGCGGGAAGCGGGTGGCCGAACTCCTGGAGATGGTGGGGCTGCGGGCGAGCGACGCCCGCCGTTACCCGCAGGAGTTCTCCGGCGGCCAGCGCCAGCGCCTGGGGATCGCCCGCGCGCTCGCCCTCGAACCGGACGTCATCGTGTGCGACGAACCGGTGTCGGCGCTCGACCTGTCGGTCCAGGCGCAGGTGCTCAACCTGCTCACCGACCTGCAGGCCCGGCTGGGCGTATCGTACGTGTTCATCTCCCATGACCTGTCCGTCGTCCGCCACGTCGCCGACCGTGTCTCGGTCATGTACCTCGGCAAGATTGTCGAGACGGGGCCGACCAAGCAGGTGTTCGACCAGCCGCGCCATCCGTACACCGCCGCGCTCATGTCCGCGGCGCCGGTCCTCGACGTCACCGCGGGGGTTCGGCGGGAGCGGATCCTGCTGCAGGGCGAGGTGCCCTCTCCGCTCGACCCGCCGTCGGGATGCCGGTTCCGTACGCGCTGCTGGAAGGCTGAGGACGTCTGCGCCCAGGTGGTGCCGCCGCTGGAGCTGTACGGTGACGACCCGCCGCACCTGGCCGCGTGTCACCTCCCGCTCCAGGAGGTCGCGGAACCCGGTTGATGAGGCCGTTGCTGGGATGAGACTCTCAGGCGCTCGGTCACCTGACGACCGCTCCTGTCCACCCAGCTAACGGCGACACAGCCGGAGGTATCGATGGCGAGATTGACCCTCATCCATCCTGACGACGCGACCGGGGACGCGGCCAAAGTACTCGCGGCCCTACCGGTCAAGCTCAACATCTTCCGCATGCTGGCGCACGCGGAGTCGTGTGTGCTCCCGCAGGTGCGGCTGGGCACGGCCATCCTCAGCAGTCTTGATCTCGGGCATCGGCGACGCGAGCTGCTGATTCTGCTCGTCGCGCGGATCGAGGGCGGCACCTACGAATGGCGGCAACACGTGCCGATCGCCCTGGGGGTCGGCGTTCCGCAAGCGCAGATCGACGCGATCGAGCAGGGGAACCTCGCCGATAATGCCTTCGACGACGAGGTCTTCGACAACGCGGAGCGCGCGCTGCTCGCGTTCGGGAAGCAGGTGATCGAGGACGTCCGGGTCGAGGACAGCGTGTTCACGGAGGTTCGACGACACTTCTCGGAGCGGGAGATCGTCGAGGCGATCCTGGCGATCGGCTTCTACATGACCATGGCCCGGCTGACCGAGGTGACGCAGACCGATCTCGACCCGGCCTCGGGAATGACCGTGTTCGACTCCCTCCAGCCCCGGGACACATCCGCATGAGCCTCGTCGGCGCCTTCGGATCGCTGGTGGCCAGGGCGCCGACAGATACTCTCCCTCGCCGGACGTATGCTTGACCCGTCAACAAAATTCGCAACGCGGCGGACCGTAGACATCTCCGCGTCCCCACTCTGGAGACGAACATGACCGATCGTGCCGACCAGATCATCGACGCGCTGCGCAGCGGCCACGATCACCTGGCCACCCTTGTCCGCGGCCTCGCGGCCGACGACCTCACCCGGCCGTCCGGCGCGTCGGAGTGGGACGTGTCCCAGGTGCTCAGCCACCTGGGCAGCGGCGCCGAGATCAACCTGGCCGGTCTGGAGGCCACGCTGAGCGGCACCGCCGGCCCAGACGGAGACTTCAACAAGTCGGTCTGGGCCCGCTGGGACGCGATGTCCCCGGCCGAGCGGGCCGAGGGCTTCCTGACCGCCGACGAGGCGCTGGTCAGCCGCTACGAGAGCCTTGACGCGCAGACACGCGAGGAGCTGCGGATCAAACTCGGCTTCCTGCCGGTCCCCGTGGACGTCGCGACCGCGGCGGGGCTGCGGCTCAGCGAGTTCGCCCATCACTCGTGGGACGTCGAGGTCGCCTTCGACCCGGCGGCGACCCTGGCCCCCGCCGCGGCCGAACTGCTGCTCGACCAGGTGGGCATGCTCATCCACTTCATCGGCAAGGCCGACGCCCTCGCCGGCCGCCAGGTCGGCGTGGCCATCCGGACCACCTCGCCCGAGCGCTCCTTCGGGCTCGCCGTGGGTGACGCGGTCAGCCTCACCGACGAGCCGGCTCAGCCCGACGCCGTCCTCAGCGCGCCGGCCGAGTGGTGGCTGCGTCTCACCACCGGCCGCCACTCTCCCGAGCACACGCCGAGCGTCGTGACCCTCACGAGCGACAGCCTCACCTTGGACGACCTGCGACGGATCTTCCCTGGCTTCTGACCTGGCCGCTGACCCGGCCGCTGACCTGGCTTCTGATTCGGCTGGCGGCCGCCTGACCGCCACCGGCCCACCCCGCCGTCCCGTAACCGCCCAACGCGCCTGCCCACCCCGCCGGGCTGCACCCGCCCACCACGTCGTCCTGTAGCCGTGCGCAGCGCGCCTCCCCCCGCAGGCCGCACGGGCGGCCGACCATGAGGGGATGTCGGCCACCAACCGCCTGCCCATCCTGAGCCTGGCGCTGGCCTCGGGCTCCATGGACGCCTTCACCTTCCTCGCCCTGGGCCAGGTCTTCACCTCGAACATGACCGGCAACCTGGTCCTGCTCGGCGTGTCAGCCGGCCGTGGCCGCCTCTCCGAGGCCCTGGGCTCGCTGGTGGCGCTGATCGCCTTCACCTGTGGCCTGGTCGCCGCGTTCCGGTTCACCGGGGAGGCCACCGGCTGGGCCGCCCGGATCAGGCTGGCCTTGGCCGCCGAGCTGGGCCTGCTGATCGCGCTGGCCATCGCCTGGGCCCTGTCCGGCCCGCGCCTCCCGCTGATCGCGACCGCCGCCCTCGCCATGGGCGTCCAGAGCGCGGTGACCCATCGTCTGCGGACCTTCATCGGCTCGACGACGTTCATCACCGGCGCGCTGACCAGCTCGTTCTCCCGCCTCCTCACTCCCGAGGACGGGCAGCCGCACATTCCCGAGCTGGTGGCCGTGCTCTTCGCCCTGGCGCTCGGCGCGGCCGCCGCCACGGTGAGCCTGCACCTGCTCCCCGCGGCGGCTCCGGTGATCGCGCTGCTGGCCGTGGCCCTCGCTCTGATCACCGGTACGCGCTGACGCCGCCCGATCAGCTCTCGTACAGGACCGCGTGCAGCCGGGCGACGAAGGACTTCGGGTCGTCGACGAAGCCGATGTGACCGCCGGGGAACATCGTCGGCTCGATGCCGAGTGCCGCGGCGAGCGCGATCGACGTGCGGTCGCAGAGCTGGCCGGCCGAGTCCTCGCCGATGCCGATCACGACGCGGGTACTCGCCGCGCGCAGAGCGGCGAAATCGGGCCGCCAGCGGACGGTGTCGCGCATCTCGTGGGCGAACCAGCGGCGTTCGTCCGCGACCTGGCGCGGGTCGCGTTCCCCGCCGAACATCATCTCGATCGCGCCGTCCGGCATGACGATGTCGGCCTGAGCCATGAACTTCCGCCAGGCCCCTGTGACATCGCCCGCGAGGTAGGTGGCGATCTGGTCGTCGGTCCCGGCGTAGAGCTGCTCGCGGTCCTCCAGCGGGTCGACCACCGGGGCTTCGTGGGCGATGACGGTGTGGGCCTGCTCAGGGTGGGCCTCGGCGAACGCCAGCGCGGTGACGGCGCCGCCGCTGGAGCCGAAGATCGCGGCCGGGCCGGCGTCGAGGTGGGTCAGGAGCCGGGACAGGTCGTCGGCGCGCAGCTGCGGGGTCGAGTCCTGTTCGGGGTCGTGGAGGGGGCTGCGGTTGATGCCGCGCGGGTCGGTGGTGAGCACGGTGTGGTCGGTGGCCAGCAGCTCGGCCACCGGGGCGAAGGAGTCGGCGTTCATCGGGGCACCGACGAGCACCACCAGGGGGCCCTCGCCCCGTACCTCGTAGTACAGGCGGGCGTCAGGGACCTCAAGGGTGTTGTGCATCGGAGTTCTCCTGGTCTGGAGGTTGGTGGTCGGTCCAAGAGGTGACTCCGGTGATGGGGCAGAATCGTCGCTTGTGAGCGAAGTCTTTTCCGCCACAACAGCGGACACGTCGGCGGAGGGTGCCGAAGACCTGGTCCGGGCGCGGGCCGGGGACGATGCCGCGTTCAACCGGCTCGTGGAGCCGTTGCGCCGGGAGCTGCACGCCCACTGCTACCGCATGCTCGGCTCCACCCACGACGCCGACGACGCCCTCCAGGACGCCCTGCTGCGGGCGTGGCGGGGGCTCGCGCGTTTCGAGGGCCGCAGCTCGCTGCGCTCGTGGCTGTACACCGTGGCCACCCACACCTGCCTGGATAGCATCGAATCCAGGGGTAGGCGAGCCCTGCCGATGGATCTCGGCCCGTCCAGTGATCGCGCCGTGCTCGGCGACGCCCCGCTGGCCGACGTCGCCTGGCTGGGCCCCTATCCCGACGCGGCTCTCGGCGCGGGCGGACCGGCCGCGCGCTACGAGCAGCGCGAGGCCGTCGAACTCGCCTTCGTCGCCGCCATGCAGCACCTGCCGGGCAACCAGCGCGCGGCGCTGCTGCTCTTCGAGGTCCTCGGGTTCTCCGCCGCCGAGATCGCCACCACGATGAACACCTCCACCACGTCGGTGAACTCCGCCCTGGCCCGAGCCCGCAAGATCGTCGCGGAGAAGGTGCCCGCTCCCACCCAGCAGCGGACGTTGCGCCAGATCGACGACGCCAGGGTGCGGGAGATCGTCGCCGGTTACTCCACCGCGCTCGAACGCGGCGACGCCAACGCCCTGGTCGCGCTCCTGACCGAGGACGTCACCTGGTCGATGCCGCCGCTGCCGCACTGGTATCACGGCCTGGCGGCCGTCGCCGACTTCGCCAGGCGGGTCCCGCTGACCGCCTGCGGCAGCTGGCGGCACCTGCCGGTCACCGCGAACGGCCAGCCCGCCGTGGCCTGCTACCTCCGGAGCCAGGGCGCCGGCGCGCACCTCGCCTGGTCGATCAACGTGCTGACCCTGCGCGGCGAGCGCATCCGCGAGGTCACCTCGTTCATCGGCGCCGAGCACTTCACGCCCTTCGGGCTGCCCGCCTCACTGCCCTGAGATGGGCTCAGGGGCGCCGATGGCGGTAGTGGTGGACGGCCAGGGCGACGGCGCACGCGATGGTGACGAGCCCGAATCCGATGCCGACGAAGATGTTGGAGCCGATGTTCGAGGTCACTATGTTGAGGACGGCACTGATCGCGAGCAGGAGCCACAGCACGGGACGGAACATCCCGCGCCGAGCGTCGGCGGACTGTGCCGGACGGGCTGCCTCGGAGACGTTCAGGATGTCGGACATGAGGTGCTCCTCACTCGATGGGCTGTCACCCATCGAAGCTACGGACGATCACCACTGACGACGATCCCATCAACGGGACAAGCCGGGTACAGCAGGCTGTACTCCTCGGCCGATGATCTGCCGACCGCCCAAGTGATGCCCTATTGTCCTGGGCTGAGGAGGCGCCGCCGGGCGATCTCCCGGGCCAAGGAGGTGCCGCATGCCGACCGACGACCCCACGACCGGCCGGCGGGCGGCCCGCTGGGACGCCCTCGCCCTCGCCCGTGCCCGAGTCGTCCTGGACGCGCTCGAACACCTCGTCGGCGGGTTCGGCACCTCGTTCCTGGCGCTGATCGCCTTCGCGCTGGTGATCGCCACCGCGATCACCAGCCTCGTCGGCGTGGGCCTGCTGCTGGCGCCCGTCACGCTGCGCGTGGTGCGTGTCGTCGCCGATCGGGAACGCGGGCGGCTCTCCCGCTGGGGTCCGGAGGTCGTCGGCCCGGAGCCGATACCGCACGGGCTGCGCGCCGCCCTCGCGGACTCGGCCGTACGCGGGGAAGTGGGCTGGGTGGCGACGCATGCCGTCTTCGGGCTGTTTGTCGGTGCGATCGGTCTCTCGCTGCCCCTCTACGCGGTGCGTGACATCCCCTTCCCGTTGTACTGGCGGCTGCTGCCACCGGACGTGGCGGCCACGTCGGCCAGCGGGCTCTGGACCGTGCAGGGCTGGCCCAGCGCCCTCGCCGTCTCCTTGCTGGGCATCGGCTGGATCATCATCACCGCCACGATCATCCCGGGAATGGCGCGGCTGCAGGCCTGGCCCGGCCGACGGCTCCTGGCGCCCGTCTCCGGCACCGACCTCGCACTGCGCGTCGTACAACTCACCGCGACCCGCGCCGCCGCGCTCGACGCGCACTCCGCCGAGCTGCGGCGCATCGAGCGGTCGCTGCACGACGGGACGCAGAACCGGATCGTCGCCGTCAACGTCCTGCTCGGCGCGGCCCGCCGGGCTCTGACGCGCGACCCGGCCAGCGCCGAGGCCATTCTCGAACGCGCGCAGGACGCCGCCGAGCAGGCACTCGCCGAGCTCCGCGGGGTCGTCCGCAGTATCCTGCCGCCGGTGCTGACCGACCGGAGCCTCTCGGACGCGCTCACCGGTCTGGCCACGGCCTGCCCGGTGCCCTGCCGGATCGACGCCGACCTGCCCGTCCGGTGCGCCTCCTCGGTCGAGGCGACGGCCTACTTCGTGGTGGCCGAGACGCTCACGAACATCGCCAAGCACAGCCGTGCCAGTCGCGCCGACGTCCTGGCCCGTCTCCGGGACGACCGGCTCCACCTGCGGATCACCGACGACGGCCAGGGCGGGGCGGACGAACGCGACGGGACCGGGTTCGTCGGCATCCGCCGCCGTACCGAAGCACACGATGGGACATTCATGCTGACCAGCCCGCCCGGTGGGCCCACCACCGTGACCGTGAGCCTGCCATGCGGATCGTGATCGCCGAGGACGATCCGCTCCTGCGCGAAGGGCTCGCGCTGCTGCTCCGCGCCGAGGGCATCGACGTCGTGGCCACCGCCGGCGACCCCAGCGGCTTCCTGGACGCCGTCGGGGCCCACAAGCCGGACGTGGCGATCGTCGACGTACGGATGCCGCCGACCCACACCGACGAGGGGATCGTCGCGGCCGTCGAGGCCCGGCGCCGCCAGCCGGACCTGGCCGTGCTCGTGCTGTCCGCCTATGTCGAGCAGGCGTTCGCCACCGAGCTGCTCTCCCATGGCAGCTCCCGCCTCGGGTACCTGCTGAAGGAGCGGGTCGGGCGGGTGGACGAGTTCCTGACCGCGCTGCATCGGGTGGCGGACGGGGGCACGGCCATCGATCCGGATGTCGTCGCGCAGCTGCTCGTACGCACCCGGCCCGACACCCGGCTGGAGCGCCTCAGCCCGCGCGAACGCGACGTGCTGGCCCTGATGGCCGAAGGTCTGGGCAACGCCGCCATCGCCGAGCGGCTCTTCGTCACCGACGGCGCCGTGCACAAGCACATCCGCAGCATCTTCGCCAAGCTCGACCTGGCGCCCACCGACCGGGCGGACCGGCGCGTCACCGCCGTCCTGCACTACCTGGAGGACGCCAACCGCCGAGTCTGACCCGGGTGTCACTTGCTGGGCTGGGGTGTCTGGCAGGCGATCTTCGGGTTCATGCCGAGATAGTTCAGCGGACCGGCCACGATCGTCACGGCGATGGTGGCCAGCTTGTTGCAGTTGTCGACCGGTCCCGAGTAGTAGTCGCGCTGGCCCGCCGCGAAGGCACCGACGATCAGCCAAAGGATCACCACTACAGACGCTAAGCGCATCGGTTCTACCTCCGTCATTCCGCCTTGGTCACCAGTCTCTCCCCCTGGCGAGGCCGAGGAAACGGACAGTTTTCCCACCGTCCGTCACTGAAGAGGGACCTTCGGCGACTTTCTGAGCGGAGGAGCGCCGGTGGTCAGGTCCTTGACCTGGCCGGTGGTGCTGGTGGCCGCCAGAGCGACGGCGAACAGGATGAGCTGATTGAGCAACTTGAGAAACACCAGCATCCCCACTGCTCCGGCGACCACCTGATAGGCGGGGTTGGCCGCGGTGAGGTTGAGGTAGACCTGCCCGAGGGTCTTGAGGATCTCCAGGCCGATCATGATGACGAGCGCCGGGCCGATCACCCTGCGCAGCGGCAGGTGCAGCCGGGGCGGGGCGGTCAGCAACGCCATGGCCAGCAGGGTGTTGATGCCGAGACCGATGACGAACGCGGCCGCCGACAGCGCCCACTGGGCCCAGTCGGCGTCCGTCCCCACCGTGTGGACGGCCAGCCAGCTCAGCAGCCATTCGGCGGCGAAGGCGAGGGCGATCGACAGGAAGAGCAGCACACCGAGCCCGGCCACCACGCACAGGTCGATGAGCTGGCGCAGGATGAACCTCCCCGGATACTCCTCGATGCGCCAGATCGCCCTGCTGGCCGAGCGCAGGGCGTCCATCCAGAACAGGCCCGTCAACGGCAGCGCGACGAAGGCCACCGCTCCCGCCGTCGCCCGCGCGTCGATCAGCGCCTGCACGTTTAGCCGCGGGAAGTTCTCGCTCAGATAGTGCTGCACCGCGATCAGCACCGGCGGATAGTCCAGGTACCGGCCGAGAATGGCGAACCCCAGCAGCGCGAGCGCGAAGGTGGCGAAGAAGGAGTAGTACGTGAGCGCGGCCGACAGCCGGCCGCCGTCCACCTTGTCATAGCGGATCAGGGCCCGGACCAGATGATCCAGCCAGCCATGACGACTTCGCGCCCGAGCCCAAGCCGCCGGCAACCGTCCGAGCTTGCTCACCGTACCGTCCAAAACCGCTCGATCTTCAAGCTGAGCCTCTACCCGGGCGTGCGTCGAATCATCCTGGCCGCACCTTACTGGGCGGCCGGGATCCGTGCCTATCAGGAGCGGAGGTGAGAGTCTGGAAGACGTGAAGCCGGATCGGGGACCCCTCTGGGGGCTGGTGCCACCCACGTTGGCCAAGCTGGCCGCCTGGAGCGCCTGCTTGATCCTCATCGGCTTCGTGGCCAACTACATAGTCAACATCGTGGTGCTGATGCACCTCATCGCCCTGCCGGTCGCGGTCGCGCTGCTGCTGACCGCGTTGCTGTTCCCCCTCACCAGGCGGCTGCGCGCGATGGGGCTGCGGCCGATCTACGCCACGTGGATCACCATGCTCGTCGCGTTCGCCGTGGTGGCCGGGACGGGCTGGGTCATCGGCGTACGGGCCAACGAGGAGTTTCCCGGCCTGGTGAAACAGGTGCAGCAGACCGCCAAGACGATGGAGGGCTGGCTCTACACGGGCCCGCTGCACGTGAAGCCGAACCAGCTCAGCAACTGGGTCGACGACATCGCCAACCTGGTCACCGAACAGCAGCGGCAGATCACCTCGACCGTGCTCGCGGGCACCGTCGTGCTGCTCGAAGCGCTGGCCGCGACCGTCCTGCTGCTCTTCGTTACGTTCTTCCTGCTCAAGGACGGGGACCGGATCTGGGCGTGGTTCCTCAAGGGGTTCGGTACGGTCGCGCCACGGGTCGATCGCGCCGGGCGCACGGCCTGGGTCACGCTCTCGCACTACGTACAGGGCACCGTGGCCGTGGCGGCGGTGCACGGCATCCTCATGGGCATCGTGCTCGCGATCATGGGCGTCCCGCTCTGGGCGGCGCTGGCCGTACTGATCTTCCTGGCCAGTTTCATCCCGATCGTCGGCATCTTCTTCGCCGGAGCCGTCGCGACGCTGGTCACGCTCGGTGCGAAGGGTCCGATCTACGCGCTCATCTTCGTCGGCATCCTGGTCGTCGAGCAGCAGTTGGAGAACCACGTCCTGCAGCCGCTGATCGTCGGCCGGGCGCTCCATTTCCACCCGCTGGCGATCATCATCGTGCTCTCCGTCGGCGGCATCCTGGCGGGGATCGCGGGCGCGATCGTGGCCGTGCCGATCGCGGCGATCCTGTACCGATCGGTGCCCGAACTCTTCCGGGACGAACCGCTCCCGCTCCCACCTGCGCCGGAGCCGGAACCACCACCGCACCACGGCAAACCCGCCCAGACCGGCGGTGGACCAACGCTGCCTACCGGGTGACGCGATGATGCGCGGCGGGACTAGGCGCTCGTGGCCAGGAGGATCTTCAGCAGCTCGTCGGGCGCGTCCCGCATCACGTTGTGCCTGGACGCGAGGGCATGCGCGCGCCACGACGGATCGGCCAGCGCCCGCTCGTAGGCCGGCTTGAAGGCCGACTCCCCCTCGCCCTCGGCCGCGTACACATAGTCCTTGCTCCGGAACCGGTCGAGCCCGCCGCGCAGACGGATCGACTGGATGAGGGAGGCCAGCGGGTGCGGCGTGGCCCGCGGATCGAAGAAGGGCAGCGGCGCGGTCGCGTAGCCGTTCGCGTGGGCGTCGCCGATGTACCAGTGTCGCTGGTCGTCCGTGGCCAAGGTCCAGCAGGAGTCCCCGTCCTCGGGTACGAAGGCGTCGACATAGACCAGACCGTCGACCCGCTCGGGGACACGGTCGGCGGCACCGGTGATCACCATTCCGCCATAGCTGTGCCCCACCAGCACGACGTCGGTGATCTGCTCGTCCGCCAGGAGATTCACCACGTCCGCGACGTGCGTGTCGAGGTTGACCGAGGCGTTGAGCAGGTGCTTCCTGGCCCCCAGCCCGGTCAGCGTGATCGGGTACGCCTCGTGGCCGTGCTGCCGGAGCCGGCGCGCCAGCGGTTCGAAACACCACGCGCCGTGGCAGGCGCCGGGGACAAGTACGAAGGTCGTCATCTGGGATTCCTCAGGTAGGTGGCTTATGTCTCCAGCCTCCGACAGAAGGAATCAGAAGTCCAAGAGATAGTACGTCTCCTTATGAGAAGGAACGGTTATGGAGGATCATGCGGTGAGCCGGGCGATCTGCCGTAGCTCGCCGCGGGTCGTCTCGCAGTCCAGCCGCCGGAGTTGGTCCACCACCCGGCCGGCCTGAGGGCTGTACTTGAGCTCCTCGGGGCAGTTCTCCGCCACCTTCCTGAGCATGGCGGTGGCGGCTTCCGGGTTGCGGTCCATGGCGTGGGCCGTGGCCAGGGACAGGAAATAGCGGGCCTGCCGGTCCTTCGCGTACAAGCGGTCGGCGTCGACGTCCGCCGCCAGCCGGATGGCCTGCCGGTAGCGTCCCATGCGTGCCGCCACCACCACCGCGTGCAGGTCCACCTCGGTCATGAAATCCACATCGAGCTGCCCGCCGAGCTTGCGGGCGCGGTTCAGGAGTTCCTCGGTCCGGAGGAGGTCGTTCTCCTCGGCGGTGGCCAGCGCCGCCGTCAGGTAGCAGGTGCCGATGGTCGACGGGTCGTCCGTGAGCTCGGTCGCGGCCAGGCACAAGCGGCGGGCGTCGGCGTACCGGCCCAGGTGGATGAGGACTTCGGCCAGTTCGGCCCGGGTGAGCGCCCGCAGGGCGGCGGGGGCGGCGGCCACGGCGCGGTCGGCGGCCAGCAGGGCGAGCGGGTGGTGGCCGCAGCCGCGCAGCAGCGTCGCGAACAGCCGGTAGACGTCGGTGAGGTCGGCGGCGGCGGCCTGCCGGTCCTCGGCCTTCGCGTGCTCCGCCGACGTGTCGGCCATCAGGAGGAGGGCGGGCAGGCGACGGCGTAGCTCGGTGTAGCGCCTGGGCGAGCGCCGCCAGATCTCCCACGCCGACGACACGTGGCGGTGGACGCGGTGCACGCTCTCGGTCACGCCGTCGGCGCACAGCCGGGGGAACAGCAGCGCCCGGCCGACGTCATCGCATTCGCCGTGGTCGCCGGTGGCCGGCAATGTTATGTGGCCGCCGATGAGTTCGGAAAGGTCGTTGACGCGGAGTACGTCGGCGATTCGCATGATGGTGGATAATCGGTCCAGCGGCCTGGCGCCTTTTTCGACCAGCCGGAGCCATTCCTCGCTGCAGCCCACGAGATTCGCCAGAATGCGCCGGGACAGGCCGCGTGCGCGGCGCATGGCCATGATCCGGCCGCCGTCGACCAAGAAATCGCTGGCCATGCCGTCAGATTAGGCGATGAATTCGACGGCCATCGACGGCCATAAATGACCGCCGCTTTCTGCCATCGGGCGCCGAAGAAAAAGCCGCTATCGTCATTCGGAGAATCGTGGGATGCCGTCGCGCAACTCCAGTTGGATCCGGGCGGCCCGGCCGGGGTGAGACTGCCGCGACACCGTTCGGCAGGAGGAGACCACGATGACGATCGACGTCGAGTCGACGCGGAAGGCATTCCCGTTCTTCGAGACAGCCGCTGACGGATCCCGTCCACCCGTCTACCTCGACAGTGCCGCCACCACGCAGAAGCCGGCCGTGGTGCTCGACGCCCTCAGCCACTACTACACGCGCGCCAACGCCAACGTGCACCGTGGCGTCTACCGCCTGGCCGTGGAAGCGACCGAGCTGTACGAAGGGGCCCGGCGCAAGGTCGCGGCCTTCGTCAACGCGCCCCGCGCCGAGGAGATCGTCTTCACCAAGAACGCCACCGAGGCCACCAATCTCCTGGCCAACACGCTGATGTGGGGCGACGGGCGGCTCCGGGTCGGTCCCGGCGATGAGATCGTCCTGACCGAGATGGAGCACCACTCCAACCTCATCCCCTGGCGGCTGCTCGCCGAACGCGTGGGAGCGAAGGTCAGTTATCTGGGCATCACCGACGACGGCCGGCTGGACCTGTCCCGCCTGGCCGAGCTGGTCACGGAGCGGACCAAGGTCGTGGCCGTCGTGCACGCCTCGAACATCCTGGGCACCGTGAACCCCATCGCGCCGATCGCGGCCCGCGCGGCCGAGGTCGGCGCCCTGCTGGTCGTCGACGCGGCGCAGTCGGTTCCGCATCTCGGGGTGGACGTCGCCGCGCTCGGGGCCGACTTCGTGACGTTCTCCGGGCACAAGATGTGCGGGCCCACCGGGATCGGCGTGCTGTGGGGCCGGCACGAGCTGCTGGCGGCGCTGCCGCCCTTCCTCGGCGGCGGCGAGATGATCGAGACGGTCAGCGTGGACGCCATGCACTACGCCGCGCCGCCGCTCAAGTTCGAGGCCGGGACGCCGCCGGTGGCGCAGGCGGTCGGTCTGGGGGCCGCCTGCGACTTCCTCTCGGAGATCGGGATGGACGCGGTCGCCGCCCACGACCAGGCACTGATCGAGTACGCGCTGGACCGGCTCGGCGAGGTGCCCGGCATCCGGTTCATCGGGCCGGCGGACACCAGCGACAGACTGCCGCTGCTCTCCTTCGTCGTGGACGGCATGCCGCTCCAGCAGGTGCGCACGGCCTTGGACGAGGCGGGGATCGCGGTACGTTCGGGCCATCACTGCGCCCAGCTCGCGTGCAGCCGCTTCGGCATCCCGGCGGCCATCCGTGCCTCCTTCTACCTGTACAACTCGGCCGACGAGGTCGAGGTCCTGGCCACGACTCTGGAACAGGCGCGCGGCTCCCGGCCGGGCAAGCAGACCCCGGGCACGGTGTACGAGGCCGCCGACACCCGCCAGGTCCGCCCGTACCAGGAGGTCCTGGTGCCGGGGATCTTCCGGCCCTGGGCGTACCGGCTGGTCGAGGAGCTGGCTCCCGCCCAGGGAGCCAGGGCGCTCGACATCGGCACCGGGCCGGGCACGGTGGCCCGCGTCATGGCGGCGGCCGTGGGCGACGGCGGGGCCGTGGTCGGCACCGACCCGAGCCCGGCCATGCTCGCGCTCGCGCGGGAGGAGCCGCCCGTCAGCGGGGCCCCGATCCAGTACGTCGAGTGCGGCGCGGCTCCCCTGCACGTGTCGGACGAGGCGTTCGACCTGATCACCATGCAGCAGGCGCTCCAGTTCGTCCCGGACCGGCGCGCCGCGGTGGCCGAGATGCGCAGGGCCGCCCGTCCCGGCGCGCGGATCGCCATCGCCACCTGGTCACCGCTCCGCCGCAACCCGCTCTTCCGCGCCCTGCACGACGCGGTCGGCGCCGTGCTCGGCCCCGGACCGGCCGCGTTGTTCGAGGAGCCGTGGTCGCTGAGCGGGGAGGAGGTCGCCGCCCTGGTGGAGGAGGCGGGCTTCGGCCGGGTCGAGCTGCGCGAGTGGACGGTGCCGGTCACCATTCCCGGCGGACCGGACGCCTTGTGCTGCCTCTTCGACTTCTCGGCGGTCGGCCCGCACATCTCCGTCCATCGCCAATCCCTGTACGCGGCCGTCCGCGCGAACCTGGCCCACTGTACGGACGGGCACGGCGTCCACGCGGAGACCTCGGCGAGCGTGGTGACCGCCCGAGCCTGATCGTCAGAGACAGCCGATGGCCGAGAAAGCGACAGCCGATGGCGGAGTAAGCAGCCTCACCATTCCGCCATCGAGCCGTCGTCGTGCCGCCAGACCGGGTTGCGCCAGGCGTGCGGGTGGCGGGCGGCCTGCCGTACCGCCTGCTCGTCGATGGTCACCCCCAGGCCGGGCAGCGTGGTGCGGTGGGCGTGGCCGTCGGTGAAGGTGAACGGGGCGGGGTCGAGGACGTAGTCGAGGAGTTCGGCGCCGCTGTTGTGGTAGATGCCCACGCTCTGCTCCTGGATGAGGAAGTTGGGCGTGGCGAAGCCGATCTGCAGGCTGGCGGCCAGCGCGATCGGGCCGAGCGGGCAGTGCGGGGCGAGTTGCACGTCGAACGTCTCGGCGAGCGCGGCGATCCGCCTGACCTCCGAGATGCCGCCCGCGTGGGACAGGTCGGGCTGGGCCACGGCCAGGCCGGAGGTCAGCGGCGGCAGGAAGTCGGTGCGGGAGTAGAGGCGCTCGCCGAGCGCGATCGGCACGTCCGTCGCGGCGGTCAGGTCGCGGAGCCGGTGCAGGTGGTCGGGGGCCAGTGGCTCCTCCACGAACAGCGGTTGCAGGTCGGCGACGGCGGCGAGGATACGTCTGGCGTTGGCGGTCGTGGCGCGGCCGTGCAGGTCGATCGCGAAGTCGCGGCCGGGGCCGAGGGCCGACCTGGCGACCTCCGCCCGGCCCACCACGGACGCGAGGTCGGTGACGGTGAGCGAGCGCGGCATCAGGCCCGAGCCGTTCATCTTGACCGCGGTGAACCCGGCCTCGACCTGCTTGTCGATCTCCTCCCGCAGCTCGCCGGGGTCGTCGCCGCCGACCCAGGCGTAGACCCTGACCTTGTCGCGGACCGGCCCGCCGAGCAGGGCGTGCACGGGCGCGCCGTAGTGCTGGCCGGCGATGTCCCACAGCGCCTGGTCGAGCCCCGCGACGGCGCTGGACAGCACGGGGCCGCCCCGGTAGAAGCCGCCCTTGGTGAGCACCTGCCAGTGGTCCTCGATCCGCAGCGGGTCCTGACCGAGGAGATATTCACTGAGTACGTCCACCGCGGCCCGCACGACCTCGGCCCGTCCCTCGACGACGGGTTCGCCCCAGCCGACGATGCCCTCGTCGGTCTCCACTCGGCAGAACAGCCATCGCGGCGGCACCGGGAACGTCTCGATCCTGGTGATCTTCACAGCAGTTCCTCCAGGTCGCGCCACGCCTTGTCGAGCAGGTCCCGCATCGCCGCCGCCGCGGCCTCGCCGTCCTGTCTCTCGATGGCCGTCAGCACCGCCAAATGACTGGGTACGGGGTCGTCGCTGCCGCTGGAGCCGTGGACGAGCCGGTCGCGCCCGGCCAGGCCCGCGCCCATGACGACCTCCATGCGGATGAGCAGTTCGTTGTCGCCCGCCGCGAGCAGCGCCCGGTGGAAGTCCAGGTCGGCCGCGACGGGGGCGGCGGCGGACGCCATCGCGTCCAGCGCCTTCCGCAGCGCGTCAAGCTGTTCGGGGGTACGGCGCAGCGCGGCCAGCCGGGCGACCTGGGGCTCGACGATCGAGCGCAGCTCGTGCAGGTCGCGCAGGAAGCCCGGGTCGGGGCGCCCGGCGAACTTCCATCGGATCACGTCGCCGTCGAGGAGGTTCCAGTCGGCGCGCGGGCGTACATAGGTGCCGAGCTTGGGTTTGGCCGCGATGAGTCCCTTGGCGGTGAGGACCTTCATCGCCTCGCGCAGCGCCGTCGAGCTGACGCCGAGCCGTTCCTGCAGGGCGTTGACGTCGAGACTGTCGCCCGCCTTGAACTCCCCGCCGAAGATCATCGAGGCGATGGCCTCGACCGTCTGCCCGTGGAGCCCGCGCCCGCTGTAGGCGGCCATCACTCCGAGTCCTTCACGATGCTCCAGCCGCCGTCCACGACCACGCAGGCTCCCGTGACGAACGAGGCTTCCGGCGAGGCCAGGAAGGCGATCACCGCGGCCACCTCCTCGGGCGTGCCGAACCGGTCGAGCACGGTGGCCTTGACACTGTCCGCCCGGCCCGCCTCGTCCACCCGGTCCCAGGCGGGCGTCATGATCGGGCCGGGCAGGACGCAGTTGACGCGGACGGCGGGGCCGTACTCGACCGCCAGCTGCCGGGTGAGCGCGGTCAGTCCGCCCTTGGCAGCGGCGTAGGCGGGGTGTCCTGGCAGGCCGACGAGCGCGTGCACGGAGGAGGTGACCACCATGGCGCCGCCCCTGGTGGCCAGGCCGGGCAGCAGCCTGCGGGCGGCCAGGAAGGTGCCGGTCAGGTTGACGCCGAGCTGCCGGTTCCACGACTCCAGCGTGGTCTGGTGGGCGGGCGCCACCTCGGCGGCGGCCGCGTTGCTGACGATCACGTCGATCGGCCCCCACTCGGCGACCCGGTCCCAGGTCTCCTCCTCGGCCACGTCGCCGCGCAGGTAGCCGGCGCCTGTCCGCGGCGGTTCCGCGACGACGTCGACGACCAGGACGGACGCGCCCTCAGCGGTCAGCCGCGCCGCCGTCGCGGCGCCGATCCCCGACGCGCCGCCGGTCACGACGGCCGTCCGGCCCGCGAAACGCCCGTTCATGACCCTGCCAGTACGACGACATCATGGGGAGCCAGCTCCACCCCGGCCACGCTCACAGGCCGGTCACCGTAGTTGAGCAGGAACAGGTGCGTCCCACGCCGTACGGCCTCCACCCCGTCGGGCACCCCCTGGAGGACGGGCTCGACCTCCGCCAGCCGCAGTGCGTCGCGGACGAGCTCACGCATGGCCGTCTCGTCGGGGCGCGTGCCGAGGTAGGTGGCGGTGCCCAGGCCGAAGGCGTGCCGGGTGATCGCCGGCGACCCGGCCAGCGGGCCGCCGGTGTAGGCGGCCAGGACCTCGGCACCTTCCGGCACGACGTGGTCGGCCCACAGGTCCGCGCTCCCGCCCGAGGTCAGGCCCACACTCTCGCCCTCACTCAGCGGCCAGAACTCCTCCACCTGCAGCCCGAGCAGCTCCCGGAAGGCACCGGGGTAGCCGCCCAGCCGGATACGGTCGCACTCGTCGACGATCCCGCTGAAGAACGACATCAGCAGGTGCCCGCCGCCCTCGACATAGCCGCGCAGGTTGTCGGCCGCCGCGTCGGTGCACAGGTAGAGGTTCGGCACCACGACCAGCTTGTACGCCGACAGGTCCGCCTCGGGGGTCACCACGTCGACCGTGACGTTCTCCCGCCAGAGCGGCGCGTAGTGGGCGCGTACCCGCTCGGGTACCTTCAGCTCGCCCGGCCGGGCGTCCAGCTCCAGCGCCCACCAGTTGGCGTAGTCGTGCACGATCGCCACGTCGGCGCGCACCCGCGAGCCCGCGATGCCGGACAGCGCCGCCAGCTCGGCGCCTAGCCCGGCCACCTCGCGGAAGATCCGGTTGTCCGCGCCGCCGTGGGAGACGATCGCGGAGTGGAACTTCTCCGCGCCGCCCGCCGAGGCCCGCCACTGGAAGTACATGACCGCGTCGGCGCCGCGCGCCACCGCCTGGTGGCTCCACAGCCGGTTCAGTCCGTCCCGCTTCGGCCGGTTCGGCGGGCGGTAGCTGATCGCGCTGGTCGCGGTCTCCATCATCAGGTAGGGCCGGCCGCCGCCCAGGGAGCGCATCTGGTCGTGGAAGAAGGCCGCGTCGATGTGCGCGCCGGGGTCCTTCGGCTCGGGGTAGATGTCGAGCGCCACCACGTCGAAGTCGGCCGCCCAGGAGGCGTAGTCGGCGACCGGCTCCCACATGCCCATGATGTTCGTGGTGATCGGCACGTCGGGGGTCAGCTGCTGGAGCACCTCCCGCTCGGCCCGGTAGCAGGCCAGCAGCGCGTCGGAGCTGAAGCGGCGGTAGTCGAGATCCTGCGCGGGATTGCGCAGGGTCGGGGTCGCGCGGGGCGGCAGCACGTCGGCCCAGTCGGCGACCCGCTGGCTCCAGAACGTGGTGGACCAGGCGGCGTTCAGCGCGTCGAGGTCGCCGTAGCGCTCGCGCAGCCAGGTACGGAAGTCCGCTGCGGAGACCTCGCAGTAGCACTCCTGGATGTGGCAGCCGTACTCGTTGCCGACGTGCCAGATGGCCAGCGCGGGATGCCCGCCGTACCTCTTGGCCAGCTGGACGGCCAGATTCACGGCCGCCTCGCGGTAGACGGGGGAGCTGGGGCAGTAGTGCTGGCGCGAGCCCGGCGACAGGCGCACGCCGTCGCGGGTGACCGGCAACGTCTCGGGATGCAGGCGCGACAGCCAGGCAGGCGGCGACGCGGTGCCCGTGGCCAGGCTGACCTCGATGCCCGCGTCGCCAAGCAGGTCCATGACCTCGTCCAGCCAGCCGAAGTCGTAGACCCCCGGCTCGGGCTCGACGAGGCCCCAGGAGAAGACGCCGAACGTGACGATGGTGACGCCCGCCTCGCGCATGAGGCGGATGTCCTCGCGCCAGACCTCCGGCGACCACTGCTCGGGGTTGTAGTCGGCGCCGAAATGTACTCGGTCGTGCTTCATCTGAATGGTGGCGCGGAGACCCGGTCCTTCAGGGCCGGGAGGAAGCGCCACCCCTCCTTTCGAAAACAGTATGGAAACTATCGGTCACGTTCGGTAATGTGAGCGGTGGGTGAGGACGTTGTGACAGGAGGTGCGCGATGGCGATCCGCCGCTCCACCACCAAACTCCACGGCCTGCCCTCGATCGTGCAACTGCGGCTCACACCCGCGCCGGCCCAGGCTGGGGCGCTGGCGGCGGCGGTGCTGTTGTGCAATCAGGCGGCCACCCTCGTCTCCCGCCTGGCCTGGCAGCACCGCACGTTCGCGGTAGTGGAGCTGCACCGGCTGGCCTACTACGAGGTGCGCGGGCAGGTGGCCGGGCTGGGCGCGCAAGCGGCCGTGCGGGCGATCGCCCGCGTCGCCGGCGCCTACGCCAACCGGCGCGCCAGCAAGAAACGCGCCCACATCTTCCGCCCGCACGGCGCCGTCCCCTACGACGCCCGGCTGATGAGCTGGAATCGTGATGCCCGGACCGTGTCGTTGTGGACGCCCACCGGCCGCGTCGCCGTGTCCTACACCGGTCGGCCAGATGACCTCAAAGCCGTGGATGTGCTGCCGGTGGGTGAGGCCGATCTGATCTGCCGGCGCGGGGTGTGGCTGCTGCAGGTCGCCCTCACCCTGCCCCGACCGGTGGTGCGTGAGCCGGTCGGCGGCTTCGTGGGGGTTGATCAAGGGGTGGCGAACCTGGCGGTCACCTCCGACGGTGTGGCGCTGCCCGGCACCGAGCTGCCCGGCCCGATCGGCGGTAATGGCCACGTCCGCACCCTGCGGGAGCGGCGGCACCGGCAACGCCGCCGGTTGCAGAAGAAGGGCACGTCGGCGGCGCGGCGGGTGCTGCGCCGCCTGTCCGGGCGTGAACACCGGATGATGACCGACCTCAACCACCAAATCAGCAAATATGTGGTGCGCGAAGCCGAACGCACCGGCCGCGGCATCGCCCTGGAGGACCTTCAGGGCATCCGCAGCCGGGTAAGGGCTCACCGGCTCCAGCGGCGCACCCTGCACACCTGGGCCTTCGCCCAGCAGATCACCTTCACCCGCTACAAGGCCGCCCGCGCCGGGATCGCCTTCATCCTGGTCGACCCCGCCTACACCTCCCAGACCTGCCCGGACTGCGGGTACATCAGCCGGGCGAATCGACCCGCGCGGGGACGGTTCGTCTGCACCAGGTGTGGCCTCGCTGGGCACGCCGACCACATCGCAGCCCGCAACATCGCCACACGCGGCATAGCGGGCTGGGCTGCCATCAACCAGCCACACGCTACCGGCCTCCCCTCACCCAGACGGGACCGCGAGAGCAAACCACTAGATTCAACCAGTGGTAGTTGATCCCTTGACACTCCCAGCCGGGCCCCTGGGAATCTTCGATCCCATGCTGACTCCCTTCGAACGGAACGCCTGACCTGCGGGTTCCGGTTGAGGGGAGACATTATTCGTATTTTATTAATAATACAAGAGTGTTGCTGGGCGGTTTCCTGCGATTTCGTGTGACATATGGGACTATGGGGGTCTCGGTAGTGAAGGGATGCTGAATGCACGATGACTTGCAGGCTGCCATCGAGGGTCTGGTGGCGGAGTTCGGCAGGCAAGTCAGCCAGGTCCGGGAGACACACGCCCAGCTCCGGGAGGTCACGGCCACGGTCTCCGACGGCAACGTGACCGTGACGGCGGGTCCGCAGGGCCGGATCGACGAGGTCGTCTTCCATCCCCGCGTCTACACCCGGTTCTCCCCGTCGGAGCTGGCCCAGGCGGTCCTCGACCAGATCACCGATGCCAACGCGCGGGTCGCCGAGGAGTCGCGGAAGCTGATGGCGCCGCTCGTGCCCGAGGGGATGTCGGCCGAGCAGCTGTTCGGCGGCGAGTTCGACCTTGACCGGCTGCTGCCGGACACGCCACTCCAGCGCGGGGAGAGTCGATGAGCGAGTGGGCGCAGGGGTTCGACGTCGCCTGGGGCCAGATGCGCCGGGCGGGCACGGACTGGTGCGCTCCCGCCGCCACCCTGCGTGAGGCGAGGGGGGTCGTGCGGTCCGTGCTCGACAGCGCCCCGTGGGGACAGGACCAGTACGGCCGGCAGTTCGCCGCCCGGTTCACCGGCACCCTCGAAGACCTCCTTGAGGACTTCCACCAGGGCGCGAAGAGCGTCGACGACCTGACGGAGCAGGTCGACACGGCGGCCCGCAACTACGAGCGGGCCAATCACCTGTATCCGCAGGTCTGAGGCGTGGATCTGAAGACCCTGCTCGGCCCCGCGTTCCCGTACGTGGAACCGGTACTCGGCTGGGTCGTCGGCATGGACTACCCGCAGGGCGACGGCGAGGAGAGCCTGGCGCGAGCCGCCGACCTGCGCGGTGCGGCCGGGATGTGCCGCACAGCGGGCGGCCAGGGGGACGAAGCGCTCAACCACGTGCTGGCCTACGCCGTCGGCCCGGCGGCCACCGCGCTGTGCGGCTACTGGGAGAAGTTCACCACCGACGATCCCGCGTACGTGGAGGAGCTGGCCAAGGCCTGTGAGGCGGCGGCGAAACAGCTTGAGTCATACGGCCTGGACACCGACTACACGCAGAAGTACATCGCGCTCTGCCTGATCCTGCTGGCCTTCCTGCTGCTGCGGTCCTACGCGTTCGGGCCCGCCACGGGCGGTGCCTCGTTCCTGTCCATCGGGCCCGCCTGCTCGATGGCCAGACTGAACGTCCGGACGATCGCCAAGCTGCTGCTGCTGAGCATCGCGTTCATGGTCGGACTGGACGGCGGCACCCAGCTCTGGCAGTTCGCCGAGGGGAAGCGGCACGAATGGGACGGCGGCAAGACGGCCGCGGCGGTGGAGGGCGGGCTGCTGACCGGGCTGGCGTTCGCCGGGCTGGGCGGGATCATCGCCAAGGTCGGCGGTCCGCGACTGCTGGGCGGCGTCGTGCTGAAGGAGGAGCTGACGGCGCGCGAGCGGGTGGCCGCGTTCCTGACCCAGACCGTGGGCGGAGTGGCGACCCAGAGCAGCGTGGCCTCGGTGATCGGCTCGATCCCCATGCTCTACGAGAGCGGTCAGCTCACTCCGGAGGTGCTGGCCAAGGCGGCGGTGGCGGGCTTCGTGGGCGGCATCGACGGCAGAGCGGGCTACGCGGGCCCGCGCGTCGCCGACGGCCTGCGCATGCCGCGCCTGGGAGAGGCGCCGCGACTGGACGGCACCCGGCTGGAGGGCACGCGGGCGGAGGGTGCCCGGCTGGAGGGCACGGGGCGTCCGGCTGATCAGCGGGCGCCCGCGTACCACTTCGGCCAGGACCCGCACGACGGTCCGGGCCGGCCGCCGCCCGAGGGGACCGGACGGGCCGAAACCGGCGGCGGCGGAACGGCCGTGCCGGTGCTCACGCCCAGGCACCGGGAGATCATCCGGCAGAGCAGGCACGAGGTCGCCGCGGGCGTCTGGTACCGGGACCCGGGCCGGGCGGTCATGCCCAGCGCGGACATGCGACTGCTGCGGCAGACGCCCGGCGTCATCGACGTGGGCATCCGCACCGACCGCCACGGGTTCTACATCGGTGACGAGCGGCTGTCGAGCCGCGACGTGGGCACGATGCTCGCCCACGACCCGGCCGTGCGGGCCGACCCCACCGCCAAGCTGCGCCTCCTGGGCTGCGACCTCGACCTGAATCGCGTCGCGGTGCGGCAACTCGCCGACCTCACCGGCCGGGAGGTCATCGCCGCCGACAAGCTGGTCTACATCGGCGCCGACCGGCAGGCGCACACCGGGAGCATCCCCCAGTACCGCCCCGACGGCCGGCCGATCTTCCGCGACGACGGCCAGTGGCACCACACCCGGCCGGAGCAGCCGCACCAGCAGCCGGCCGTCCCGGCGGACATGGCCCGGCCGAGCCCCGAGCTGCCGCCGGGGGCGCTCAACGAGGAGACGCTGAAGGCGAAGCTGGAGCAGGAGAAGCCGCAGCCCAAGTTCCTGGCCGGTGGCCAGCATGGAGTGGTGCAGACGGTCCGGTTCCGCGACGGCACCGTCCTGATCCGGAAACTTCATCTCTATGGGCATGTCACGGTGAAAAAAGACCTGCTCGCCTCCCTCGTCGGGCGGATGGTCGGCGCCCCCGTACCGCACGTCATCAGGGATCCGTTCAACCGGGACGCGGTCTACATGCAGTTCATGGACGGCGTGGACCGGTCCGAGATCAGGGGCGAGATGTTGCCCTTCTACGAAAGTACGGGGGGAAGGCGGCTCGGTCTGCTCGACGCCCTGGTCGGCAACACCGACCGCAGGGGCGGCAACTGGCTCGCGCACGGGAGGGACGGGGTGGGCGGGATCGACCTCAGCAGGTCCTTCTCGTTCGGCCTCGACAAGATCGAGTACGCCCAGAACGACTTCGCCTGGCACTACATGGACGACGACGGCGAGTGGATCGACAACCAGCTCACCCGCGAGGACATCGACCTGTTCACCGAGCGGATCCAGGCGCTGCGGCCGGAGTTCGAGCGGCTGGGTCGCCAGGCGTGGCACGACGAGGTGCTCGACCGCCTGTACCAGATCGGCGACCACGCGACCGGTGACGTGCCGTTGACCCATGAGCCCGTCCACCACTTCGGCGGTTCCTGAGGTGACCGAGCAGCTCATCAGCCGCTATGCGATCATCGGCTGGCAGCCGTCCATTCGTCCGGAGGGGAACAGGCCATGATCATGGTCGCTCGGGTGTTCGACGGCGTCCTGGACGGGGTTCCGTACTTCGAGCCCGGTCATCCGCTGGTGGACAGCCCGGAGGAGCGCGAACGGCTGGCCGGCTACCTGGAGGCGGGCACGCCGATCCTGGGCACCACCGGACTGGACGTGGACCGGGTCGAGCCGGCGCGCGGCGAGGTGGTGCCGCTGAGCTTCCGCACCGACGGGACGTACGTCTGGACCGACACGGTCACCTACTACCTGCGCGCCCACCACCTGCGGCCGGACCCGGAGCTGTGCGCGCACATCGCGGCCGGCGGGTACGTGTGTCCCGAGGTCGGCGAGGACGCCGCCGCGCGGGTCCTCCAGGAGTTCTACCGGTTCTCCGCCGAGTCCGGATAGCCGATCGCGGCTCTCTCCGGGTACGGGCAGCCGCTCGGGTGAACCTGTGCGGCCGGAGGTCCGTACCTCTACGCAGGACGGGTGTCGCGAGCCGAGGAGGTCTGCCACGTGGGCGTGCGTCGTCGCCGGATCGTGGGCGGGGCCGTCGTCGCGCTCGGCCTGCTCGCCGGCGGCCCGCTGCTGCCCGCCGCACCGGCCGGCGCCCATGGGGCGCTGGAGAACCCGCTCAGCCGGGCGGCGGCTTGCGGCACCGACAGCCCGCTGACGAAGAAGTCCCCTGCCTGTACGGCCGCCCTGGCGGTGAGCGGTACGGAACTGCCCGACGAGTGGGACAACCTCAGGGTGGCGGACGTCGCGGGCCGGGACCGCGAGGTGATCCCGGACGGGAAGCTGTGCAGCGGCGGCATCGAGGGCTTCGGCGGCCTCGACCTCGCCCGTGCCGACTGGCCCGCCACCAAGCTGACGGCTGGGGCGGGGTTCACCTTCAGGTATCGCGGCACGATCCCGCACCAGGGGACCTTCCGGCTGTACGTCACGGCGGACGGCTACGACCCGTCTCGCGCCCTCAAGTGGTCCGACCTGGAGAAGCAGCCCTTCCTCAAGGTGACCGATCCGGCACTGGCGGACGGCTCGTATGTCATGAAAGGGCGGCTGCCCGCAGGCAAGAGCGGCCGTCACCTGATCTACACGATCTGGCAGAACTCCGACACGCCAGACACCTATTACTCCTGCTCCGACGTGGTCTTCCGCGCCGCCAAGGCCGCCGCCGCACCCTCCGAACCCGCACCCACGGACTCCGGGAGCGGCGGCCTGCCGTGGGCGGTCGGCGGCGTGGCGCTCCTCGCCGCCGTGGCCGGGGCGATCATCGTGCTGACCCGAGCGAAGGGCCGCCGCCCGAGGTAGGGGCCCCAGGGCTCGGGATCAGGTCCCCGGCCTCCCGAGATCATCGGGAAGCCGGGGATCCCGTCCGGTCAGCCCGTCGTGATGAAGCCGTCCGGGTTCACCACCACCGGGGACTCCAGGTAGAGGTCACGGTATTCGTCCTGGATGCCGCTGTTGTGGATCTGGATGGCCAGCGGGCCGGTCTGCCCGGCGGTGGTGTCCTTGAAGGCCAGCACCTTGACCGCCGTACACGTGGGCGTGCCCGCCGTGATCGGGCAGCAGGCCATCTTCGCCTCGCCGGTGCTCTGGTTGGCCACGAGCTCGCACTGGCTCCAGTTGTGGATGTCCCACTTGGTGTGCGGGAACTGGGTGAACAGGCTGCCGCCGCCGTTGTTGTGACCGGGGCGGTAGTCCCAGTGGCCGCCGTTGGGCGGCTGGAACTGGATGGCGCTGAGGGCGTCCCTGATCGGCGTGGTAGTCCCCCAGATCAGCACGGTCGGCGCGTGGTCGCCGGACACCTGCCGGACGCTGAAGATCCAGCGGAACGTGCCGGTCTGCTGCTTGTTGTAGTAGATCCAGCCTCTGCCTGCCGTACCCGTGCCGTGGATGGCGTTGTCGCGTACGGTCCAGCCGGCCGCGGCGTGCGGGGTCCAGCCGTTCAGCGTGGTGCCGTCGAACATGGGGACCAGGTACGGGTCGCCGTACGGGTTCTGCGCGACAGGAGTGTGGACGGTGAGATCGGGGCTCGGTGGGGAGGCGTTGCCGGCCGCGTCTCGCGCGACGACGTGGATGGCGTGGTCGGTGTCGGCGCTCAGGCCCGTACAGGTGCCCGTGGTGGTCTGTCCCGAGACGGTGCCGCATGGCCTCCCATCGCCGAACAGGTCGTAGGAGGCGATGCCCACGTCATCGGCCGAGGCCGCCCAGGTCACCGTGACGCTCGACGAGGTGATGGCCGTCTGGCTCGGCTGGCCGGGGGCCGTGGGCGGGTGGGAGTCGATGGGCCCGGAGACGGTGAGCTTGTCGAGGTTGGGCCCGCCGGTGGCGGCCGTGGCGGTCGCCCTGACCGTGTTCGCCCCGGCGTTGAGCTGGGCGGTGATGGGGAGGTCGACCCAGGTGTCCCAGTTCGCCGTGGGGCTGAACGCCTTGCCGGCCGCGACCACGGTGCCGTTGACCGAGATGTCCAGTGGGCGGTTCTCCTTCGTGCCGTTGGCGTAGCGCAGGGTCAGCGTCGCGGTGGCCGCCTCGGGTGCGTTCACGGTCCACTCGACGTAGCCGCCGGTGGTGTTGACGTAGTCGACGAAGCCGGTGCCGGTGAAGCCGGTGTGGTTGGTGGCCACCGCCGCCTGGGAGAGTACGGCGCTCTCCGCCTGGTAGGCGATGTCCTGGGTGCTGGAGGGGGTGACGTCGAGGAAGTCCAGGTTGGGGTTGCCGTTGGCGGTGGTCGCGGTGACCCGGACCGTGTTGGCGCCCGCGCGCAGCGTCGCGGTGAGCGTTGCGGTGGTCCAGGTGTCCCAGGTGCCCGTGCTGGTGAACGCGTGGCCGGTGGCGATCGCCGTGCCGTTGACCGCGATGGTGGCGGGGCGGTTGGTGGTGGTGCCGTTCGCGTAGCGCAGGTCGAGGGTCGCGCTGCCGTCCGAGGGGGCGGTGACGGCGAACTCCAGGTAACTGCCCGAGACGTTGTCGCCGTTGACGTAGCCGGTGCCGGAGAAACCCGTGTGGGTGGTCTCCAGGACGCCCTTGGAGATCGTGGCGGCCTCCGCCTCGTATCGGTTGGTTGCTGCCTGTGCTACACCTCCGATCAATATCGTCGCCAGGAGGGCGAGTACGGCTAAGACAGGCGCCGTTCTGGACATGGCGCAGCTCCCTGTGACGTGCGCTCGTTAACAAACTTTCCTAATATTTCTCGATATGACCACCGACGGTCAGGCGAGTCAATAGGTCGGATGTGTTCAGTTGGAACGGCATGGAACGCCCCTTTGTCAGGAGATATAGCTACACAGGGGAAAGGCGCCCATATGGAACTGCGGACACGCTTCACCGAGGCGTACGGTCTGACCACCCCGATCGCGCAGGCCGGCATGGCGTTCGCCGGGATGCTGCCGGAGCTGGCCATCGCGGTGAGCGACGCCGGCGCGCTGGGGTCGCTCGGGGTGGGACTGATGCCGACCGCCGCCATGGTCGAGACCATCGAAGCGGTACGGGCCGGCACGACCGGGCCGTTCAACGTCAACTTCGTCACCCCCTTCGCCAAGCCCGAGCAGATCGACGCCGTCTGCGCGGCCGGCGTCGCGGTGGCGTCGTTCCACTGGGGGCATCCGCCGAAGAGCTGGATCGGCCAGTTGCACGGTGCGGGCGTACGCGTCTTCGAGCAGGTCGGCTCGGTGGACGACGCCAAGCGGGCGGTGGACGACGGGGTGGACGTCGTGGTGGCGCAGGGGCTGGAGGCGGGCGGGCACAATTACGCGACCCTGCCGACGTTCGCGCTGGTCCCGCTGGTGGTCGACGCGATCGCCCCGGCGCTGGTCCTGGCGGCCGGCGGGATCGCGGACGGCCGGGGGCTGGCCGCCGCGCTCATGCTCGGGGCCGACGGCGCCTGGATCGGTACGCGGCTGGTGGCCACGACCGAGTCGGCGGCGCACGAGGGCTACAAGAGCCGGCTGGTGACAGCAAGGGGCACCGACACCGCGCGCACGCCGGTTTTCGGCCCGGAGCATCCGGCGTTCAATCCGACGCGGGTGCTACGTAACCGGGTCGTCCGCGAGTGGCACGACCGGGCGGACGAGGTGCCGCGCGACACCTCGGGGCTGGAGGTCATCGGGCACACGGTGGTCAACGGAGAGCCGGTGGAGATGCACAAGTTCTCCTTCCTGGTCCCGATGCGCGGCCTGACGACCGGCGACCTGGAGGAGATGGCGCTGCTCGCGGGCGAGGGCGTGGGCCTGGTCGACTCGATCGAGCCGGCGGGCGTGGTGATCGACACGATCACCACGCAGGCCCGCGCCGCCCTCGACCGCTACCGGGGAGCATCCTGAGCGTCACCAGTTGGCGGGCAGTCCCGGCGTGGTCGCGGGCAGGGCGCGGCCGGGCGGGTGGATGACGTACACGATGCCGCCGCTGCTGGAGCTGCGCAGCCAGACGTTCTCGAACGCGGCCCGCGGATAGACGTGCCGCACGGCGTCGTCATCGGCGGATGCGGGGTCGTTGGCGATCACGTCACCCTCGGCGGTGAAGCCGACGATCACCATGATGTGCCCGTTGGTGCCGTACCCTGCCCCCGGCAGCTCGCCCTTCTTGAACGACTGCGAGGTGATGACCGGGATTCCGGCGCTGATCAGCTTCTCCAGCTCGGTCAGCGTCCGCAGGCGGGTGACGAACCCGTCCATGCCGTAGCGACCGGCGTAGGCGGTGTTGAACGGCCAGTTGCCCGCGCCCTGGTAGGCGTGGTCGTAGGCGTAGCGGGCGGCGTAGTCGACCTCAGGGTCGGGATCGGACGGATCCACCCAGGAGGTGTCTTCCGCGCTCGGCCACTTGTCCCAGTAGCCCAGGACCATCGTGGTCGAGGTCGGGCTGCACCACGCCTGACCGCCGCCGTCCCATTCCGGGTAGTGGCCCTCGTGCACGTTCTGGGAACGACGTGGGACGGCCAGCTCGGTGCCCCACGCGCCGCCGCCGGGGCTGACCGGCACGGTCTTGCGCTCGGGCACGTTCGAGACCATCGCGCCCAGCGTCCGTACGGTCGGCGTCACGGCGGAGCCGGGCGTCCGGTACAGGGTGAGGCGCAGCTGGTAGGCGCTGATCTGCTTGTCCGCCGCCGCGACGAACGTATCCACGGAGACGGTGCCGTCGGCGTCGGCCTGCCCGGGCACCGAGGTGCGGCGGATGTCGCCCTCTCCGTACGCCCAGCGGCCGAGCACGTACCACTTGCTCAGCCCGGCCGTGTGCCGGGTGCGCGCCTCGACCTGCAGCCAGCTGCCCGCCGGGAGGTCGGCGGTCCAGGAGGCGATGAGCTCGGTGGCGGCGAAGCCGATCGGCCGCTCCGGGCCGGTCCAGCGGGCGTACTCCCAGCTCTTGGTGCCGAGCGCGTCGGTGTAGGTGGTGGTGCCGACCGCGGCGGCGAACGACAGGCCCTCGCCGATGGCCGTCCCTTCGGGCGTACCGGAGGCGAAGTCGGCCCGTTGATAGACGACGTCCGTCGTGGCCGCCGCGGGTTTCGTGGCGGCGAGACCGGTCGCGGGAGCCGCCAGGGTCGCGGAAACCAGGACGGTGGAGAGGAGTACGGTCAGCGCGCGCATGAACCTACCTTGCTTGGACGGCGCTCGATGCGGCAGACAGTAGACATAGAGGGCATACAACGCATCGGAAAATGTACGTACGCGCACAGCCCGTTATCTCTGCTCAGGCTCGCAGGGCTGCTCGGCGCTCCAGCCGGGGCAGCCGCATGGTGACGGTGAGACCGCCCTCCGGCCGCGCCTCGGCGGTGACCGTGCCGCCGTGCGCGTCGACGATGGCCCGTACGATCGACAGTCCCAGCCCCGCGCCGCGTGCCGACCGCACCCGGTCGCCCTGCAGCCGGCGGAACGGCTCGAACAGGTCGTCCACCTCGTACGGCGAGACCTGCGGCCCGGTGTTCTCCACCACGACCACCGCCTCGTCACCCTCCTGCCGCAGGCGCAACCACACCTCACCCCCGCGGACGTTGTACTTGATCGCGTTCTCCAGCAGGTTGAACACGCAACGCTCCAGGAACAGCGGGTCGCCCATCGCGAGGGCGGCGCTCAAGTCCTGGTGCAGGGTGACCGGCCGCTTGCGGGGTTGCAGGTCGAGCTGCTCCTCCACGGCCCGGATCACCTGGCGTACGTCGACGCTCTTACGGATGGCGAGCTCCTGCTCCGACTGGGCCAGCAGCAGCAACCCCTCGATCAACCGCTCATAACGCGCGTTGGTCCCCAGCAACGCACGAGCCAGCGCCTTCAGGTCCGGCGAGGCCGCCGGCTCCTCCAGCGACACCTCCAAAATCGTGCGATTGATCGCCAACGGCGTCCGCAACTCATGCGAAGCATTACCGATGAACCGCCGCTGCGCCTCGAACACCCGATGCAACCGATCCAACATCGCATCGAACGTATCGGCCAACCGCTTGACCTCATCCTGCGGACCCCGCAACCCGATCCGCTCATGCAACGTACTCTCCGACAACCGCCGCGCCGTCTCCGTCACCCGATCCAACGGCCGCAACGCCCGATCAGCCATCAGATAGCCGAGCACGAACGCGATGATCCCGATCACGATCATGATCACCACCGAGGACCGCAGCATCTCGTCGAGCACGCCGTCCGCCCGCTGCTGGACGTTCACCTTCTCGAAGACCATGTCGCTCTTGACGGCGCCCTCCTGCACGGGCCCGGCCCGCTCGCCGACGACCCTCATGGCCTTCGCGGGGAACTGCTGCTCCAGGGCCTGCCCCGTGATCAGGTACGTCGACCAGAGCAGCAGCGATCCGGCGACGAAGAACGAGCCGCCGTACAGGAGCGTGAGCCGCATCCGGAGCCCCAGCCGGTTCCATGGGCGCACGGCAGGACCGTCGGGCTCCGTCACGACCAGCACCCCTTCCGCTCTGGGTAGAGGATGACGGACCACGTGTCAGCCCGGGGTAAGCCAGCATGATTTCCGTACGGTCGATTACGTGACCATCAACCGGCAGGCATCCGAACAGGACGGCACACTCCTCAAGAATCGCGACTTCATGCTCTTCTGGACCGGGCAGAGCATCAGCGACCTGGGCGCGGCGGTGACGACGCTGGCGGTCCCCCTCGTGGCCGTCACCATGCTCCGCGCCACCACCTTCGAGGTGGGGGTGCTGACCGCCTGCGCCACGGCCGCCTGGCTGGTCATGACGCTGCCCGCCGGGATGATCGTCGACCGCGTGGCCAAGCGCCCGCTGATGATCGGCTGCGGCGTGGCGCGGGGGGCGGTGGTGGCCTCGATCCCGGTCGCGGCGGCGCTGGGCCATCTGACGATCAGCCACCTGTACGCGATGGCCTTCCTCGTGGGCTCGATCAACGTCGTCTTCGAGATCGCCTGCCAGAGCTACCTGCCGGTCCTGCTGCCGCGGCGGCGGCTCATCGAGGGCAACGGCAAGATCGCCACGACCAACGCGGTGGCCCTCGCCGTCGGCCCCTCCCTGGCGGGCGGCCTGATGACGCTGCTGCACACAGCGGCTCGGGTGATGGTCGTGGACTGCCTCTCGTACGTGATCGGCATCGCGTCCCTGCTGCTGATCCGCACCCCCGAACCACGGCCCGCCGACCGCGAGCCCTGGCGCATGCGCGAGGCGGCGGCCGAGGGGATCACCTTCGTTCTGGGGCACCCGGTGCTGCGGCGCGTCGTGGCGTGCAGCGCGATCTCCAATCTCTGCGACGCCATGATCACCACTCTTGTGGTCGTCTTCGTGCTCGGCGACCTCGGCGCCGATCCCGCCACGCTCGGACTGGTGCTGGGGCTGGGCAGTGCCGGTGGGATCGTGGGCGGCGTGCTCGCCACGTCGTTCGCGAGGTGGGTGGGTCCGGCCAGGGCGTTATGGGCGGGCAAGCTGTGTCTCGGCGGGTTCACGCTGCTCATCCCGCTCGGCGGGCCCGGCTGGGGAGTGCTGGCCGTGGCGGCGGGGCTGTTCGCCTCGCGCCTGTCCACCGTCGCGTACAACGTGCTGCAGATCACCTACCGGCAGTCGATCTGCCCGCCCGAACTGCTCGGCCGGATGAACGCGAGCATCAGATGGCTGATTCGCGGCGCCATGCCGTTCGGCGGCCTGCTGGCGGGCACCCTTGGCGCGTGGCTCGGCGCCCGCACGACCCTGGCGGTCGCGGTGACCTGCTCGTGGCTCGCGGTGCTCTGGCTGGTGTTCTCACCGCTGCGGCGGCAGCGGGACATCGCGCTCACGCCGGATTGGTCCTGATCACCTTCCCCTTGGTGTTGGCCACCAGGTAGCCCGTCCGGTTGTACTTGTCGCTCACATAGACGAGCAGCGACTCGCGGGCACCCACGAACTCGTAGGCGGGGTCCACGACGATGTAGTGGGTGGTGGGCTTGCGGACGCCCAGAGCCTGGTCCGCCTTGCGGAGCAGGGCGGGCAGGGCGTCCCAATTGAACTTGGTCAGGTCTACCGGATCCTCATCCGTGGTGCTGCCTCCGAGCTGCTGAGAGACGGTGCCGTCGCGGTACATGAAGTTTTCGTAGACGCCCTTCTCGCCCTTGACCGGCGCCTGGACGCTCGCGTACTCGGGGTAGATCACCATTCTGATGACCTTGGTGCCGCCTATCGCCGGCTTCAGCTTGGCGATCGCGGCCCGGATCCCGGCCGGGGCCAGCAGGTTGCCCGGGTCGGCGGCGGCCGTCTCGGTGGCCTCGGGCGTGGCCTTGGGCGTGGTCTTGGGCTTCCGCCCGGACTTGGTGGCGGTGCTGGTCGGCTCCCCGGACCCGGTGGAGCGCGGGTCGTCGGCAGCGTCGCCGTTCAGTATCGGGGGCAGGAACGTCCACACCAGCACGCCGACCACCACGACCACGGCGGCGGACACCGCGATCATGGCCGGGTGCGCGCCGCGCTTCGATCGGCGGGTGGCGCCGGTGACCGAGCGCGGGAGCGGCGGGCTGGTGTTCACCTGGGCGTACTGCGGGCCGGTGGGCCGCGAGCCCATGGGCGGCTGCGGGCCCATAGGTGAGTGCGGGCCTAAAGGCGAGTGCGGGTACGGCGAGCCGCCTGTCTGCTGCGGGTACGGCGAGCCGCCGGTCGCCTGTGGGTAGGGCGAGCCGCCCGTCGGCTGTGGGCCCATGGGCGGCTGCGGGAGCGGTGGGCCCGGGGCCCAGGCCGGCGGCGCGAGCGGCATCGACGCGGGGGCCTCGATCACCGAGGCGAGCATGCGGTCCAGCGTCTCGGCGTCGGGCCGGGCGGCCACGTCGCGCGTGAGCACGTAGCCGAGCACGGGACCGAGCGCTCCGGCCCGCTGCGGCGGCGGCACGTCCTGGTTGAGCACCGCGGCCAGCGTCGCCAGCGTGGTGGCCCGGCGCAACGGATGGCGGCCTTCGACAGCGACGTACAGCAGCATCCCCAGCGACCACAGATCCGAGGACGGGTCGCCCTCGTAGCCGTTGATGCGTTCCGGCGCGATGTACTCGGGCGAGCCGATGAACGAGCCGGTCGCGGTCAGGCTGGTGGACTCGCGTACCGCGGCGATGCCGAAGTCGGTCAGCACCGACCGGCCGTCCGGCCGCAGCAGGACGTTGGCGGGCTTGACGTCGCGGTGCTGGATGCCGACGGCGTGCGCGGCCCGCAGCGCGGAGAGGATCTCGCGGCCGAGGCGGGCGGTCTCGTGCGGTGTCATCGGGCCGCGTTCGAGGCGTTCCTGGAGCGATCCACCGGAGACCAACTCCATGACGAGCCACGGATAGCCGCTGTCGCCGTGGTCCACGATGTGGTGGATGGTCACGACGTGCGGGTGGTTGAGCCGGGCCAGGGCGCGGGCCTCACGGAGCACCCTGGCCCGCAGCTCGCGGGCGGCCTCGGGGTCGCGCTCGTCCATGTCCGGGTCGGGCGGGCGGACCTCCTTGAGGGCGACCTCCCGGTGCAGGGCCACGTCCCAGGCCCGCCACACCAGGCCCATGCCGCCGCCGCCGAGCCGTTCCACCAGCTCGAACCGGTCGTCGATCACCCGTCTGCGCATGCAGAGCAGCGTACGCTGTCGGCCTGGCCCAGGATGGGCCGTCTCATATACGGATTTTCGGCCATTTATCGCTGCTCATCGGCCGTTCAGCCCGGCGCCTTGCGGCTGAGGTGCTCCCAGGCGCGGTACACCTCCGTACGAGCCTGGTCCATCTGCTGCACGAGGTCGAAGGAGTGGCCACCGACGATCAGCCGCAGCGGCGGCTCCGGAAGATCGACCAGCTCCATGATGACGGGCGCCGCCGTGCTCGGAGCGGGTCCGGCGTCCTCGCCCCACATTTCGGCCAGCTTCGTCCGAAGGGGCTCGTACTCGGGAAGGTGCTCAGTCACCGTGGTGCCGACCGTGAACAGTCCGGTGTCGTACCCGCCCGGCTGAACGATCGTGACCTTGATCCCGAACGGCTCGACCTCCATCGCCAGCGCCTGGCTGACCGAGTCGAGGGCCGACTTGCCCGCCGCGTACAGGCCGACCGAGGCGAATCCCCCGCCGGAGCCCATCGAGGTGACCTGCAGGATGTGCCCGGAGCCCTGCTTGCGCAGGTGGGGGACCACGGCCTGGGCCACCCAGATCGCGCCGAAGAAGTTGACGTCGAAGTGCGCCCTGATCTGCTCCTCGGTGGCCTCCTCCAGCATGCCGAACAGGAACCCGCCGGCGTTGTTGACCACGACGTCGAGGCGCCCGAAGGCCGCCGCCGCCCGGTCCACGCCGTCCCGCACCGCCGCGCGGTCGGAGACGTCCATCACCAGGCGTAGGAGGCGGCCCGGATGCTCCTCGGCCAGCTCCGCGAGCGGATCGACGTTGCGCGCCGCCGCCACGACCCGGTCTCCGGCAGCCAGCGCCGCCTCCGCGAACGCTCGGCCCAGGCCCCGGGACGCCCCGGTGATGAACCACACTCGGGTGCTCGTCACAGGCCCCACCTCCTCGACTTCAAGACGAGACGGTTCGTCTCGCTGCGACGCACAGCTTGCCCGATCTCATCCATTCCGTCAAGACGGAACGTCTCGTCTCGCCTTACTGCTATCCTCACCCGCATGTCCAACGCCAAGCAGCCGGACCCCGGCCGCCGCAACGAACGGTCGCGCCAGGCGATCCTCGACGCGGCGCGCGAGCTCGTCACCGAGGTGGGGTACGCGAAGGTCACGATCGAGGCCATCGCCGCGCGGGCGGGGGTGGGCAAGCAGACGATCTACCGGTGGTGGCCGGGCAAGGGCGCGGTGATCTTCGACTCCTTCCTGACGCTCAGCGAGGGAGCCGAGGGCTTGGCGCTGCCCGACACGGGCGACATCGAGGCCGACCTGAAGATGGTCATGCGGGCGACCGTCGCCGAGTTCGCCGATCCGGCCTTCGAGGCGCCGATCAGGGCGCTCAACACGGAGATCATCCACGATCCGAAGCTCGCCGCCCAATACCGCGAGAAGCTGGCCGGCCCCGTCGACGAGGCCAAGAAGGAGCGGCTGCGCAGTGCGCAGCGGGCGGGCCAGTTCGCCGTGGACGCCGACCTCGACCTGGCGCTCGAACTGCTCTACGCCCCTCTCTACCAGCGCTGGCTGCACCGTTCCGGGCCGCTCACACCCGAGTACGCCGACGCCCTGGTGGAGCTGACACTCAAGGCGTTCCGCCCCCTGGAGTAGTGCGGGCCCTACCCACAAGTAGCCCGGCAACCTGACTGATCTTGAAGGCCACAGACCCAAGGATTAGGACATCACCCCAGATAAAGAGGAGATGTCCAAAATGCGGAAGTACCTCGCAGCAGCCGCGGCCGCCGTCGTGCTCCTGAGCGCCGCCTCTCCGGCCATGGCCGCCGTCGCCACCACTGAAGGCGTCCAGCAGCAGGTCGACCGGCTGACCAAACAGGATGGCCTGACCGGCGCGGTGGTCTCGGTGCGCGACGCGAACGGCCGCACCACCACGTGGACCTCCGGCACGGCCCAGCGTGGCACCGGCAAGCCGATGGTCGGCGCCGACGGACGGTTCCGCGTGGCCAGCGTGACCAAACCGGTCATCGCGGTGACCGTGCTGTGCCTGGCGGCCGAGGGCAAGGTGGACCTGGACGAGCGGGTCGAGCACTACCTGCCCGGCTCACTCGACGGCCGGCCGATCACCGTCCGCCAACTCCTGCTGCACACCAGCGGCCTGCCCGAGTACTTCGACCTGGTCGACTGGACCAAGCCCGCGATCCCCGCCGACCACCTCGCGCTGGCGATGACCCGCGAACCCGTGGGCGAGCCCGGCGAGCGCTGGTTTTACTCCAACACCAACTTCCTGGTCGCGGGCATGCTCATCGAGAAGGTGACGGGCAAGGACTTCCGCCGGGTCACCGAGGACACCGTGCTGCGCGGCCTGCCCGGTACGTACTGGCCCAAGAACGGCGAGCTGGACATCCGTGGCGAGCACGCACACAACTACGGCGTGAACCCGATGGACCCGAAGGGCGGCGAGACGGACATCACCCAGCTGCCCGGCTACGGCTTCGGGGCGGGCGGCGGGCTGGTCTCCACGCCGGCGGACCTGAACCGGTTCTGGCAGGCCATCCCCCAGCGGACCCTGCGGACCATGCTCACCGGCACGGTCCCCGCCACCGACCCGGCGGGCAGCCGCTACGGCCTGGGGCTGTACGCCTACCCGCTGAGCTGCGGCCTCGCCCTCATGCACGACGGCGGTCTGCCGGGCGTGCGGGTGCTCAGCGGGCGGAACCGGGCGGGCCGGGCGGCGACCGTGTACGTCACGGGCACCCCGAAGGACGACCGGCACCTCTTCGCCGCCTTCGACGCCGCCCTCTGCTCCCCGGTGAAGTAAAGCGGTTCAGCCCACGTGGACGTGCGGTCTGCGTACCGGGTCGGACTCCGCCTTGCGGAGGACCTCGCGGGTGAGGGGCGGCACGTCGCCGCCGCCGAAGACCAGGTAACGCAGCATCGCCACGACCGGGTTGCCCTCGGTCCAGTGGAAGTAGATGTGGGGTACGCCGCCGGTCCGGTCCCGCAGGTACAGCAGGAGCGCGGCCAGCGCGTTCGGCACCGCCGAGCTCTCGATCTTCAGGACCTTGTGGCCGTACCGCTCCTCGCCCTGGACGTACAGCTCGGTCTCGAACTCCGAGGCGTCCGGCACCGTCACCTCGACGAACAGGACCGGCTCGTTGCTGCGCAGCCGGTGGGTGATCCACGTCTCGCGCAGCTTGTCGTTGTACTCGGCCTGGTCGCGCTGCTGCGGCTCGTTCGCGATCACATGGATGTCGCCGCACGCCTCGTTGACGAACTCCTCGGCCAGCGAGTCCAGGTGCACGTCGATGACACGCAGCTCCGTGGAGCGCGTCGCCCGCGAGATCACCGACAGGCTGACGATGGCGGCGATGAAGAATGAGGCGATCTTCACACCGTCCGGCCGCTCGAAGACGTTGTCGATCAGCGTGTACGCCAGCACCGCCGAGATCACGCCGAACCCGGCCGTCGCCGCGTGCTGGCGTTTCTTCCTGGCCGACAGCGTCACGGCGACCGCCGCCGACAGCATGAGCACCAGCACACCGGTGGCGTAGGCGCCGCCCTGGGCGTCGACGTCGGCGTCGAAGATGATCGTGATGGCGAACGCGATGGCGGAGAAGACCAGCACGAGGGGCCGCACGGCCCCGGTCCACTCCGGCGCCATGCCGTACCGGGGCAGGTAACGCGGCACCAGGTTGATCAGGCCCGCCATCGCCGACGCCCCGGCGAACCAGAGGATCGCGATCGTGCTGATGTCATAAACCGTGCCGAACCAGTTGCCCAGATAACCGTGGGCCAGGTAGGCCAGCGCGCGCCCGTTGGCCTTGCCGCCCTCCGCGAACTCCTCGTGCGGGATGAGCACGGTGGTCACGAAGCTGGAGAAGATCAGGAAAACGCTCATGATCAATGCCGCGGTGGTGAGCATCCGCCTGGTGCCGGCGATCCGCTCCTCGATGCCGCCCTTGATCACCGGCATCACCGCCACGCCGGTCTCGAACCCGGACATTCCCAGCGCGAGCTTGGGCATCACCAGCAGCGACAGCCCGATCATCGCCAGCGGGCTGCTGTAACTCACGCTCAGCGCGCTCTCCCAGTCCCACACCAGCCGTGGCGCCTGGAGTACGTGCACGATCCCGGTCGCCACCACCACCGCGTTCAGTCCCAGATAGACGAAGACGAGCGGGACGGCGATGGCGATCGCCTCGGTGAACCCCATCAGGAACACCCCGCCGAGCAGGGCCAGCAGCACCAGCGTGACGATCACCCGCTGCCCGGCCAGGAAGTCGGGCATGAACGGGTTCTCCAGCAGGTGCGCGGTGGCGTCGGCGGCCGACAGCGTCATCGTGATCACGAAGTCGGTCGCGGCGAACCCGAGCAGGGCCAGCACGAAGAACTTGCCCCACCACTGCGGGGCGAGCCTCTCCAGCATCGCAATCGAGCCCTGCCCGTACGGGCTCTCGGCGGCCACCCGCCGATAGACCGGCAACGCGCCCAGCAACGTCAGGGCCACCAGGAACAGCGTGGCCAGCGGCGACAGCAGTCCGGCCGCCAGCACGGCGATGCCCGGCTGGTAACCGAGCGTGGAGAAGTAGTCGACACCCGTCAGGCACATCACCCGCCACCACGAGTGCTTCACGTGCGGGCCGTGCTCGATCTGCTTGCGGTCGGTCTGCAGCCCTTCGAGCAGCCACGACCGCAGCGTTCCCTCAGTAGCGACCGGCCGTTTCGCCAGCACCATCCCGGTCACCCTCCATCAATATCGTGCACTACGACACTAGTGACGGCAGATGAGTGTTTCGCCTGGTGAGGGCGTCAAGAAAACGTATATATCGCGCCAGACCGGCCACGAGGCCGGATGCGAAGACGACCGGCTATCTAACACGATCGATCACATCCACTTTGAGCTGGGCTCCACTGGACTGAGGATGATCCGGAAGGCTCCTTTGTAACACTGGACAACGTGAGAATCACATGCGAATGTTAGGCCGCTTCAGCAGCCGCGTACCCCTTGGAGCTGGCATGACCCTGCCCGTCGCGCTCGCCGACATCCTGCGTGACCCGCCCCGGGCGTACTCGCCCGCGGCCATCTGGTGGTGGAGCGGCGAGCGGTTGAGACGCGATCGGCTGCGCTGGCAGCTGGAGCGGTTCGCCGAGGGCGGCGTGTGGAACCTCGTGATACTCAACCTGGCGCCGTCGGGGCCGATGTTCGGCTCCGACGCCGACGATCCGCCGTTCTTCTCCGAGGAGTGGTGGGCCCTGCTGGAGCAGGTGTGCGACGATGCCGAGGAGCTGGGGATCTCCCTGTGGTTCTACGACCAGCTCGGCTTCTCGGGCGCCGACCTCCAGGCCCGGCTGGTCGACGAGGAGCCCCGCTTCGCCGGCCGCTGGCTGGCCCCCGACGGCTCGGTGACCACCCGCGGCTTCGACTACCTGTCCGCGGACGCGTGCGCGGCGCTGATCGACCGGGTGCACGGCGAGTTCGAGCGCCGGCTGGGGCACCGGCTGGGCGGGGTCATCGCCGGCTCCTTCCAGGACGAGCTGCCCGCGGTCCCGACCTGGTCGGGCACCTTCGCCGTGGAGTTCGAGAAGCGCCGGGGCTACGACCTCACCCCGCACCTGCCGCTGCTGTGGGCGGACGGCACGGGGGCGGGCGAGATCCGCCGCGACTACCAGCGCACCCGCGCCGAGCTGGCGGAGGAGGCGTTCTTCCGGCCGCTCGCCGAGTGGCACGCCCGCCACGGCCTGCTGAGCGGCTGTGACCAGCAGGATCCCGCCCGTGCCGGTCATCCGGTGGAGGGCGTGCAGCTGTACGCCGACTACGCGCGCACGCACCGCTGGTTCAGCGCGCCGGGCTCGGACCATCATGGTGACGCGCGAGTGCACTCCTCGCTGGCCCACCTGTACGACCGGCCGCGCACCTGGATCGAGGCGTTCCACTCCAGCGGGTGGGGCGGCACGCTGGAGGAGACCTTCGACTGGCTGCTGCCCTGGCTGCGGGCCGGAGCCACCCTGTACAACCCGCACGCCGTCTACTACACGACCAAGGCGGGATGGTGGGAGTGGGCGCCGCCCGCCACGGACTGGCGGCAGCCGTACTGGCGGCACCACCACGTCTTCGCCGACGCCGTCACGCGGTTGTGCGCGGCGCTCTCGCTGGGCCGGCACGCCTGTGACCTGGCGGTCCTCATGCCTACTGCGACAGTGCAGGCGGACACGCGGCTCGACGGGGTGGGGGCGGAAGCCGCGCGGGCGCAGGAGGTGTACCGCGAGATCGTTGGGGAGATGGCCTGGTTCCGGATGCTTCCTGGCGTTCTGGACCGGCTTGGGCTGGACGCCGATGTGATCGACGACGACTCGGTCCAGCGGGCCACCATCCGGCCCGGCCGGACCGGCGCGGCCGGGGACGGTGCGGGGGCGAGCGCCGCGAGTGGGGGCGGCGCCGTTGGGGACAGTGCGGCCCGGACGCGGCTGGAGGTCGCGGGCGAGTCCTATGCCGGGATCGTGCTGCCCGCCTGCACGACGCTCGACCCTGCCACGGAAGAGGCGCTCGTGGCGTTCGCCGATCGGGGTGGGCTGGTCGTCGCCGTGGGTGTGCGCCCGGAGGGGCCGCTGCGCTCGCGGGTCCGCTTCGCCGCGACGACGGCCGAGCTCGGTCCCCTGCTGTCGCCGCTGCGCCGGGTCGAGGCGCCGGTTCCCCCGCTGGTACGGGAGTTCGACGGCGCCACCATCGTCTACCTCCAGGCCACCTTCCCCATGGCGAGCCACGTGTCGGTCGAACGGCCGGGCGACCGCGGCATCGACCAGGGCTGGGACTCGGCCACCATCGACTTCGACCCCGGCCGATACGCCGCCGAGATGCCGGTGAGAGTGCGTGGCGTCTCCGGGACGCCGCTGCTGGTGGACCCGTTCGGCGGCGGGGTGCGCGCGCTGCCGTACACAGTGGAGGGCGAGCACACCGAGGTCGTCGTGCCGTTCGACGCCGGGCCCGCCGCACTGCTCGTCTTCACGGGCGAGCGGGACCAGCAGAATGAGCAGGGCCAGCAGGACGAGCCGGGCCAGCAGCGCAAGCGGGGCGTGCAGGTGGCGGGAATCGAACCCGCCTCCCCCACGGGGGAGCTCGATCTCGGCACCGGCTGGGAGATGGAGCTCGTACCCACCCTGGACGACGCCTGGGGCGACCTCGGCCACTCCGGGCCGGTCCTGCACCGCTGGGAGGTCGAGCACCGCGTGGACGGCCTGAAATGGCGGCCCGCGTACGCGACGTTCGGCTCGCACGGCAGTCTGCGGACGGACGGCGAGGAGTGGCGGCCCGCGGTGTACTCGACCTCGCGCGGCATCAGGAAGGACCCCATCCACCGCCTCGACCTCGGGCCCAAGGGGCACGTGCCGGAGGAATTCCTGGACTTCGGGCAGGTGGCCATGGGGCGGAGTGCCCGGTTCAGGGCCGAGCTGACCGTGCCGGAGCACGGGTTCCTCGCCGTCGGCGCCGCCGCCGCCAAGGCGGTGCGGATCGACGGCCATGACATCGACCTGGACGACAGGGGCTACCTGGCGTTGGCCCGCCGGCCTCTCTCGCCCGGCAACCATCTGCTGGAGGTCCGGCTGGTGCCCGAGGACGACGGGTGGCTGCGCGCGCACGTCGCCGTCGTGACCGACCCCGAGCACTACGTACGCCCGGAATGGATCACCGGTCCGACGGGCCCGACCGAGCTGACCGCCGCGTTCACGCCGAAGGGTACGGTCCTCCAGGTGGCCTCGATGACGGCCTGCCAGGTGCTGGTCAACGGGGTGGAGATGGGCCGGCAGGGCGGCTTCGACCCGTACGCCGACCACCGCAAGCCCCGGGTCCGCCGCTACGACCTGGCCGGGGTGCTGCGGCCCGGCGCGAACGAGGTGACCGTCCGGGTCGGTGACGGCGCCGAGCCGGTCCTGGTCGACGGCTGCGTCACCTCCGGGCCCGGCTGGTGGGCGGTGCACGACGGCGAACGGGTCGCGGCCGAGATCCACCGGACGCAGTACCGCGACCCCGCCGCCCTGCACCTGCCGCGCCGCCCGCACCCCCTCCCCGACACCTCCTGGCTGTCAGGCGACCGAAACGAACCGGGCGACCCCACGTCACCGACCACGTCCTCGACCGTGCCGCCAGCCACGGCCTCGACCGGTAGCCCTGCCGCGTCCTCGGCCGGGCTACCGGCCGTGTCCTCAGTCGTGCTGCCGGTCGTGCTGCCGACCGTTCTGGCCGAGCCGGGCACGGCGGGGCGGGTCGAATGGCTGCGCTTCCAGGTCCCGCCGGGCGCCACCGCCCTCCGGGTGCCCTTGCGCGGCGCGGCCGAGCTGCTGATCGACGGTCAGCCGGCGGCGGAGGGCACCGGCCCCCTGGCGGTGTCCCTCAACGGCCAGGCCGGACCGCGCGAGGCCCTGCTGCGCGTCGTGACCGAGGCCGGGCACACCGGCGGCGCCATCCTCACCGGCCCGATCGAGATCGAGACCGGGCCTGGCCCGATCGAGCTGGGCAACTGGGAGCGTTCGGGCCTGCCGGAGTACAGCGGCGGCGTCCGCTACCGCCGCACCGTCCATCTCGACGAGCGCCCGGACACCGCTCTCCTGGACCTCGGCCGGGTGCGCGGCACCGCGGAGGTGCGGGTCAACGGCGGGTCGTGTGGGGTCAGGGTGTGCTCGCCGTACCGGTTCGACGTCGGCCCGGCGCTACGGGAGGGTGAGAACACGGTCGAGGTCGAGGTGTACGGCACGCTCGCGCCGCACCTGGACGCGGTCAGTCCCACGCATTTCATCTTCCCCGGGCAGCGGGTGAGCGGCCTGCACGGCCCGGCCCGGCTGCTGCTCGGCTAAGACGGGTCTAGGTGCGGAATCGGTTGCGGTAGGTGGTCGCGCTGAGTCCGAAGTACGCCTTGAAGCGGCGCGCGAAGTGGCTCTGGTCCGGCCAGCCCACCGCCCGGGCGATCGACGTCACCGGCTCCTCGGTACGCAGCAGCATGTCGGCCGCGGTCTCGACGCGCAGCCGGCCCAGGTAGGCCATCGGCGGCAGTCCGGTGGCCGACTTGAACAGCCGCACCAGGTAGGCGGGGCTGAGCGCGACGGCCCCGGCCAGCTCGTTCAGCGTCCAGTCGTGGGCGAGGTCCCCCTCCACCATGCCCACCACGCGCATGACCGTCGGATGCGTCGCCGCGCCGACGGCCGCCGCCTCGTCTTGGCCGGTGTCGACGGTGCGGGAGAGGTGTCCGAGGAACAGCGAGAGCCAGCCGATGACGTCGGCCCGGTGCCGCTGGATGCTGCGGTCGCGCAGCCCGTCGAGCGCCTCCAGGTAGCCGAGGCACCTACGCAGATCAAGATCCGCCAAATGGGTGGTCAGCAGGCCGCGCCGCTGTAACGAGTGCGGACCGGTCCAGAGCAGGTAGCCCAGCCGGGGGTCCTCGCGCGTCCACGACAGCTCGTTGCGGAGCAGGTCGGTGCCGATGCAGCAGTTGTACAGGACGAGCCGCGCGCAGTCCTCGTACCCGTGCCAGACGCCTGGACGCAGCAGGACGACATCCCCGGCCTGCAGTTCCTGGCGTCCCGCGGAGGAAAGGTGTACGGCCGTGCCGGCGACCACGACGGCGATCTCCACGAAGCTGTGCGCGTGCACGGGCTCCTCGCCGTCGTGCGTGTAGCGCCGCGCGTAGGCGGGAGAGCCGTCGGCGATGAAGAGCAGACCTCGGGACAACTTCAGGGGGGTGGCCGTCACAGCCGCCACCCTAGCCGTCGCATTGATGTCAATTTCATCCGACTAAGACGTGTTTAGTGCTATCTGAGGGCCTGCTCCGGATTCCATGATTTCTGCTGTCCCCTTCTCGAAATATGGGGACATGTGCCGGTAAGAGAGGACACCCCCTTGTCCAGACTCGTGGCCATCCTTCTGCTACTCATCGTCCCCCTCGCCGTCGCCACTCCGGCGCACGCCGACCCCGTCGACGACTCCGCCTACGGAACCCCGCTCGTCGCCGTCTCCGGAGCCGGTGTCATCTGGCACCCGACGACCGGCCTGAGCACGCTCAAGGCGCAGCCGGGCCTCACCGAGGTCGAGTTCGCCGACGTCATGACCAGCGCCAACCACCCCATGCGTACCTGCGACAGCACCGAGGCCGCGGGACTACCGATCAAGCCGGCCGCCACGGTCAGCTGGTGCTGGGACAGCAGTGACGCGAGCACCGAGACGTGGATCCCACAGAGCCTCACCACCTCCGGCGACGCCGACGACGACGGCACCTGGGGCGCGTACAAGGCCATCCTCGGCGGCTGGAACTACTGCAACTCCGGCGAATGCGGCGTGAACCCCCGCAACAACGACGCCAGGGTCGCCTTCATCGACTACACCAACCCGTCGGCGCCGGAGTACCGCTGGGTCTACCTGGTCGCGCCGACGGACGGCACCACCAACGCGAACGCCACCAGCTACGCCAACAACGACTTCGGCCCCGCCAAGGCGCACATGGGCGGCATGGTCTGGTACGGCGACAAGCTGTACGTCAGCGCGACGGGCGCCAACTCCACCGGTATCAGGGTGTTCAGCATGTCGGAGATCCTGCAGGTGAACGACGCGAGCTCGGCGATCGGCAAGACGAGCAGCGGGTACGCCGCGTACGGCTACCAGTACGTCATGCCGGAGGTCGGCTTCTACAGCTACGCCAGCGGCACCTGCACCATGAGCAGCGACACGGGCGTACCGTGCTTCGCCTCCATCTCCCTGGACCGCAGCACCAGCCCCGACTCCCTGACCGCCGTGGAGTACTTCAGCAATCCCGCCCTGCACGGCAGGGTCTACCGGTACAACCTCGGCGGCGCGAACTTCCTGCTCAGCGCCAACGCCAGCGGCTACACCCCGGCGGCCCAGGCGTACCGCACCCAGGTCGGCAACATGCAGGGGGTGCTGTCCTGGAACGGCACCTGGTATGTGGCGCACAGCTGGCAGGACGAGGCAGGCGAGCTATGGGCACTGAACACCTCCACCGGCAGATCCCACACCTGCGCCAACCCCTACAGCTCGGCTTACGAGTGCTGGGGGATGCATCCGGAGTCCCTCACCTACGACTACGCCACCGGCCTGGTCTGGTCGCTGACCGAATGGACGAAGAACCAGTGCGCCACTGAGACAGCCACCCCACTGAGCTGCGGCCGAGCCATCTTCGCCGTCCCCCGCACCGCGCTTCCGTAGCCGCTACCCCTCGCCGCCCTCCCCTGATTACTCGACCTGGTTACTCGACCTGGGCGACGTCGACGCGGTGGTGGCGGTCGCGGAGCCGTTGCACGGCCTCGGGCGGCGCGTGCGAATCGACCACGATGACGTCGAAGGCGTCGAGAGGAGCGACCCGGTGCAAGGCCACGCGGTCGAGCTTCGTGTGGTCGACCGCCAGGACGCACCGCGTGCCCGCGGCCAGCATGGCCCGCTTCACCAGCACGATCTCCTGCTCCTGGTGGAAGGCGTGCCGGTCGGAGATGGCGGAGGTGGAGACGACCACCGTGTCGGTGTTCATCGCCTCGACCGCGTCGACGCAGGCCACGCCCAGGAAGGAGTCGTGCGTCGGGTAGTACTCGCCGCCGAGCGCCATGAGCCGGATGCCCGGCATGGGGGCGAGGAGCCTGATCGCCTCCAGGAAATTGGTCACCACGGTCAGGGGAGCCACCTCGTCGAGATGGCGCGCGACGGCCAGCGCGGTCGTGGAGTCGTCGATGATGACCGAGCTCCCCGGCTCGATCAGCCCCACCACATGCCGGGCGATCGCCTCCTTCTCCGCCGTCTGGGCGGTCTTGCGGTAGGCGATGTTGCTTTCGAAGATGCTGGAGGCCTGGGCACTCGCGCCACCGCGATACTTGCGCACCATGCCCTGGCTCTCCAGCTGATCCAGGTCACGGTGGACGGTCATCACGCTCACGCCGAACGTCTCGGCGAGCTCCGTCATCGAAGCCGAGCCATGCCGCAGGACATGCTCCGCCATGGCCTGGCGCCTGGTGGCCCCACTGGCCGCGCGTGACTTCACCTACGGCACTCCCCATGCATCGGTGAGACCTCCACGAATCCTTCTAATCTCTCACACCACCGGCACCGCGAGGAGCGACGAGCCGACTTGACATAAACCTTGGTTGAGGTCCGAAGCTGGTCCCATACCAATCCACAGGGGGAAATCATGAACAGAACTTCGCGGGCACTGGTCCTCGGGCCCGGAGGCGTCCCCGGCACGGCCTGGATGGCCGGCCTGGCCGCCGGGCTACGGCACCGCGGAGTGGACCTCGCGGACGCCGACCTGATCGTCGGCACCTCAGCCGGGGCGATCGTCGGCGCCATGCTGGCGACCGGTCAGGACCTCGACCGGCTCGCCACACGTACTGGTCCCGACCCCGACCTCCGACAGGAGCGGGACGGGCGCTCGACCGCCTCGCAGACAGGCCCGCAGACGGACGCGCGGGCAGACTCGCAGACGCACCCGCGAACGGACCCGGCGCGGATGGCCGAGGTCTTCACTGTGCTCGGCGACCCCACCCTGGAACCCCAGGAGGCCCTGCGCCGGGTCGGCCGCATCGCTCTCGAAGCTCCCACCATGCTTGAGGCGGAACGCATCGCCCTGATGGAGTCCCTGATCACCGCGCGCCAATGGCCCGACCGGCGACTGCTCATCACCGCGGTCAACGCGGAAACCGGCGAGCCGGAAGTCTGGGACCGCGACAGCGGCGCGCCGCTGGTAGCCGCGGTGGCGGCCAGCTCCGCCATGCCGGGCGCCTACCCGCCCATCACGATCAACGGCCACCGGTACATCGACGGCGCCCTGGCCGGCGGCACGAACGCCGCCCTGGCCACCGGCGCCCGCGTGGTGCTGCTCGTCGAGCCGCTGGCGCACCTGTTCCCCCGCGAGCCGCTCGACGGGCTCGGTGCGGACACGACCGTGGCGGTCAGCCCCGATGCCCCCTCTCTGAAGGCGTTCGGCTCCGACATGTCAGACATGGCATCCTGGCAACCGGCCTTCCACGCCGGGGTCGCGCAGGCCGCGCAGGAGGCCGAACGGCTGCTCGTGGACTGGCCCGCCACCACACTGTCTGCGGAAACGGTGAGGAAACAGCCGCTGGCCTAGAAAGTCCTCGAACGTCGGCACGCTGGGAGCGTCTTGGCCTTGCCGGATGCTCCCCGCGCGCTCCCGCGAGGAGAGGACCATTGTTGTGAATCGTGCGACCGCAGCTCGTACTGCCGGTCTGACCTGCGTGATGTTGACCCTGAGCATCGCCACGCCCGCCACGGCCGCCGACCGACCGCGGACCGGGTATGTACAGGAGGCGTTGAACGCCCTCGCGAAGACCACCGGAGTGGTCGGTGCCATCGGCGAGGTGTACGTCGACGGCAAGCGCGTCGGCCAGGGCTCGGCCGGCTCCCGCCTCCTCGACGGCAAGGGCGGCAAGATCCCCGCCGGTGCCCGCTACCGCGTCGGTTCCCAGACCAAGCAGATGACGGCCACCGTGCTGCTGCAACTGGTCAAGGAGGGCAAGCTCGGCCTGGATGACAAACTCAGCGATGTCCTGCCGCAAGTGGCTCAGCAGGACCTGGTTGAGCGGGCCGATGAGATCACCGTACGACAGCTGATCCGGCACACCTCCGGCATCCCCGACTTCTTCGCATCCGAGCTGTTCGACGACTTCGACTTCACGACCTACCACCCTCCGGTCGAGCTGGTGAAGGCCACCCGCGGCCTGCCCCGGACGGGGGCGCCGGGGGAGAAGTTCTCCTACTCCAACACTAACTACATGCTCCTCGGCATGATCATCGAGAAGGTGACCGGCCACCCCCTGTCCGCCGAACTCACCCGGCGCGTCTTCGCCCCTGTCGAGATGAACCACACCTACCTGCCCACCAAGCCGCCCGCCGCTATCAAGGGCCCGCACGGGCATGGCTACTACCCCGACCCCGAAGGCAAGCTGCGCGACGTGGACCGGCTCAACGCGAGTTACGGGTACGCGGCCGGCGGAGTGATCTCTACCGCACGTGACGTCAGCGCCTTCCAGCGCGCGTTCGTCCAGGGCAAGCTGCTGCCGGCGTCGTTGCAGAAGGTGATCACCGACCCGCCGGAGGGCGCGCCTCCCCAGCCTTCCCCCGGTGCCCGCCTGTGCGGGGGCGAGCCCGCGCTGCAGGCGATCGGGGGCAGCGGGTCCGGCTTCGTGGCCATGACCTTCACCTCACCTGATGGCCGCCTGCAGCTCGCCGTGTCCGCCACGTTGAGCGTGAGCAACAGGGACTTCTCCCCAGCCGCCATCGACCAGGTGGCCAAGGCGGTCTTCTGCCCTGGGAAGTAGGCGCCTGAGCATGGAGAGGAAGTGACGCCTGCACCCTTCGGTGAGTGGCGAAGCATTCGCCGCATAAGGTCGCCAGCATGGCAATCTTGTCCGGCTCTGGCTCTGGCTCTGGCTCTGACTCTGGCGGCGATGCGACGCTAGGTCGCACAGCGTGACGCCGGGAGAGATGCTCGCGGTGTTCGTGGCCGGGGTCTGCGCCGGCACCATCAACACCGTGGTCGGCTCCGGGACACTGATCACCTTTCCCGTTCTGCTGGCCACGGGCCTGCCGCCGGTCACCGCCACGGTCTCCAACGCGCTCGGCATGATCGCCGGCTCCATCAGCGGAGCCATCGGCTACCGGGCCGAACTCACCGGTCAGGGCCGTCGCATCCTGAAACTCAGTGTGGGTGCCATGCTGGGCGGGCTCGCGGGCGCCACGCTCCTGCTGACGCTGCCCGCCACGGCGTTCGAGACGATCGTGCCGGCTCTGGTCGGCCTCGCCCTCGTCCTGGTAGCGTTCCAGCCCTTGATCAGCAGGTACGTACGAAACCGCCGCGAACAGAACGGTAACCCCGGCATCCGGGACGGCGGCCCGCTGCTGTACATCGGCCTCACACTGGCCAGCGTCTACGGCGGCTACTTCGCCGCCGCCCAGGGCATCATCTACGTGTCCCTGATGGGCATGCTCCTGGACGAGACCCTGCAGCGCCTCAATGCCATCAAGACCGTTCTGGTCGCCGTCGTGAATGCCGTCGCCGTGCTCTTCTTCCTCTTCGTCGCGGACTTCGACTGGACGGCCGTCGTACTCATCGCGCTCGGGTCCGCTCTCGGCGGCCAGATCGGCGCCCACATGGGCCGCCGCTTCAGCCCCGCGGTGCTACGGACCCTGATCGTGGCGATCGGTACCGTCACCATCGCCCGCCTGCTGCTGTGGCCGTGATCGGTCACCGGTCCCACCGAACCGGCAACAGCGCGGACGGGACCTGCGGCACGGCCAGCCGCAGGTAGAAGTAGCCGATCCCGGCAAGACCGAGCATCAGGTTCGGGGTCTCCGCGGTATGAGTCCCGCACGGCCAGCTCACGCCGGCGCGCGCGTACCGCTCCAGACCGTGATCGGCGACGAGCCGCGGGATGTCCATGCCGACGGCGCCGGCGCCGAGCCGTGGAATGACCGTGCCGACGGCGCCGACGCCGAGCCGTGGAATGACCGTGCCGGCGGCGCCGAGGACCTCGCGGGCCTCCTCGAAGGGCTCCGCGTTGCCGGCGAGCCCGTGGCAGAGCGAGAAGTCGGCCCCGCCGCCGTTCGCCAGCGGGCGTGTCACCCGCTCCGTGGTGGCGAGCGCCGTCATCGCGTCATGCCGCCACCGCGCCTCGCCGAGCACCTCGTACGCGTACAGCCGGGACAGCGCGATGCCCGGCGCGCCATGGCACCACAGCGTCACGAAGGTGCGGGCGCGGCGGTCGGCCGTATTCTCCCGGAAGTCCGGCCAGTTGCCCTCCCCGACGTCCAGCCAGCGGTCCTCGTACCGCATCGCGTTGCGGGCGCCCGTCGCGAACATCTCCTCGCCGGTCAGCCGGAACACCTCCAGGAAGGCCACGGCGACACCCGCCGCCCCGTGCGAGAGGCCGGTGAGATCGTGCTGGTTACGCAGGCCGGGCGAGCGCCAGGACCAGCCGGTACGGGACTTCCTGGCGGATCTCCCCAGCCATAGGGCCGCCGTGACCGCCGCCTCGGCCATCCGCTCGTCGCCGGTGTACCGGTATCCCAGGGCGAATGCCGGAACGGCCCCGGCCACCCCGGACATGAGGTCGTACTCCTGGTCCCCGCCGTCCGCCACCCCGGACATGAGGTCGCGCTCCTGTCCCCCGCCCTCTGCCGCGTCGGACATGAGGTCGCGCTCCTGTCCTTCGCCCTCCGCCACCTCACTGAGCTGCTGGGCGAGGTCGTGGAGCAGGTCGCTTCCAGCGTCGACGAGCTCCGCGGAGTCGAGCAGCCGGCCGGTGCGGAGCGCGGTCGCCGCCATTCCGGCCCAGCCGCTGTAGAAGCCCAGACGGGCGGCAGGGCTGACGTCCTCGCGCCGGGAGATCGCGTGCCGCATCGCCGCCAGCGCCGTCCGGCGGAACTCGTCCTGGCCGGTGGTCGTGGCCAGCTGGGCGAGGAACAACGCGACGCCGCTGCTGCCCACGTACAGATTGGGGCCCAGCGCCCGATACGTCACCGCACCGACTCGGTCCCGCAGGTCCACCGGCTCGGCCCCGACCCAGTTGCAGCGGTCCCCCGACCAGACGGCCTCCTTCACCAGCCGCTCGCCGATCGCCACCGCGACCGCCAACTGCTCGGCAGCGGGCCCGCCAAACGGCGCGGTCATGGCGCGGTCTTGGGGGGTCATGGCGCGGGAGCCAGGTCGGCGGGCGGATCGGGGCTCAGGTGCGGGGCGTCCAGGTCGATCCCGGCGCGGGCGAAGCGTTCTTCGACGGCCGCCAGTCTGGCCGCGTCGTCCGTCCATCCCGATTCGTGCGACCGTACCAGCGCCTCCGCGAGCAGTCGGCAGCGGTGCTCCCCGAAGCTCTCCCCCGTTCCGGGATCCTCAGCGAACCCCAAGCCGGGCGCCAGCTCAGCGGTGAACACCGGTGTCCGAGGCGCCAGGAACCCACCGATCTCGGCATGCAGCGCCAGCATCAGGTCGGCCAGCTCCGGATGGTCGTCACGGGCCAGGTAGACCACACCCGCGTCGCACCGGCTGAAGGCGCCGGGATCGTTCAGTACCTTGAGCTGGAAGGCCGCGCCCGCCGAGTTGAGCAGCCGCGTCGCGGCCCCGACGAACGGGACGGCCCCGTCCGCGCGGAGGTTCCAGTACAACCGCACCACCCGGCCGCTCGGCCCGGTGTCCATCGGGCGGTCGGCGCGGGCCAGGTAGAAGCCCGGGGAGATCTCGAAGAGCTCCTTGGGCAGCCGCATCGCGGCCCGTTCACCGACGACCGGTACACCCGCCAACTCGGTGGCGTGGACGGTCAGCTCCAGCCCGTTCTTGGCGACCATCACCCCGCGCTCGTCGATTCCGCGCACGTGCCAGCCGTCGTCCAGATATCCCTGCCCGCAGTTCGCCGCCGACAGCGCGGCCGCGAAGCCGCTACGGCTCGCGGACGACCCCTGGACACTCCAGCGCGGCGGCTCGGCCCGGCCGCGCCAGTAGAAGTCGCCGTACAACTGACCGGCCAGCCGGTGCACGAGGTAGTCCCGGCTGGCACGCGGACTGAGCACCTGGGCGGCGCGTACGGTCAGCCGGGGCGACATCCGCCCGAACCAGGTGTAGCGCGTCGGCGGGTGAATACGCGTCGCGGCGACGGCCTCGGCCACCAACGCGCGGCTGTCACTCATCAGCCCCTCCTCGCAGGGTCACGCCAACCAGATCAGCTTCGCCTCGCAGTGGTGCGCCTGCTCCTCCTCGCAAGGGCGGCGCACCAACCGGGTCGGCTCCTCTTCGCGGGCGTACACCCGGCCGGTCGGCCTGGCCTCGCCAAGGCACACCGAGCAGGTGCTCGACCGCTTCTTCCGGCCGTACCAGCACGTTCTCCGCCAATTGCGCCAGGCACACCACGGTCGTGGAGACGCGGGCGGCACCCTGAGCCCGTTCGTACGCCGACTGCAGCAGGCGCGCCCCGGCGTAGCGGGCGCTGCGGATCAGCGCCGCGTCCGCCGTCGCGGCGTCCCACTCACGCGTGCCGGCGTACGCCGCCCAGAACGCGCGCATCGCCGGTCGCATGCGCGTCAGCGGGTACTCGGCCAGCTCCAGGTAGCGGTCGGGCAGCTCGCTGCCGGTCACCGGGATCGAGGCCAGCCAGCAGCCGAGGTAGGCGCCGAACACCGAACCGGTGTCCCAGCACGCGTCTCCCAGGTCGGCGAACTCCCAGTCGACGAGCGCCACCCGGGTACGCCGCCCCGACGCCCCGCTCGCGAGTACCAGGCAGTTGTCCCATTTGACGTCGTGGTGGACGAAGGCATCCTGACGCCAGCCGGTACGCAGCGCCGCGAGCGCCGCCCGGAGCTCCGGGGACGACTGCAGGATGCGGACGAGTTCGAGGCCCGCGTTGCTCATCTCGCGATAGAACGCCGTTCCCGGACGGTCGATCCCGAGCACCCAGGGCAGCCGCCCGGGAAAGTCCGCCGGATTTCGCCGCGCCGCGGCAAAGGCGCGCTCGTGCAGGTCGGCGAGCGCGGTCCCGAGCCGGGTTCCGACGGTGGCCGGAAACCGGCGCGTACGAGAGTGGTACGAGGTGAGATCCCACGCGTCCGGTAGCGCTTCCAGGATGAGCAGATCGCGCTCGGCGTCGAATCCACGGCAGCGCGGCAGTGCTCCCGTTATCCCCCCGCCGCTGGAAGGGCGCGGTAGTGAGTCGAGCAGGTCGAGCAGAGAGTAGACCGCCGCCTCGTGCGCCAGCGACCCGCTCCCGGTCCAGCCGGTAGCCGACTGGACCGGATCGGAACGACCCTGTTTGACGAACAGCCCGACCGCCGGCTCAGCACTCACCAGGACGTTGTGATTGCGGCGGGACGCGTCGACGACGATGAGACCACCGTCGACCACCGCCTCCGGGTGAACGTACTGCCGATCCAGCAGGTAGGTGGTGAGTTCCGGCAGAGCGAGAACCATCGGTCAGCACACGAACTCGCGGGTCGGGCAGAAGGAACCGGTCGGCGTGTCGGGGCAGCTGTTGGTGCAGTCGGTCGTCGGGAATCGGCAGGTCGGGATGTGCTGGTTGATCGAACAGTCGATGCCCTGTGTCCCCGAGGCGCGGACGTAGGGGTCCCGGCGCACCGCGAACGGAGTGACGTCGGCCGAAGGCAGGTACCGGGCCGCGATACCGCCCTGGAGAAAGGACGCTTGCGCGGTGACGCCGTACTGAATGCTCATTGCTTTTCTCCCCATGGGTGTGCGGCGAATGATGTCGTCGCATCCGTTTGTGAGGCGGCCCCCTGGAGATATGGCGTTCCACCACGTTCCAACCCGTTCCATGCCGCATGGCCGGGAACCCGGGGTGAGGTCAGCGGCTGGCGAGCTCAGCGAAGATGTCCACCAATTCAGGCCGGTCGAACGGCCCGAAATGGGGCGCCGCGATGCTTCGCACGTCAGTCAGGTTGTCCGGAGTGAGGCGGTCGGCCTCGTTGATGAACCGGTCCTGCAGCGCCGGCGGAACCAGCCGGTCGAGGGTGAAGCGCACATAGGTACGGGGAATCCGGCCCCAGGTCTCCGCCTGGCCCCGGGCTTCGGCCATGGGGATGCCGGCGGTCTCGTCTGGTTCGAGCAGGTTGAGTAGCCGGCTCACACCTTCGTCGGTGAAGTCGCCGGCAAGGGCCGCTTTGACGCCTTGGAACACCACCGGGTCGGCCGAGCGCCAGTTGAGCCGGCTCACCCCCAGGACCGCCGGGTCGGCGACCATCGCCGCGGTCAATTGGGGGAACAGGCTCTCGCTGTTCTCCGGCGTTTCGAGGTAGGCGGCCATGTTCGGCAGGTCGACGCAGCAGTACGCCGCGACATAGACCACCCGGTCGAGCAGGTCGGGGATGGCGTTGCCGACCCTGCTCACGGTGACCCCGCCCTGGTCGACGCCGGCGAGGATCACCGGCCCGTGGCGGCGGGCGCGACGCACCACATCCTCAACTCGCTCGACATAGTCGTCGATGGTGATCTTGGCGAGCGGCGACGGCTCGGTCGCCAGCGCCTCAAGATCCTGCGGGGCCTGGTACCCACGAGGGAAGTACGCCTCGCTGCCGTGTCCAGGAAGGTCGACGGCCACGCTCCGGTGCCCGCGCAGGTTGAGTTCGGTGATCAGCCCCGACGCCAGAGCGGACGAGGAGTTGGTGCCGTGGACGAACACCAGGGTCGGCGGGCGCCGATCAACGTTGGCCGCTGCTTCGTGGGTCATCTGTTCTTCCCTTGTGTTTGTTGGTGGATACCGCTGTGTTTGTCGGGTGCCGCGAATTGGCAGCGGTGTTTGTCGGGTGCCGCGAGTCGGCGGCTGTGTTTGTTGGGTGCCGCGAGTCGGCGGCGTTGTCGTACATCGGCCGTCAACGACTCGGGGGCCGCCACATCGGCCATAGGAGCGGGCTGTCGGCCACGCGAAGCGGTTCGCCGAGATTCTCGAATCCGTACCGCAGGTAGAGGGCCCGGCTCCGGGGCGAACTCGCCTCCAGATAAGTGCCGAGCCCGTCGGCGTCCGCTCGCGCCAGCCGGTGCCGCAGCATCGCCGAGCCCAGCCCGGCGCCCCGCCGCTCGCCGACCACCCCTATGCACGGCAGGTAGAGGTGCGGTTCGTGAGCGGGGTGCCGCTCAGCCAGTGCCTCATCCAGAGCCCGCGCCCGCGCGCCGATCTCACTGAAGCCCATGTCCGACCCCGCGTCCGGGCCCGTCTCCGGTGCATCCGGACGCCCCTCATAGACCGGATGCTCTCCAGAGAGCGTTTGACCCGCGGCCAGCGTCAGCCACACCGACGCCCCCTCGCGACGGCCGACCAGGTATGCCTCCCCGGCGGGATGGCTGAGCAAGGCGCGGTAGAAGCGCGGCTGCAGCCGACCTCTCTCGCCCGCCGCAGGAAAGGCCCAGCAGGCGACGGGATCGTTCATGAACGCCACGGCGAGGACGTCCAACACCGCCTGATGGTCTTCGACATCCGCCCGCCGCACGGATGCGTACGCCGTATCAAGTGCCATGCGCACACGGTATCGACGCCGCCAGCCGCGTGCGCTTTATCCGGCCATTTAGCAAAAACAAGTGCACTAGTCCTGCCAGATATTGCACTAGTACATTTCCAGCAGCATAAAGGGCTCGGGGACTCCAACCCGTACACGGTCAGGAGGATCCGTCACCCAGCACCTGAGGCCGCTCCCACACGTCACGGCCGTTACGCCAAAGCTCGGAAGCATGCTGCGCGAGCCGGTCGAACAGGCCGTCGTCCTGATGGCGCCGCAGGTGCAGCAGCGGTGAGTCGTGCCCCACCAGCTTGGCCAGGTGCGGGGCGACGAGCATCTCGGAGTCGAAGCGGAACACGCTCATGGCGAGGTGCTCGTCGCCGAACCGGGCCTCCACCCCCGCGACGTCCCGCAGTCGCTCGATCGCGGACAGAGTGATCCGGATGCGGGTCGAGACGCTCAGCGGAGCGTTCTCCACCTCCTCACGGTGGCGGGTCACGTCGCTCTCCGGGTCTCCGACCACGAACCAGATCTTGCATCCCTGCTGGGCTTTCCGCTCAAGGAGCGTCACCAGGTTGGGGTGTTCGAGCCACAAGAAGTAGTTGGTGTAGTCGGCGAACACGATCTCGTCGTCCGCGGAGTTGATCAGATTGCACCAGTTCGATTTCGGACACGCGGAACGATACGGATAGACGGTCAAGACTTCGCGATCCGGCCCAGTTTTGAGGGTGTTGCGAAGAGCGTCTGGCCATAGCACGGAATGTCTCAGCTCCTAGTGCCTCTCCGACGGACCACTGGCGTCGGGGCGTGGAAGGCGAGTTCGTCCTGCAACCAGCGTTGGCCACGGTGCACCTCGGGGGACTGAGGACGTCGGGGACGTTTTGACGTTAACGCCGGAAGGTCCTGGACGTCTCGATAACGCGGTGTGCACGGCGCATGACGCACGGAGAACTACGGCGACAGTACGACTCGAGTAGCCACCACAACGCCTGCATTCGAACGCGGATACGACTGCGAAGAGTGATCTATAGCCTACATAACGTGTCTGACGCGACTACCGTTTCAGACGACGGACCACCCGCCACCCATGGAGCCCCCCGCTGTGTGGACCAAACACTCCGCCGTCATCGCCACAGCCCTGACCCTGGCCACCACGCCAGCTAACTGCGGCAGCGGCAGCGGCAGCACCACCCATCCCGCAGGCCGCCACGGCTGCGTCAACTCGTGGGGACCGCTTACCGTCGTCCAGGTCGGCACCGCCGAACCCCGCATCCGAGCGAGCCTCCGCGTCAGGTGCGACCAAGAGGTCATCACCACCTTCATGGCCAGGTTCGCCATCGACCACAAGGACGGTCGTTTCGCCGACTGGTACGAGGTCGACTACGACCATTACCACGAACTGCCCGGACTCGCTCACTCGTACCCATTGCTGTCGCGGCCGTGTCGGGATGGCTGGTACCGCGCCCGAGCGTCGATCTCCGGCACGTTCATCGACGGCAGCCCCTACAAGGTCACCGACGAGAGCAGCAGTACCAGCTTGGACTGCGACAACTCCGAGCCGCTCACATGAACGGCGCTGCTGGATCTCCCCGGTGCGAACACGAGATGTGCAGGCGCGGGTGCGCGGGCACCACGCCTGCCGCCCAGCAGCAAGCCGCGTCCGAGTCGGCCTGCGGGATGTTCCCTGTCGCGTAGATGGGCTCGGCTGCCATCGGATCAGCGTCGGCCGGCCAGACGCCCCAGCCGCCGTGCCACCAGGCGACCCGCCACACCTGCTCGTCCCCTTCCGCTGGCGGGTCATCTGCGAACGCATGGATGGGCCGGTGCCAGAACCAGCGCCGTCGACTCGGCCGAAAGTAGAAGCCCTGGCGCTTGTGACCGAACATGCACCTAGGGTTGCACGAGAACTAGCGGCTTGCACGGTGAGTGCTGTAGCGATCTTGCCGTGCCGCCGTGAGCGATGGATCCAGGCACCACCTTCAACCATGGTCGGCCTCCATCCGAATGAGAAAGACGTCAGCGCAGGGCGTCGCGGAGCGCCTGGGCGAAGGGTTCCGGATCGTTGATGAAGGCGATGTGGTTGCCCGGAAACTCGACGTACGGGCAGCCGGTGCGCTCGGCGACGATGGGCGCGGTACGGGCATAGAACGCGCCGGTGCTGGCGCTGCCGGCCGCACTGACCATCGCCACCCCGTTGACGCGGATCCGGTCGAGGTCCGGCGTGTAGTACGTGATCGGCAGGAACTCTCGCGACAGAAAGAACTGGCTGTTCGGGGTGATGTTCTCCGCCGAGATGCGGGCGACCGTGGATTCGTGGAAGCCCACGAAGGAGGAGTGGAACACCTTCATGGCCGCGACCTCGCCCTCTTTGACGAAGGTGTCGTGGGCACCGTCCATGAACGTCTGCCAGAAACGGCCGTCGGGCAGGATCGACATGACCGGAGCCTCGTGGGCGATCAGTTTTGTGATCGCTTCCGGGTGGTGAGCGGCCAGTTCGAGGCCGATGGAGGCGCCGCAACTGTTGCCGAAGATGTAGGCCCGCTCGTGGCCCAGGGCATGGATCACGGCGACGGCGTCGCGGGCCTGCTGGGCCATGTCCATGTCCTGGGTGGTGTCGCCGGTGCTGCGGGAGTTGCACCGGCGGTCATAGCTGACCACCGTGTACTCCTCGGCGAGCAGGGCGGCCAGGCCCTGGTGACGGGCGGCGTCGCCGCCACCGCCGGAGATCAGCAGCAGCAGCGGGCCGCGGCCCTGGTAGTCGTAGACGATCTGCGCGCCCTCGGTGTGAACGCTGTCCGTGGTGATCATGAACTCTCCTTAAGATGCTGGGCGCATCTAATTGCGTTTCGGTACGCTAACACGCGTAAGATGCGAAGCGCATCCTAAGGAGTGATCAAGTGACGGCCACGCGGCGACGGGGAGAACGGCTGGAGCACGCCATCCTGGACGCGACCTGGCAGATAGTGACCGAAGTCGGCTATGCCAGGCTGACGTTCGAAGCGGTTGCCGCGCTGGCCGGCACCAGCCGCCCGGTGCTCAGCCGGAGATGGCCCACCCGGGCCGAACTCGCGCTCGCCGCCATGGAGCACGCCGCCCCGCCCAGCATCAAGGCGCCGGACACCGGCAGCCTGCGTTCGGACCTGATCGAGCTGCTACGGCAGGCGGTGAACGGGCTCGGCACCGTACGCGGCGAGGTGCTGGCGGGATTGGCCGCGGAAACGGCCCGCGACCCGGACGCCACCGCCGCCCTGCACGCCTGGCTCGCCCGCTCCACCCGCGAAGACACGACGGCGACCGTACTCGCCAGGGCAGCGGACCGGCACGAGATCCGCGCCGTGGACCTGTCGCCGCGAGTGCTCCGACTGCCCTTCGACCTGGTACGCAACGAAGTGGTCGTCTACGGCCACCTGCCCGCCGACGACACGATCACCTCCATCGTCGACGATGTCCTCCTCCCCCTCATCCACCAACTCACCACCGCCTGACAACGCGTCAAGAGACCCATTCGCCCGTGGAGCCCATGCGGCCCCAACGCAGCCAGCCACCCGCGCACGGCCATCGCCGCCCTTCGCAACATCAGCGTGTCACCCTGGCTCAGGCCCTGGCCATCTGCTCGGGCATGCCGAACTCGGAGGCCATGTGGAGGACCTGGCCGCTCTCCTCCAGGACGCACTTGGTGCCGATGTGCGACCCGGCGCTGGTCACGGCCTCGACCAGCAACTCATCGAGGCGGGATGAGCCGTTCGCCGCGCCGAGGACTCGGGCCTCCTGCACCCGCTCAGCACACTCCGCTCACGCGCAGGTGCATGGGCAGTTCCTCAATCTCATCCGGGCCGACCTAGCGAACCTCGATCGACTCGTCGCTGCGCGCTAGGTGGTCTCCGGTTCCCAGTGTTCGCGGTCCGCGACCTTCGAGCCGATGCCCGGCTCTGTCCGGATCAAGCCGTCCGCGCGAAGCTGCCGGATGACCTTCTGTGCTGTGGCGTTCGCGATGCCGAACTCTGCCGTCAGGTCCACGAGCGACGGGACGCGCTCCCCGACTTCGATTTCTCCTGAGCGGATCCGTCCGCTGATCACCGCGTACACCTGTCGCCAACGAGGCTGTTCGGTCTCGATCTGTGCCACGTGATCACGCTAGGGACATCTGCCTCACGTGGCGATGGCGGCGCACCTAGTAGACCTAGCGCACGTAGCGCACTAGCCCTACTCTTGGCACCAGGACAAGACAGGTGAGCGAGGCGAGGCTCAATGGATCAGCCCGATTACCAGACCCCAACCCCGATGGTCGGATTCGAGGTCTGGCGCCAGGATGACGGGACGTGGCGCGGTCGGCACAAGGACAGCGGCCGGGAGATCAGCGCGGAACACTGGGAACTGCTCATCTGGCGGGCCCGCGAAACGGTCATGTTCGTAGCGATCACGAATATGACCGAGCTTCTCCAGCGAGTCACCCCAGACACCGGCGAATCCAAGTGACCGCCGTTCACGTCGGTCTGGAGTGGACCCCATACATCGAGCGCGTCGAGCGCTCCCGCGTGCTGGAGTTCGTCGCGATGGGCAGAGTCGAGTACGAACTGTGCGGCGAAGGTGGACAGTGGGTCATCCGGCGCACCGACCGAACCAACGGCCCGACCGTCGTCACGGAGTCGAGCCGGGGACGGCCACGCGACGTTCAAGAAGTCTGGCGGAAGATCTGGCTCTGGGGTTGACCGCTCACGGCTGGCCGTGTCGCTTCAGGAGGCCACCGCAAGGGCCACGGCCCGTCATCAGGGCGGAAGAAAGAGCGGGTCACCGGCGGTCAACGATTCTGTTAATGCGGAAAAGCGTAAGGGGCTCGAATACTTGGGTTTCGCTACCGACCAACTCCGGCGTCCCCCTGGACGACAATGCGCTGCTCGCTTTCGACTGCCGGAGTACTGGACGTGGTCGAATCGGCCGAATGCCGGGGAGCGCGAGGGGCTGGCAAGCCCCTCGCCCGGGGGCGAAGCCCCCAATAAGAGCGCCCGAGCGAAGCGAGGACCATGCTTTTGTGGGGCATGGGGGCGCAGCCCCCATTGAACACAGCCCGACCTTCCATAGCGCGAAGCGCCCAAAGAGGGAGGCCCTTGCTTGTCAGGGGTGGTAGCCGATCTGCTGGAGTACGGCCGTGAGGTACGACTTGACGTCGGCCGCGCTCGTCGAGTCCGGATACGCGCCGAGGTGGTGCAGTATCGCGCCGGTGAGCAGCTGCTGGATGATGTTCAGGTCCCTGTCGGGTGGTAGCTGGCCGTTGTCGCGGGCCCGGCTCAGTGTCGTGATCTCGGCCGAGGCGCGGCCGCCGCTATAGGAGTTGCGGTACGTCTGGAGCAGCTCGGGATAGTCGTCCACGGCGCCATAAAGCCGGCGGAGCATGCAGCGGTTTCGGGGCATGCTCAGATAGGTGGCCCAGTCGGTCAGCATCCGGTCGATGTCCGGCCAGTCGAGGATCTCCGACTCGGGCGCCTGGTGGACCGACTCGATGGCCTGGATCAGCAGTGAGGTCTTGTCGGGGAATCTCCGGTAGACGGTGGCCCTGGTCACGCCGGCCCGTTGGGCGACCTGCTCGATGCTGGTGAGCACGGCGCCCCGTTCGATCAGCAGGTCCAGTGCGGCGGCGAGGATGGCCGCGTCCACCTCCTGGCTGCGCGGCCGACCAGCCGGCCGCTGCGAGGCCGCGGTGCCGCTCATGTTGACCGCCCAGGGAGAGCCACCACGCTCATCCCCTCCACGCCGACGAGCGGGCCGACGAACGGGCCGACGAAGATGCTCGCGAAGATGCCGGGCCAGCAGCCGACGAAGGGCCCGGCGAACGGACCGGGCGAGGTGCCAGGGGACGTACCGGCGATGGTGCAGACGAAGGCGCCGGCGGAGGTGCGAGACACGACCGCATTGTAGCCGCGCGGCACCGGACCGGCCCGAGCGGCCCGAGCGGCGAGCCGGGGTGATCGAAGGGCATGGGGTCTCCTGCGGTTTGATTTCAATACAGTACTGTACTGTATTGGTAGTGGCTCGAAGCCCTTCACACGAGAGGGCAGATGGGATTCAGCGATGAGCGCCTACGTACTCGGCTTCCACGAGATCGACAAGACCCTGCTCCCCCAGGTCGGCGGGAAGGGCGCCAACCTCGGCGAGCTGTCCGGCATTGACGGCGTTCGCGTGCCGGACGGGTTCTGCGTGACCACTGCGGCGTATCGGGCGATCGTGGAGGAGGACCCCACGGTCAGCGCGCTGATCGATGGGCTGGCCGGTCTGCGGGCCGACGACCGCCCGGCTATCGCCGCCGCCTGCGCCCGCCTTCGTGCGACGATCGAGGCGCTGGCCGTACCCGCTGAGATCGAGCGGGACATCGTCACCCACCTGGCGGAGCTCGGCGACGTCCCCTGTGCCGTACGGTCGAGTGCCACCGCCGAGGACCTGCCGTCGAGCTCCTTCGCCGGCCAGCAGGACACCTACCTGAACGTCCGCGGCCCCGAGTCGGTGGTCCACAACGTCAGGCGGTGCTGGGCTTCGCTGTTCACCGACCGGGCCGTGGCGTACCGCATCAAGAGCGGCTTCGACCACCGTGCGGTCCAGGTCTCGGTGGTCGTGCAGCGGATGGTCTTCCCCGAGGCGGCGGGCATCATGTTCACCGCCGACCCCGTCACGTCCAACCGGACGGTGGTCTCGATCGACGCGGGCTACGGCCTGGGCGAGGCGCTGGTCTCCGGCCTGGTCAACGCCGACACCTACCGGGTCAAGGCGGGGCAGATCATCGACAAGATCGTCTCCGTCCAGACGATGGAGTTGCGCGCCTCGGCGGATGGTGGCACGGAGGAGCGGCCGGTGGAGGCCGCGCGGCAGAACGCGCAGACCCTGGCCGACGAGCAGATCCTTCAGCTGGAGACCCTCGGGCGGCGGATCGAGGCCCACTTCGGCCGGCCGCAGGACATCGAGTGGGGCCTGTCTGACGGTGTGTTCCACGTGCTGCAGAGCCGTCCCATCACCACGCTGTACCCGGTTCCGGCCTCGGACGACGGCAAGAACCACGTCTACATCTCCTACGGGCACCGCCAGATGATGACCGACGCGTTCACCCCGCTCGGTCTGTCGTTCTTCCTCCTGCTGGACGAGTGGCTCGGCCGGCCGAAGATGGCAGTGGCCGGGAACCGGTTCTACAAGGACATGTCCAACGAGCTCTCGTCGACGTGGGCCAGGCCGGTCACGATCAAGAGCCTCGGCCAGGTCGACGTGCTGATGGCCAACGCCCTGCGCACCGTGCTCAGCCGGAAGGACTTCGTCAAGTCGCTGGCCCACGGGAAGACGTCGGTGATGAACTTCGGCAAGGGCGGGCCCCTGCCGATGGCCCGCCAATACCTCAAGCTGTCCCGCGAGGACGACCCCAGTGTGGTCCCCGAGCTCATCGAGCAGAACGAGGAGTCGGTGGCCAGGCTCCGGGAAGCGATCGCCGGCAAGTCCGGTGACGACGTGTTCGCGTTCATCATCGAGGACCATCGCGAGCTGACCGACATCATGTTCGAGCCGCGGAGCGTGGCGTCAGCGTTCCTCGGCATCCAGTCGGTGAACTGGGTCAACAAGCACATGAACGCATGGCTGGGCGTGAGGAACGCCGCCGACGCCGTCGGCCAGTCGGCCGACCACAACGTCGTCGCGGCGATGGGGCTCGACCTGCTCGACGTCGCCGACGTGGTGCGGCAGTACCCGGCCGTCCTCGACTATCTCGGCGGAGGCGCGGACGAAGGCGGGGGCGCGGGCGAAGGCGGATCCGAGCGCGACATGTTCTTCACCGGGTTCTCCGGCCTCGACGGCGGTGACGTCGTGCGCCAGGCCATCGAGGAGTACCTGCACAAGTACGGCATGCACTGCCAGGGCGACATCGACATCACCAGGACGCGCTGGAGCGAGGACCCGACGCTGCTCGTCCCGCTCATCCTCGGCAACATCAAGAACTTCCCGCCCGGCGAGCGCGAGCGCCGCGTCGAGCAGGGCCGTGCGGACGCCGAGCGCTCGATGAACGACCTCCTGGACCAGCTGAGAAGCAAGGTGGGCGGCCGGAAGGCGAAGAAGGCGGCGCGGCAGATGAGCCTGGTGCGCCACTTCATCGGATACCGGGAATACTCCAAGCACGCGTGCCTGCAGCGCTACGGCCTGTACAAGCAGGCGCTGATGGGCGAGGCCAGGAAGCTGGTGGCGCAAGGCGTGATCAAGGAGCCGGAGGACGTCTACTTCCTGTCGCTGGAGGAGTTCAGGCAGGTGGTCAACAGCGGGCGGCTGGACTACGCCGTGATCACCGAACGGCGGGAGGCGCACGAGACGTACCAGAAGCTGACCCCGCCGCGAGTGATCACCTCGGAGGGCGAGGTGATCAACGGCGAGTACGACGCGGGCGATCGGCCCGAGGGGGCGCTGGCGGGCATCCCGGTGTCGTCCGGCGTCGTGGAGGGCCGCGCGCGGGTCGTGCTGAGCATGGAGGACGCCGAGGTGGAGGAGGGCGACATCCTGGTCACGGTCTTCACCGACCCGAGCTGGTCGGCGCTGTTCGTCTCGGTGAAGGGCGTCGTCATGGAGGTCGGCGGGGTGATGACGCACGGCGCGGTGGTCGCGCGGGAGTACGGACTGCCGTCAGTCGTCGGCGTGGAGGGCGCCACCCAGCGCATCCAGGACGGGCAGCTCATCCGGGTGAACGGAAGCGAGGGCTACGTGGAGCTGCTGTCCTGATCGTCCCGAAAGGGAAGGCTACGTGGAGCTGTTGTCCTGATCACGGGTTCCGTCAATGTCCGGATCGTCGATCTTCGTGGTGTCGCGCGGCTCCACGTACGGCTCCCGCCCGGGGGACTGACCCGCCTCGATGGCGCGTTCGCGGGCGAGCTCGGCGTCGAACTCCACGCCGAGCAGCACGGCGATGTTGGTGATCCACAGCCAGATCAGGAAGACGACGACGCCGGCCAGTGCGGCGTAGGTCTTGCTGTAGGTGGCGAAGTTGGCCACGTAGAAACCGAACACGGCGGACGCGACGATCCACACCGTGACGGCCAGCACGCTCCCGGGGGTGATCCATCGGAAGCCGGGCTGTACGACGTTGGGCGCCGCCCAGTACAGCAGGGCCAGCACGAGTGTCACGACGAGGACCAGGATCGGCCACTTGGCGATGCCCCACACGGTCAGGGCGGTCTGACCGATGCCGAGAAGCCGACCGGCCTGGTCGGCGAGCCCGCCGGTGAACACGACGGCGACCGCGCCGGCCGCCATCAGGACCACCAGCACGGCGGTGATGGCCAGGCGCAGCGGCAGCGTCTTCCAGACGGGGCGGCCTTCCGGCATCTCGTACATGACGTTCGAAGCCCGCATGAAGGCCCCCACATAGCCGGAGGCCGACCACAGGGCGATGGCCAGGCCGACGACGGTGGCGAGGCTCGCGGCGCGCGGGCTCTCCTGCAGCGCCTGGAGCGCGGTGTCGATGATCTGCCGCGCGGGCCCCGGCGCCATCGCGCTCAGGTTGTCCGCCAGCGGCTGGGTGGCCGACTGGCCGAACACGCCGAGCAGCGAGACGACCGCGAGCAGCGCCGGGAAGATCGACAGGACCGCGTAGTAGGTGAGCGCCGCCGCCCAGTCGGTGACCTTGTCGTCCCTGAACTCCTTGACGGTCCGCTTGAGCACTCCCCACCAGGAGCGCTTGGACAACTCCGCCGGCCCTTCGACTACCTGCGTCACGATCTTCCCGCCCTCAGCTGGTCGTGGCCTGGCGGCTACCCTCGCCTTCCATCCCTACGCCTACGACCGCTATACGCGCGCATAGTAGGCTTTCTGTGCAGGCAGCGAGCTATACAAAAGGTGGCAGCGTGACGATCGCACCCGACCCCGAAGACCTCACCGCCCGCGCCCGGATCCGCGACGCGGCGCTGCGGCACTTCGGCGAGCACGGGTTCGAGCGGGCCACGATCCGGGGCATCGCCGAGACCGCCGGTGTGTCCTCCGGGCTGGTACGCCACCACTTCGGCTCCAAAGAGGCGCTGCGCGACGCCTGCGACGACTATCTGGCCAAGTTGATCCGCCGGATCAACGACCAGGTCCGGAACGACACCATGCCGAGTGACGTGAACTATGTGGCCGTCGCCCGGAACCTCCTGGGGCCCCACCAGCCGTATGTGGGACGGGCCCTGGCCGAGGGACGGGCCGAGGCCGTCTTCGACGAGCTCGTACGGCTGAGCGAGGAGTGGATCGAGGAGTACGACAGGACCCGGCCCGATCCCTCTCCGGTGCCCCGCAAGGCACGGGCGGCGGTGGGCACCGCGATGGCGCTGTCGGTGACCGTCCTGCGCCACCACATGTCCCGGGCCCTGGGCGTCGAGGTGCTGAGCCCCGAGGGGGACAAACTGCTCGCCAAGACCCTGATCGACATCTACTCGCATCCCATGCTCAGCCTGGAGGACGCCGCCAAAGCCCAGGCCGCCCTGGATCAGCCCGGCTGAGACTCAGTGCGGGTGAGACTCAGCCCAGCTGAGGCGACCACCCGGCGGTCCCGGCCACGATGCGCACGGCCGCGCGGGCCAGCGGCTCCAGCCCCGCCACGTCGATCTTGTCGAGCGTGTCGGCCGAGTCGAACAGGTACATCGGCGCCGACAGGAAGTGCACGAGTGGCACCCCCTCCGGATGGAAGAACGCCCCGTCGGTCGGCGGCATGGGCGAGAACACGTCGGGCGGCAGCACGAAGGACCGCCGCAGGCCCTCCTCCGCCAGCGTCTCGGCGACCAGCTTCTCCAGCCGCGGCATCCGGCTGGTGAACCACCACCTGACCTCGGGGTCCGCGGTGGGAACGAGCTCGCCGTCCACGGCCTCGCAGCGCAGCGCCGCGTGTTCGAGATGCAGCTGAAGCACCACATCGGCCAGCGCCGCGCGGTGACGCTCGATGAACGCCCGAGTGCCCGCCGCATGCGCCATGTGCCCGGACGTCAGCAGGAACATCAGGTTGTGCGGCCGCGCCGAGACGGGCACAGCGGCCCAGTGACGCGCGGCGGCCAGGACGAGCGCGATGCCGGAGGCGTCCTCGACGGCTGAGGCCCACGGCCCGTCGTGGTGGGAGCCGATGATGACCGTGTGCGGCGAATTGCCGGGCAGCGTGGCGACCACGTTGTGCGTGGTCACCGTGTCGATGACCGACTGGGCGACCAGCTCACCCGTGCAGGGCAGCCGGTCCAGGAGCCGCCGGGCATCGGCCCGCGACAGCCACAGACCGGGAATCGGCCGCTCGATCGCGTCATAGGGCACGTAGTAGTCGCGCGTCTCCCACGGCAGCCCGGTCAGCGCCCCGATGAAGCCGGCCGCGCCCGCCTCCAGCGCGGGCTCGACGACCTCCATCATCCGCGGTCCGAACGGGAGGGTCTGGACGAGCGTGTCGAAGACGCCCTCCGGGTCGTAGGACGACGTGGCCAGCGTGCTGACGTACGACTGCGGCAGCTCGGTGAAGGCCAGTTCGTCCACCGCGATGTCGCCGGGCCGCGCGTCGGCGAGCGGCGCGATCCTGGCGCGCAGGCTATCCGTCGGCAGGGTGTGCGGGAGCGGGAACCCGGTCAGCTCCGTGCCGTCGTCGAGCCGCAGCACCCCGGTGCCGGGCTGCCAGCGGGGCACCTCCACCGGCTCCAGCGAGACCTCCAGCCCGAACTCTGTCAGCCGCTCGGCCAGCCACTGCTCGGTCCACGCGTCCGCCGGATAGCCCGGCCGCCGGATGCCCCGGGACACGACGGTCTCGATCCAGCCGAGCATCTCGGCGGCGGAAGGCAGGTGATCCATGGGCTGATCCAACCATTGACAGCGGTCCTTTGTGAAGCGACAGTTTCGGTCATCCGTACAACTTTGTGGAGGCTGTATGAAGCTCGTCGTGGCCGTCATCATGGTCCTGCTGGGGATCATGGCCAGACCGGCCCAGGCCGCGGACACCATCGAGGCGCACTACAAGGTCGCGGGCCCCTGGGCGGTCACGACCGCCGACGCCCCGGGTTACAAGCTCTACTACCCGGCCGACCTCGGCGCCGGAGGTGTCAAGCATCCGATCATCACCTGGGGCAACGGCACGGGCGCCGTGCCCACGCAGTATTCCGGGTTACTCAACCAGCTCGCCTCCTGGGGCTTCGCCGTGGTCGCCTCGACCGACACCACGACCGGCACCGGGTCGGAGATGATCGCCGCCGCCCAATACCTGATCGCCAGGAACGCCGACAGCTCCAGCGTCTTCTACGGCAAGCTCGACGTGACGAAGGTCGGCGCGGTCGGCCACTCCCAGGGCGCCGGCGGCTCGGTGAACACCGCGACCAAGTCCGGCGGCCTGATCGACACCGTCGTCCCCATCGCGCTGCCCGCGCCCATCTGGGTGGGTTCGGGGGACAAGTTCTACGTCGACCAGTTGGCCTGCCCGGTGCTCTTCGTAAGCGGCGCCAACGACACCATCATCTCGCCCAACTCGGCCCTCCAGACGTACTACGGCCAGGTCCCGGGAGCGGCGGCCAAGGCGCAGCTCAAGGGCGCCGACCACAACACGATCCAGGGCACGGGCGGCGGCTTCCTGGGTTATGTGACGGCCTGGCTGATGTACCAGCTCCAGGGCGACACCTACGCCAGAGGCGCCTTCGCCGGCACCACCCCGGAGCTCAACACCAACGCCGGCTGGCAGAACCAGGTGGAGAAGAACCTGCCCTAACGACGCAGCGCGAAGGCGGCGCGCGGGTTGCCGATCAGCGCCGCCTTCGCCACCTCACCCAGCCCCGCGGCCTCCAGCCGCGGCACGAACCGCTCCAGAAGGTACGTCAGGCCGGGCCCGCCGCCCAGGCTCGGCCAGTACGACCTGCGCGCCAGGTCCATCCCGAACAGCACCCGATCCCCCAGCCCGCGCTCGGCGAGCTCGGCGACGAGCGTGACGATCGCGCTGTCCGGGCCGTACTTGACCCGCCCCGGCCGGTCAAAGGCCAGATAGGCCCCTCTCTCCGCCAATGAGGCGAGATATCCGGCGTCGGGATTGTGGTCGATGTGCCCGAGCACCACCCGATCGGCCGCCACCCCTTCCGAGGCCAGCGCGTCGAGCAGCTCGTGCCCCATCGTGCCCTTGTCGCAATGGGTGACGACCGGCACCCCCGTCCGCCGGGCGGCGGCGGCCACCGCGCCCACCAATCGCGCCACACCGCGCCCGAACGAGTGATATGACGTGGCGATCTTGATGGCGCCCGCGCGGGCAGACGACCGCCGCACCAGCGGCCCCACCAGCCCGTACTCGTCCATGCCCTGGTCGATCTCGGCCACGAGGAGCTCCGTGATCTCGTCGACCGAGTAGCGGTGCATCCAGTGCATGTCGCTGTAGTAACCGCTCTTGTGGAACCCGGTCACCGCGATCACGTGCAGCCCGGTCCGCTCCGCCAGCTCCTTCATCAGGGACGGACTGCGGCCGAACCCGAGCGGCGTCATCTCGACCACCGCGGAAAGGCCCAGCCGCTGCGCCTCCGTCACCTCCACCACGGCCGCGTCGAAGGAGTCGAGCCGGTAGTCCGGCTCGTTGCGTACCGGCCAGCCACCGGTCATGAACAGGTGCTCGTGCGCATAGGTGATGCCAAGCTCCTCGACATCCCCCAGCACGGTACGGACGGTCACAGAAGCGCTCCTTCTTCTCGCAGCCGCGTGCGCAGCAGTTCTACGTCCACCGCCGCGGGCTCCACCCCGGCCTGTACGGCCAGCGCCGCGGCCGTCCCCGCCGCCTGCCCCATCGCCATGCACTGCCCCATGGACCGGGCGGAGGCGTGGGCGTCGTGCGTGGCCGACAGGCAGCGCCCGGCCACGATCAGCCCGCCGATCTCGACGGGGAGCAGGCACCGGTAGGGGATGCCGTAGGTGCCGAAGTCGTGGACGTACTCCCAGCGGGTGGCGGCCCCCGAGTCGTGGTCCTCGATGGGCGCGCCGCACCGCGCGATCGTGTCGGGAAAATCCCTCCCGGCCAACACATCATCAGAAGTCAGGACATATCGTCCGACTAGGCGCCGTGACTCCCGTACACCAATACGTATGGACGTGCTGAGCAGCACGGCCGAGCCGTACCCCGGGACCTTCGCCCGCAGGAAGGCGACATAGTCGCGGACCTGCCGCCGCCCCACCCGCTCGGCCTCCGCCAGCTCCACCGGGTCGGTCGGGTCGAGGCCGGTCACCCGCGTGAGGTTGGTGTGCACGATCCCGTCGTTCACGGTCCGATGCACGGACCCCTCGCGCCGCGGCAGGTCGGCGTCAGCCATCAGCGCGTGCAGCTCCGCCGTACTGGTGGCGGACAGATCGACCCCGCCGAGCCGGAACGTGGCCGTCATCGGCTGGAGCCGCATGCCAGGGCGTTCGAGGGTGGCCCCGGCCCGCCAGGCGACCTCGGCGTCCCCGGTGGCGTCGATCACCACCCGGGCCTTGACCAGGAACCGGCCCGCCACGGTCTCCACGACGACGCCGGTGCCCGGCACGAAGTCGCAGACCCTGGCGTGCAGGAGCGCGTCCGGGACCAGCTCGTCCCAGACCAGCTTGAGTTCCTCGGGCTCGTAGGTCACTCCGGTGCCCGCGCCATAGGTGTTGGGCCGCTCGAAGGCGGCCCCGGCCTCGAAGAGCCGCTCGCACACCTCCCAGCCGACGCCGCCGACGACCCGCCGCGAGACGGGGCCGGGGGCGTAGAAGCCGTAGAAGGTGTCGAGCACCGCGGCACCCGTACCGCCGAGGAAGCCCGCCGACTCCACCAGCAGGCACGACGCCCCGGCACGCGCCGCCGCGACGGCGGCCGCGCACCCCGCGCTGCCGCCGCCCGCGACCACGACATCGCCTTCCCACAGGACGTTCATCGCAGGTGCCACCCTCCGTCGACGGGAATGACCGCGCCCGTGGTCCGTCCGGACGACGGCGACAGCAGCCACAGCACGGCCTGGGCGACCTCCTCCGGCTGGCACAGCTCGGCGCCGAGCGGCATCAGCGACGGCAGCTTGGCCTTGATCGCCTCGGAGGTCTGGGCGCGGCGGCTCATCGGCGTGGCCACCAGCCCGGCCGAGATCAGGTTGACCCGCACGCCGTGCGGCGCCGCCTCGCGGGCCGCGGTCCTGATCAGCGGGATCAGCGCGCCCTTGGCCGAGGCGTAGGCCACGGTGCGGAAGTCGTCGTCGAGCGAGGAGCCCAGCGCCGAGCCGATCACCACGATCGACCCGCCCTCCCGCATCGCGGGGATCGCCGCGCGCAGCAGCCGGAACACCGACTCGTGGTTGACCCGGTGCACCTCGTGCCACGCCGTGTCGGTGCACTCGACCACGCCGCCGTCACCGAGCGAGCGGCCCGACATGCCGACCGCGTGCACGACGCCGGAGATCTGCCCGTGTACGGCCGTCGCCTGGGCCAGGGCCTTCTCCGCGTGCCCCGGCGTGGTGATGTCGATCCCGCCGGCCAGGTCCACGCCGAAGGCGGCCCCGCCGGTGGCCTCCACCGCCGCCACGCAGGCCCGGCCGATGCCGCCGTCCGAGCCGGCCACCAGTACGGCGCTCATGGTTTCCTGAGCACGGCGGCGGCGCGGCGGGCGTGTTCGAGATAGGCGGCCTCGAACAGCTCCTCCGAGCGCGGGCCGCCGACGAGCTTGGCGCTGGAGATGACCGGCGGGACCCAGCCGCCCGCGACGAGCAGTTCAGCGGTACGGACCTTGATCTCGTTGACCACGGAGACCGCGGCCAGCGTGCTGCCAGGACCGACCGGCTCGGCCAGCCCGTCGACGGAGCACAGCGCGTCACCGACCGGGGTGCACAGGTCGATCACCACGTCGGCGTGGTCGGCGAGCCGGGTCCCGCTGGGGTGACCGGGCTCGACGGCCGTGGTCTCCCGCATCGACGTGACGGCGACCACGGGCAGTCCCGCCTTGCGCAGCCCCATCGCCATCTCGATCGGCACGGCGTTCAGGCCGCTGACGCTGAACACGATGGCCGCGTCGCTCGGCCGCAGCTCGAAGTTGGCCAGGATGGCGTCGGCGAGCCCTTCTACCCGCTCGATGAACATCGCCTGCCGCATCCCGTTCGACCCGGCCACCTGCGTGTAGAACGTCGTCGACAGGTCCACGATGGGATGGAAGCCGGGATAGGAGCCGTAGCGGGGGAACATCTCCTCCACACCCATCCGCGAATGTCCGGTCCCGAACGTGTGCACCACGCCCCCGCCGCCGATGGCCGAGGCGGCCGTCCGAGCGGCCGCGGCGAGCGCGTCCTCCTGTGTCCGCTCGATCTCGCCGAGCAGGTCCATCGCGCGCCGTATCCATTTCATCCAGATCTCCTCCCGTAGAGCGCGGCGCCGATCGCCCCGGCCATCGGGCCGAGTACGGCGGGTAGCACCGCGATTTCCCCGATGAGCGGGCGTCGCCGCTCAAGTTCCTTGTCCAGGGCGGATCGCATGAGATCGAGCGCGCCGGAGATCCCGCCGCCCACGACCACCGTGCCGACGCCGAAGAACGCCGCCGCGTCGCCCAGCGCGATGCCGAGCGCCCAGCCGGCCCTGGACAGCACGCCCAGCGCCCGCCCGTCGCCCGTCCTGGCGGCCTCGGCGACCTCCTTGGGCGAGCCGGAGCCGAAGGCCCGCACGATGCCCGGCCCGCCGGCGAACGTCTCCACGCAGCCCCGGTTGCCGCAGCAGCACACCGGCCCCCAGGGGGAGACCGTGACGTGCCCGATCTCGCCGAGATTGTCGCGCGGGCCGACGAGTATCCCGCCGCGCAGCGCCACCGCCCCGCCCACTCCGGTCCCGAGCACCGCGAACAGCACGTCGGGCAGCCCGCGAGCCGCCCCGAGGAGCAGCTCGGCGAGCCCGAACGCGCGGGCGTCGTTGACCACGGTCACCGGCGCCCCGGTCAGGGCGCCCAGCCGCGAGCCGACCGGATAGCCGTCCCAGTCGCCGGGCGGGTTCGGCACGAACAGCGCGGTCCCGGTGTCGCGGTCCACGTGGCCGGGCAGCCCGATCCCGATGCTCTCCACCCGGCGGGCGGCCAGCGAGGCCACGAACGTCATCGTCTCGTCGGGGTCCGGCGGGGTGGGGACAGTGCCCTCGCCGACCACCCTCTCGCCCTCCAAAACCACCCATTTGGTGTACGTCCCGCCGACGTCGATCCCGAGCCGCGTCACAGCCCGACCCTCAGGACCCGCGAGGCGAACCCGGCGTCCTCGGGCGCCGCGACCGGGCGGAACGGCTCGACGCCGAGCAGCCGCAGGTAGGCCAGCAGCGGTTGGGAGTGGCTGTGCAGGTTGGCGACGGGGTAGGCCTGCATGGCCACGCCGACGTCGGCCAGGTCCCAGGTGCGTCCCGGCCGCTCGGTCTCGGGCGCCAGATAGGCGTCGGGGCCGGACAGCGTGCCTTCCCATACCTCCGGATAGGCAGCCGCATGGGCGGCCAGGGACATCCGGCGCCACCACTGCCAGCCCAGCTCGGGAGCGTGCTCGGCGGCGGCCCAGATCAGCGTCATGTTGATCGCGTACCAGATCGTGCCGACCCCGCCGGGGCCGTATGCGCCCTTGTCGGGCCAGCGCAGCCGGGCGCCCAGCGGTGAATCGGCGGCGGAGGTCCGCTCAATCGTGTGCAACAGCTCCACAGTCCGCTCAGGCGGGGCGGCGCCGCACAGAATCGCCCAAGGCTGCACCTCCAGCCACAGGTCGGACTCCCCGACGACGGCTCCCGGGCCGTACGCGCGCCGGTACCACCGGCCGTTCCACTCCCCCGCCACCAGGTCGCGCAGCTCCTCGCCGAGCTTGCGGGCCTCGGCCGCGGTCGCGTGGTCGCCGAGCCGCTCGGCCAGGACCGCGTAGCGGGGCAGGACCCAGGCGGCCATGGCCGAGTTCAGGACCGACTCGCCGTGGGAGATCATCACCTCGCGGTCCACCCCGCTCTCGGTGATGGCCATGTCGTTCCAGTCGGCGTTCAGTATCCGCAGGTGGCCGTGCTCTCCCCGGCCCACCACGTCGGTGAGGAACCTGAACTGCCGGCGCAGGTTCGCGCCGAGCGACACAGGCGTGGCCCCGTGGACCGGGTGGTACGGCACGGGGGCGCCGAAGGCCGCCAGGTCGCCCGTCGCGCTCAGGTATTCGGCCGCCAGCCACAGGGCCCACAGGTTCTGGTCCGAGGGCCGGAAGAGGTCGGTCCATGGCTGCTTGTCCGGTCCGAGCGCATAAGGCAGATCACCGTCGGGGCCGCCCCAGGCGCACGTGTTGCGCAGTACGGACAGGGCCAGGTCCGGCTCGATGTACACCAGCGGCAGGGCGTGCTGGAGCGGGTCGCGCGCGGCGCCGTTGAAGCCGTGCCGGAAGGAGTAGCACGAGCCCTGGTCGAGGGTGTGGCCGCCGAGCACGCCGTCGGCGCAGGCCGCGCCGGTCAGCAGCGCCGCGTGCCACGGGACCTCCCGCTCGGCCTCGGGCGCCCGCGCCGCGACCGCCCTCGGCAGCCGCTCGCGCAGCGCGGCGAGGCTGCTCGCGAACGACCCCGTCACCTCGCCCACCCTGCCGTCCATCTCGTCGTCCAGCAGCCCGTATCTCAGCTCCAGCAGGCGCTCTCCGCCGGCTGCCAGCTCCAGGGGTACGGCCAGGCGGCCGGACCCGGTTCTGGGGCCGCCGACGAGCTCCAGCTCCAGCCCGGGGTCCTCGGTCGGCTTCGCGCCGTTGATGAGCTCGACCCTGGCAGCCCCGGCCGTCCACTCCTCGGTCAGCTCCAGCCGTACCGGCTCGTCGAGCAGGTTGCGTACGTGCAGCCGGATCAGCACCCATGGGTGCTCGCCCTCGGGGCACAGCACCGTGCGGTCCAGCGCCACGCGGTCGTCGGCGACCCGGACGCTCGCGAACGTCGGCCCGAAGACCCGCTCCGATCCCGAAATATCGGTGGAAAGGGTGCCGACGCGTGTCACCCCCGTGCCACGGGTGAGCCACAGCAGGCCGGTGTGCTCGTCGAACAGGTCGCTGAGCCCGTAGTTGTCCGCGACCAGCGTGATCCGCCGGTTCCCGACATGGACGAAGTGCCGCCGGGTGAGCGGGTCCAGGACGGGGTCCCACTCCGCTCGCGGGTCGCTCTCCTGGTCCGCCGTGTAGGCGAAGGCGGGCAGCCCGTACGCGGTGGTCCATGTGCCGAACGCGCTCATTTCCGTACCCCTCCCAGGGTCAGCCCCGCCACGTAGTAGCGCTGCAGCAGGAACATCAGCACCAGCGGCGGCACCGCCGTGATCAGGGCCGCGGTGCTGACCAGGCCGATGCTGAAGTCGTACTCCGTCTGGAGCTGCGAGAGCCCCACGGGCAGCGGCCAGAGGCCGGGATCGTTGGCCACGATGAGCGGCCACAGCAGGTTGTCCCACTGCGCGAGGAACTGCAGCAGGAAGAGCGTGAGCAGGGCGGGCCGCAGCAGCGGCACCCCGATGCGGAGGAAGATCCGCAACTCGCTCGCGCCGTCCACCCGCGCCGACAGCAGCAGCTCATGCGGCAGGGCCAGGGCGAACTGGCGGACCAGGAACACCCCGAACGCGCTCATCATGAACGGCACGATCATCCCCTGGTAGGAGTTGATCCAGCCCAGCTCCTTGACGATGAGGTACATCGGCACGAGCACCACGATCGGCGACAGCGACAGCGTCCCCACGATGACCGCGAACAGCACCCGGCTGCCGGGGAACCTGAGCTGCGCGAGCGCGTATCCGGCGGCCGAGGAGAAGATCACTTCGAGGACACCGATGCCGAGCGCGAGTATCAGGCTGTTGCGCAGGTAGATCGGGAAGCCGCCCTGGTCGAACAGCTGCGAGACATGCGCGCCCAGCTGGGAGACGTCGAAGCCGAACCCGCCGAGATCGGTCGCGTCCGACGCGGAGGAGACCGCGAACATCGCGTACACCGGCAGCAGCAGGACGGCCACGACCAGGGTCAGGATCGTGTTGCGTACCACCTTCACCCGTCATCGCCTCCCCGGAGCACCCTGAACTGCACGAGCGAGAGCGCCAGCATGGCCACCAGCAGGACCATCGCGATGGCCGAGGCGTAGCCCATGCGCTCGAACCCGAAGCCGGTCGCCCACAGGTAGAGCGGCAGCACCTCGGTGGCGCCGGCCGGGCCACCCTTGGTGAGCAGGAAGGCGGGCACGAACGACTGCATCGCCCCGACCACCGCGATGACCAGCACGAACAGCAGCGTGCGGCGCAGCAGCGGGAGCGTGATGCGGTAGAAGACCCGTATCGGACCTGCGCCGTCGAGCGCGGCCGCCTCGAACACGCTCAGCGGCAACCCCTGCAGCCCGGCGGTCAGGATGATCACGAACAGCCCGAGGTGCTTCCATGTCGTCATGATCACCAGGGCCCAGAGCGCGAGCCCCTCGTCGGTCAGCCACGGCTTCGGCTCGGCCCCGACGAGCCCGATCAGCGCGTTCGCCAGGCCCTTGTCGGCGAAGATCACCGACCACACCATCGAGGTGGCCACCAGCGGCATCGCCGCCGGGATCATGACCAGCCCGCGGAGGAAGGCGTTGTAGCGACCCGGCTTGCTCAGCGGCACGGCTATCGCCAGGCCGAGCACGATCGACGGGACCACGGAGCCGATCGTGTAGAGGGCGGTGACGCGGGCCGAGTTCCAGAAGCCGGGGTCGCCGAGCATTCTGCGGTAGTTGTCCAGGCCAGTCCATTCGGGTGTCCCGGCGAAGTCGTAGCTGGTGAAGCTGAGATACACGGCCGCGACGAACGGCACGAGCCAGAAGACCAGGAAGTAGACTGCCGCCGGCAGGGCCAGCAGGCCACCGGTGCGCGCCTCCGCCCATCGCTGGCCCTTGCCCGAGACCTTTGTGACGGGCGGCACCAGTCGTAAGGACATCGTCACAGCGTCATCCGCATCGCCTGGTCGAAGTCCGCCGCCGCCTGCTCGGGCGTCTTCTTGCCGAAGGCCACCGCGTCGGCCGCGTCGGTCAGCGCCTTGGCCATTTCGTTCCACACCGGCGTCTGCGGGCCGAAGTCGGCGTACGGGGCCGCGTCCGCCATGATGTCCAGCGCCTTCTGGTCGGCGCCCGACAACTTCTCCCAGCCCTTGACCGGAGTGAGGATGCTGGCGTCCTTGAGCTGCTTGGCCGCGACGTCTTGGCGCTGGAGGTAGTCGACGAAGTGCCAGGCGGTGTACGGCAGCTTCGACTGCTTGGCCACCGCCCAGCCCCAGGTGTAGGCCGGGGCGACCGGCTTGCCCGCGTCCCAGCGCGGCATCGGGGCGATGTCGAAGACGTCGCCGAAGGTCAGCTTGGGATTCAGCGTGGGGAACAGGTCCATCGCGAACAGCCCGGAGACCAGCATGGCCGCCTCACCGGTGGCGAACAGCCCGAAGCCGGACAGCGGGCTCGACAGCTTCGGGTTGCCCAGGCTCCCGTAGTAACGCAGCGCCTCGACCCCCGCGTCGGTGGCCAGCGTCGCCTTGCCCGCGTCGGGGCTGAGTATCGTGCCGCCCTTCCCCTTGACCAGAGCGAGCAGCTGCATCAGCGTCCACTGCGGATTGCCCAGGATCCACTGCAGGCCCACCTTCTTGCCGTCGGCCGAGGTCAGCCGCTTGCTGTATTCGGCGACCTCTTCCCAGGTGGTGGGCGGCTTGTCCGGATCGAGGCCGGCTGCCGCGAACCTGTCCTTGCGGTAGTAGAGGTAGCAGATCGTGTAGTCGGTGGGGACGCCGTAGAGCCTGCCCTCGTACGACAGTGAGCTGATCGCGTGCTCGTCGTAGTCCTGGACCAGCGCCTTCTCGTCGGCCACGCCCATGGCCTTGGGGATGATCGGGGCCAGCCGGCCCTTGCGCGCGTGACCCGGGATGGTCCAGCCGCCGATCCTGAACAGGTCCGGCGGCACGTCACCGGCGAAGGCGGTCAGCAGCTTGGCGTCGAGCTTGTCCACGGGCACGTAGAGCGGGGTGATGTCGACACCGCCGAACTCCTGCATGTAGCTGCGCAACAGCGGGGTGAACACCGCGTCGTACGCCTTGGTCTGGTGCAGCCAGACGGAGATCTTCCCTCGCGGCACCCCGTCGGCGGGCACCGAGGCCACCGGATCGGCGGAGCCGCAGGCGGCCAGCAGGCCGGACGCCGTGGTCAGCGCGGCGGTCTTGAGCAAGTTGCGCCGGGTCATCATGGACATGCTCAACCTCCGGAACGGCGATGCCGTCCAGGTAGATGACTGTTTTGGGGGGTGTTACTGGCCCATCAGGGCGTTCTTGGCGTCGTTGAGCTCCACGGAGAACACGGCGAAGTCGCCGCGCGCGTGGCGGATGGTGTATTCGAGCGCGACACCGCTCTCGGTGCACGTGTTGCGGGCGGTCGCGAGCAGGGCTGCGGCCATGGGGACATGCAGCAGCTGGGCGAGCCGGTAGTCGGCGTTGACCGCGCCGATCGTCTCCCTGCCGCTCGCGGGGGACAGTCCGTACTTCACCCGCAGCAGGTCATAGAGCGAACCGGTCAGATCCTCGTCGAGGATGCCGGGCACCAGCTCGGCGGGCAGGTGGGCGCTCTCCAGCATGCAGGGCGCGCCTTCGAGCAGCCGCAGCCGCTCGACGAAGACGACCTGCTCCGTCTCCCGGACACCGAGCGCCACGGCGACCTCGGCGCCCGCCGGCTGCAGATGGGCCTTGAGCACCTGCGTCGTCGGCCTGCGGCCGAGCCGCGCCATCGTCTCGGTGAAGCCGACCGGGCCCGCGCCCAGCTCGGGGGCCACGGCCAGCGGCGCGGTGTAGGTGCCGCTGCCCTGCCTGGCCACCAGCAGGCCCTCCTGCACCAGGTCGCCGATCGCCCGGCGGGCCGTCGCCCGGCTCACGCCCGCGTACGCCATGAGGTCCTTCTCGGCGGGGATGGGCGTGTCGGGCTCGCAGTCGCGGATGGCCGCCCTGAGGCGCTCGCGCAGTTGGTAGTAGAGCGGCACCACGGCTGACGGGTCGAGGGCCAGCCGGCGTTCCCAGTCGGTCATACGCTCACGTCCTAAGTTGTACGGACGACCGTATCTTTTCCGCTCGACCCGGATGGTGTCAACCACTCGTTGTGTATCGTGCTGAGGTCGAGCGCCGGTGGAGGATCTGTGCGGGGCGTCATGTGTACGGTGATCTGCGCGTCTCTCGTGCTGGGCGGCGGCGACTCCCGGCCCCACGAGGGCGGCTCCCGGCCCGCCGCGAGCTCGCCGAGCACCGCCACCCCGGTCGGCTTCAGCGCGGCCAAGGTCGACTTCAACCGTGACGGCTTCGAGGACTACGCGGTCTCAGCCCCGGCGGGCACGGTCGGCCACATCCTCAAAGCCGGATATACCGCCATCTTGTATGGCGCGGCCAGTGGCGTCGATCCCGCCCGGCGCCGGATCCTGCACCTCGACAGCTCCAACGTGGCCGGCGATCCCGTGGCCGGTGACGCGTTCGGGGCCCGCACCGCCGCCGGTGACTTCGACGCCGACGGCTACACCGATCTGGCGGTCAGCTCGTACAACCCCTTCGAGCTGGACCGGCGGTTCGTCACCCTGCTGTGGGGCGGCAAGGACGGGCTGGCGCTGGGCACTCCGCTGGTCGACCCCCCGCGCACCGACGTCCCGCCGGACCTGGTCGACCGGACCGAGGGCCGGGAGCTGGCGGTCGGTGACTTCGACGGCGACGGCAAGGACGACCTGGCCGCCACCAGCGAGCGGGGGCTGGTGAATGTCTTCCACGGCCCGTTCCCGCGTGACGGCCGCCCGGCCCGCAAGGTCGTCCTTGACGGGACCTACGAGCAGCCGACCAGGCTGGTCGCCGGCGACCTGACCGGCGACGGCAAGGACGACCTGGTCACCACGCACGCCTGGGAGGAGACGGCCGAGCCGTCCCTGTTCTGGAAGGGCGGTCCGCAGGGGCTCGCCGGGCGGCCGAGGCGGCTGGACGCGGCCGCCACCGGAGCCGTGGGCGACCTCGACGGCGACCACTACGGCGACCTGGTGCTGCGCGTCATCCCCAGCGGCTTCGTCGACACCCTGAAGGCCGACAAGGGCACCATCAAGGTCCTGTACGGCTCGCCGGACGGTCCCGGCCGCCGTACCCGCACTCTCACCCAGGACACCCCCGGCGTGCCGGGGAGCGGCGCGCGAGGTGACCAGTTCGGCTTCGACCTGGCCGCCGGGGACGTGGACGGCGACGGGTACTCCGACATCGCCGCGGGTGTACCCGGCAAGACCGGCGGCGGCGCCGTGCTGCTGCTCAGAGGCGGCAAGAGCGGCCCGGCCGGGGCACGACTGTTCACCCAGGCCAGTCCGGGCGTTCCGGGGACCGCCGAGGACGGGGACCGGTTCGGCGCCTCCGTCAGCCTGCGCGACCTCAACGGCGACGGCCGGGCCGATCTCGGCGTGGGCGCCCCCGGAGAGGACGGCACAGTCGTGAAGACTGGCGCGGCTTGGGTGCTGCCCGGTTCACCCGGCGGCTTGACCACCGACAGTGCCCTCTCGTTCGACCCGGCCGCCATCCAGGCGTCCGACACGGGCTCCCACCTGGGAATGTGGTCCGCCAAATAGGGCCGTCGAAGGGCTGCCCCGGCGTAGGCGCGGGCCGAAAGATCAGTTTCGGCTGAACCGACTCCCATACCCCCGCGTACCTACTCACGTCCGGACACGTGCCCCAGGAGGTGTCGTGGAGCTCAGCCTTTTGCGAGCGCAGGCGCACAGCCCTTCGTACTTCTCACTGCTGCGCGGATCATCGGGACAGCTTGCCCCGGTGGACTTCTGCATCCCGTGTAACCCTTACTTCCCGACCCCGGAAATATTCGAGCATCTCGGGAGGAACCTGGAGACGATCCTCAAGTTCTATCCGAGCGACGCGGACACGATCACCGCGGAGCTCTGCTCCACCCTCGGGCTCCACCCCAAGACGGTCGCAATGGGAAACGGATCCACCGAGCTGATCACCTGGATCGACCACCTGCTGGTGAAGGAGAGCCTGGCGGTGCCGATCCCCACCTTCGGCCGCTGGACCGACCAGCCGATGGAGACCGGGAAGCGGGTCGACATGTACCCGCTGATGGAGCACCACAACTTCGGCCTCGACGTCAATGACTTCGTGCGCTTCGTACGCATGCGCGGCTCCCGCGTGGCGGTGATCTGCAACCCCAACAACCCCGACGGCGGGTACCTGCCCAAGCACGAGGTCCTGCGCCTGCTCGACCTGCTCATCGACCTGGACCTGGTGATCGTCGACGAGTCGTTCGGCGAGTTCGTGGACGCCGAGCCGTATCCGGGCGTGGCCGCGGAGGCCGCGGTCCGGCCCAACGTGATCGTGCTCCGCAGCCTGGGCAAGAACTTCGGGTTGCACGGCATCCGGTTCGGCTACATGGTCGCCAACCCGGCGCTGGCCGGGAAGGTACGCGACGCGCTGCCCAAGTGGAACCTCAACTCGTTCGCCGAGGTCGTGGTGTTCATGATGAAGCAGTGCCGGCCCGAGTACCAGGAGAGCCTCAGGCGTCTCGGCCAGGACAGGCGGGCGATGTTCCACCAGCTCAGCGCGATGCCGGAGCTGACCGTCTACGCCTCGCAGGGCAACTTCCTGCTGGTGAAGCTGCCCCCGGGGCACGACGGGGTGCCGCTGCGCGACCACCTGCTCTCCGAGCACGGCGTGTACGTCCGCGAGTGCGGCAACAAACTGGGCACGACCAGCCAGTTCCTTCGCCTGGTGGTCCGGCCGCAGGAGGACGTACGGCGATTACTGGTCGGCATGACCCAGTATCTGTACTCCGGCAGCCTGCACGAGATCCCCGTCACCGGCCTGCACCATCGAGCCGTGAACCCGTTGTCCGCCTGACTCACCGGCGGAAACCCCACATTCGTGGTGCCGCGCCCGTCCACCCGGGCGCGGCACCCGGCCCTACCCAGTAAGCCGACTGGACCGAGAAGGGACCACGTCGCGGTGCGCATGAAACGCAAGATCTCCTACACCGCCGCCACGGGCACACTCGCCCTGCTCACGGCGTGCGGCGGCAACGACATGACTGGCCAGGACGGCAGAGCGGGCGGCGCGCTCGGCGCCGCCACGTCGGCCGCGTCACCGTCGGTCGTGTTCAACGACGCCGACGTCATGTTCACGCAGATGATGATCCCGCACCACGAGCAGGCGGTGGAGATGGCCGGCCTGGCGCCGTCCCGCGCGAGCGACATCGAGGTCACGGAGCTCGCCGAGAAGATCAAGGCCTCCCAGGAGCCGGAGATCCAGACCATGAAGGGCTGGCTGACGGCGTGGAACAAGCCCGAGATGTCCAGCCATGTGGGTCATGAGATGCCGGGTCTCATCTCCGAGGAGGCCATGGAGCAGCTCAGGAAGGCCAAGGGCAAGAAGTTCGACAAGCTGTTCGCCCGGCACATGATCGTGCACCACAACGGCGCGATCGAGATGGTCCGTACCCAGGAGGCCGAGGGGGCCGACCCCAAGGTCAAGAAGGTGGCCACGCACATGGCGTCCCACCAGCGGGACGAGGTCGCCCAGCTCCAGACGATCGTCGACCGCCTCTGAGCCGGGCGCTCATCCCACCGGGAAGCGTGCCACCCACCTGCGCTGCCACGGGGTCTCGACCGCCCGCCGGTTGTGGTGCTCCCGTGTCCAGGTGATCGCCTCGTCCGGCGACAGCCCGGACAGTACGGCCAGGCAGGCGATGACGGTGCCGGTACGGCCGACGCCATGTCCGCAGGCCACCTCCACCTGGCGACCGGCCTTGGCCTGCTCGTGCAACGAGCGGATCAGGCCGACCGCGCCGTCGCGGTCGCGCGGCAGCAGGAAGTCCGGCCAGTCGATCCAGTCGTGCGGCCACGACAGCCCGGCCCCGCCACGCCGCCGCAACTTCGAGGTTCCCAGGTAGAGGCCGTAGTCGGGGGCGGGCCCGGTAGGCGGCTCGTCCAACAGGCCACGGCCGCGAACATAGGTTCCATCGGGGAGGCGGATCGCTCCCACAAGCTGCGAGTCGGTCATGCCCCCATTTTTGCCCCTGATCAGCTGACCAGGAAATTGATACCGAGCATGCGGGCTCCCGTCTCGGTCCGCGGCTGGTGACGGCTGCCCGCGGCGAACACCACGTAGCTTCCCTCCCTGTACCGCGTCTCGCCCTCGATCACCTCGCCGCTGAGCACGTAGTAACGCTCCTCCCCCTCGTGTACGTCCACCTCGGGCCACTGCGTACCGGGGGCGAAGTCGATGAGCCAGCCCCGCGCCAGCCCGGTCGCGGTGAGCCGCCTCCTGATGATGCCGGGCGCCACCTCCACCGGCTCCACGTCGTCGATGTGCATTGCCTGCCGGTCCGTTTCCATGCCGCCATCCTGGCTAGCGCGCCGGGCATCCACCCAGTGCCAGAAAAGACGTCATGGAGTACTTTTCTGCCATGTCGTCAGAGCATCGCGTCGTCGCGCTGGCCAGCCCGCCCCAGGCGACGTTCGAGCTGAGCTGCGCCGCCGAGGTGTTCGCCACCGTACGGCCGGGGCTGGCCCACCCCTACGACTTCCGCGTCTGCGCCGAGACGCCGGGACCGCTGCCCACCCTGGCCGGTTACTCGATCACGGTCACCAAGGGCCTGGTCGCGCTGGAGAGCGCCGACACGGTCGTCATCCCCGGCTGGCAGACGCGCACGGCCTCGGGGGCCGTACTAGCCGCGCTCCGCCAGGCGCACCGGCGTGGCGCGCGGATCGCCGCCATCTGCTCCGGCGCGTTCGTTCTGGCGCAGGCCGGGCTGCTGGACGGGCGGCGGGCCACCACCCACTGGCGGCTGGCGGCCGAGCTCGCGGAGCGCTTCCCCGCCGTCCCCGTCGATCCCGACGTGCTCTACGTGGACCATGGCGACGTCGCCACCAGCGCCGGCACCAGCGCGGGGATCGACCTGTGCCTGCACCTCGTACGGACCGACCACGGCGCCGCCTACGCCGCGAAGGTGGCCCGCCACATGGTCATGCCGCCGCACCGGGAGGGCGGGCAGCTCCAGTACGCCATCGCGCCATCGCGTGGCCGGGCGCCCGACTCGCTCGCGCCCCTGCTGGATTGGGCGGCGGAGCGGCTCGGCGAGCCACTGACCGTCGACGACCTGGCGGCCCACGGCGGCGTGTCGACCCGGACGCTGGCCCGGATGTTCACCGCCCAGCTCGGCACCAGCCCCGGGCAGTGGGTGCTCGCCCAGCGGATCGCCGGGGCGCGGGCGCTCCTGGAGGAGACGGACCTGTCCGTGGACGCGATCGCCGCCCGGGTGGGCCTCTCCTCGGCCACGAACCTCCGCCGCCGTTTCAACGACGCCCTGCGCACCACCCCCGCCGCCTACCGGCGCGCCTTCCACCTGCGCACGCGGACCGAGCCACCGTCCGGCCAGGGCCGGGAGCAGCCGCCCGCCATAGCGGGGCAACGTCTCAGGTAGGCGGGCGGCGGAGCAGGCCGGTCCAGGACCGGATCCTGTCTCAGCACGGCCACCTCCAGGTCCCGCAGCGGCTGGCTGGGATGAATGCCCAGCTCGTCGATCAGAGTGCGGCGCAGCCGTTGATAGACGGCCAGCGCCTCACCCTGCCGACCGGCCCGGTACAGCGCGAGCATCAGCTGCGCGTGCACCTGTTCGTGGAGCGGATGCTGCCTGCTCAGGTCCGTCAGCTCGGGGACAAGCTGCCGATCCTGCCCGAGGGCCAGCCGCGCGTCGATGAGGGCGTGGCGCGCCTCCAGCAGCAGTTGCTCCAGCCGCTGGGCCTGCTCGTCGAACCAGGCCAGCCCGGCCAGCTCGGCCAGCGGCGCGCCCCGCCACAACGCCACGGCGGTTCGCAGGCGGTCGGCCCGCACGTCCGGGGCCGCGGACTCCATTCCCTGCCGGATGAGTCGCTCGGCGGTCTGGACGTCGGTGGCCTCCCGCTCGCCGAGGTCCAGCAGGTAACCGGGCCGGCGGGCGGTGATCGCCTCCCGGCGGTCGAGCACGCCGCGCAGGTAGGAGACATGGGACTGCACCGTCGTGGCGGCCGAGGCCGGTGCCGTCGTACCCCAGACCGCCTCGACCAGGAGATCGACACTGACCACGGCACCGGGCCGCAGCGCCAGCGCGGCGAGCACGGCCGTGCGGCGAAGCCCCATCACCCTTCGCGGGATGTCGTCCACCAGCACGTCCACCGGCCCCAACAGTCTCACCCGCATGCCTGTCCCCCTTACGCACCACCAGCCCCCGTCGTCTCATACCCCGTTCCAGCCTGGTTGGAGCTCCATTACAGCCCGTGATGGCACCCTGACGGAGTTTCCACCCAGGAGGGATCAACATGAGGGTGACCGTCAAACCCGGCCTGTCGGCCAGGACACGCATAATCAGGACATTCGCCGGGCTCTTCGCCCTGGTCATGGCCATGGTGGGCCTGGTGGCGACACCGGCCTCCGCCGCCGTCGCCCACACCATCTGCGCGCTCTCCCCGGGGAGCGCGGGCGTGTGGCGCTACGACGACGATGGCACCAGCTGGACACAGATCGGCGGGCCCGCCGGGAGGCTGTACGGCGGCGGCTTCGGCCTGTTCGCCACCTCGCCCGACGGCAGCGGCATCTGGCGCTATCTCCGCTCGCACAACCTCTGGCAGAACGTGGGCGGCCCCGGCCTCACCTGGTCCGTCACCAACAACGCCCTCTACGGCCTCGCTACCGACCGCAGCGGCGTGTACAAGTGGAACGGCGCCGGCACCAGCTGGACCCAGGTCGGCGGCCCGGCCAACTGGCTCTACGGCGGCGGCTTCGGCCTGTTCGCCACCTCCCCGGACCGCAGCGGCATCTGGCGCTACCTGAACTCGCCCCATCTCTGGCAGAACGTGGGCGGCCCCGGCCGGACCTGGTCCGTCACCAACGACGCCCTCTACGGCCTCGCTCCTGACCGCAGCGGCGTGTACAAGTGGGACGGCGCCGGCACCGACTGGACCCAGGTCGGCGGCCCGGCCAACTGGCTGTACGGCGGCGGCTTCGGCCTGTTCGCCACCACCCCGGACCGCGGCAGCATCTGGCGCTACCTCAACACGCCCTACGCCTGGCAGCTCGTCGGCGGCCCAGGCTGGGACTGGGCGGTCACCAACGGTGACATCTACGGCCTGAGCCCTGACCGCAGAGCCGTCTACAAGTGGACCGGCTCGGGCACCAACTGGGTCCAGGTCGGCGGCCCGGCCGAGCAGATCGTCCCCTGCCCGTAACACCGTGCCGCGCCGTATGGGCCGGGGTGACCAGTCACGACAGGTCTCCCCGGCTCGTGTGCGCGGATCCGCGGTCAGTGCCCGGAGCGGTGGATCACCAATCGCCGCCCAGCGCCTCCTTGGCGGCCGCGATGCGGTCCTCGTTACGCCGGTAGAACACCCACTGCTTGATCTTCTTCCCGCGCACCAGCCCCGCCCCGCTGAGCACCTTCAGGTGCCCGCCGCAGGTCGGCTGGCTCACCCCGAGCTTCTCCGCGATGAACAGCGAGCAGACCCCGTCCTCCACCAGGTCACCGTCACGCTGCGGCCGGAAGTGCCGCTCAGGCTCGCGCAGCCACTCGAGGATCAGCAGCCGCTTGTCGTTGGCCAGCGCCTTGACCAGGTCCACATCCAGCACCAGGGCATTGTGGCAATTAGCTAACTAGCTGTCCAGCGGCCGGTCTCGCAGCCGGGCCTTCTGGATCTTGCCCGACCCGGTCCGGGGCAACTCATCCACCCGGTCGAAGTAGCGCGGGATCTTGTACCTGGCCAGCCGCCCGTCGAGGAACTCTCGTAGCTCCTCGGCCGTCACCGCCGCCCCACTGACCACGAACGCCCGCCCGACCTCGCCCCACGTCTCGTCCGGCACTCCGACCACGGCGACCTCGGCCACCGCTGGGTGCTCGAAGAGGACGCTTTCCACCTCCGCCGGATAGACGTTCTCCCCGCCCGAGATGAACATGTCCTTGACCCGGTCCACGATGTACAGGTGCCCCTCGGCGTCGAACGCGCCGATGTCGCCCGAGCGGAGCCAGTCGCCAGACGCGAACGCCGCCGCGGTCGCGGCAGGATTCTGCCAGTAGCCGGGGCTCACGTTGGGCCCCTGGACGAGCACCTCGCCCCGCTCTCCGACTGCGGCGTCGGTGAGATCGGGCCGGACCACGCGTACATCGGCGAAGAACACCGGCACCCCGGCCGAGCCGACCTTGCGCACGCTCTGCCCGGCCTCCAGGAAGGTCGCGCCCGGCGCCGTCTCGGTCAACCCGTAGCCCTGGCAGAACACCAGGCCCCGCTCCTGGTAGACGCGGATGAGCGCGGGCGGGATGGGGGCGCCGCCCGACATCAGATTACGCAGCGAGGAGAGGTCGGCCGTGGCCCAGCGCGGCGACCGGGCGAACGCGGCGAACATCGTGGTGACGCCGAACATCCAGGTGATGCCGTGCTTCTCGATGAGGTCGTAGCACCCGTCCACGTCCCAGGACGGCATGATCACCGAGCAGCCGCCCTTGACGAACGTGGGCAGCAACGTCTGGTTCAGCGCCGCGACGTGGAAGAGCGGCGCGCTGATCAGCGTCATCTCCTCGCTCGTGACATCGACGCCGATCAGCATGTTGTAGGTGTTCCACACCAGGTTGGCGTGGCTGAGCATGGCACCTTTGGGCCGGCCCGTGGTGCCGGAGGTGTAGAGGATGAGCGCGATGTCGTCGAGCCCGACGCGTACGTCGACCGGCGCGGGATCACCCTCGGCGAGAAACGTCTCGTAGTCCGGCACCAGCAAGGGCGGGACCTCGGGGAGCGCCCCGACCACCTCGGCGCACTCGGGCGCGTGGATCAGCACAGACGGCTCGCAGTCGCCCAGCATGTAGGCGATCTCGGGCGCCGCCAGCCGGAAGTTCAGCGGCACGAAGATCCCGCCGAGCAGATGGGTGGCGAACATGGTCTCCGCCAGAGCCGGGTGATTGGGGCCAAGGTAGGCGACCCGGTCCCCCGGCCGCACCCCGGCCGCACGCAGGCGCGCGGCCAGCTTCGTCGTACGCGTGTGCACCTCGGCGTAGGTGACCGCCCGGCCCTCGAAGACGAACGCCGTACGGTCCGGCGTCATCTGGGCCCGGCGAGCCGGCCACCCTCCCACTCCCGCGTTGTTCATGGGCGTACGGCCTCCCGCGTCGGTAAGTCGCCGTGATCGCGAGGCTAGGCAGCACGATCACGCCCGTCAACAGCGTCGGTCGGCAATTTCCCAACCTGAGTCAGAGTTTTGCCGACTGTGACGGATCCGTCTACCCTCTTGCTGTGATGCTCGCCGAAGGAGACGTGCTGACGGCCCGTCCGCAGTCCCTGATGTTCAGCTTTCTCGGCGTCTACGTGCTGGGGCGCGACACCGCCGTCTATTCGGGCAGCGTCATCGACGTCTTCGCCCGGCTCGGCGTCACCGAGGAGGCGGTGCGCTCGACGCTCACCCGCATGGTCAAGCGCAACCTGCTGGCCCGGCATCGTCAGGGGCGCAGGATGTACTTCGGGCTCACCGAGCACGCGGCGGAGGTGCTCGACGACGGGCGCCGCCGGGTCTGGGAGACCGGCGCGGTCAACCGCGACTGGGACGGCGCCTGGACCCTGGTGGGCTTCTCGATCCCCGACAGCCGGCGCAGCACCCGGCACGACCTGCGCTCCCAGCTCATCTGGGCCGGGTTCGGGCTGCTGCAGAGCGGGCTGTGGATCGCGCCGGGCGTCAAGGACGTCGCGGGCATCCTCGCGCCGCTCGAACTCGGCGATCACATCACCGTTCTGACGGCGCGGGCCTTCGAGCCGACCGAGACGGCCGACCTCGTACGCAAGGCGTTCAGCACCGAGCGGATCGCCGCCCGCTACCGGGCCTTCCTCGACCGCTGGGACACCCCGACCCCGCTCCCCTTCGCGGCCGACGACCTGGCCCGGCAGCTCCTCCTGCACACCGACTGGCTGCAGCTGGTCCGCCAGGACCCGCACCTGCCGGCCGAACACCTGCCGGCCGACTGGCCGGCGATCCGGGCCGAGCAGGTGTTCCGCGCCCTGGCCCGCGACTACGCGCCGAGCGCCAGGGCGCTGGCCGACACCGTGCTGGACGAACTGACGCTCACCGCACCGGCCCGCTGACTCTCTAAGAGCCGAGGCCGGGTCAGCGGGTGCCGGCCGCCGCCCGGCGCTTGGTCCACACGTCGAAGGCGACCGCGGCCAGCAGGACCGCGCCCTTGACGAGCATGACCCGCTCACTCGGCGCGCCGACCAGCGACATGCCGTTGTTGATGACGCCCATGATCAGACCGCCGGTCACCGCGCCGACCACCTTGCCGACGCCGCCCTGTACGGCCGCGCCGCCGATGAACGCCGCCGCGATGGCGTCCAGCTCGAAGGAGTTGCCCGCCGTGGGCCCCGCCTGGTTCAGCCGTCCGGCGAAGATGATCCCGGCGAGCGCGGACAGGACGCCCATGTTCACGAAGATCCAGAAGACGACGGACTTGACCTTGACACCGGACAGCAGCGCCGCCTGCAGGTTGCCGCCGATGGCGTAGATCCGCCGGCCGAACACGGCGCGGCCGGTCAGCAGCGAGTAGCCCAGCACCAGCGCCGCGAGCAGGATCAGCACCCAGGGCAGGTTCTTGAACCTGGCCAGCTGCACCACCACGGCGAGGATCACCGCGGCGGCCGCGGCGATGCGGAGCAGGAAGATCGGCAGCGGGTCCACGCTCTGGCGGTAACCCAGCCGCGCCATCCGGCTGCGCCACTGGCTGGCGGCCATGCCGGCCACCGCCACCAGGCCGAGCAGCAGGCTGAACACGTCGGCGCCGCCCAGCGGGCCGAGCCCGACATTGCCCAGGTAGCTGTCGGTGAAGCCGTTCGACAGCGTACGGACGGCGTCAGGGAACGGGCCGATGCCCTGGTTGCCCAGCACGGTCAGCGTGAGCGCGCGGAACAGCAGCATGCCGGCCAGCGTCACGATGAACGCCGGAATGCCGTAGTAGGCGATCCAGAACCCCTGCCACGCGCCGATGAGCCCGCCCGCGACCAGCGTGATGACCAGCGCCACCGGCCACGGCACGCCGTAGTTGACCATCAGCACGGCGGCGATGGCCCCGGTGACGGCCACGACAGAACCCACCGACAGGTCGATGTGCCCGGCGATGATGATCAGGATCATCCCGATGGCCAGGATCAGGATGTAGGAGTTCTGGACGATGATGTTGGAGATGTTCTGCGGCTGGAGCAGGGCCCCCTTGGTGAGGAAGGCGAACAGCACGACGATCAGCGCGAACGCGACATAGATCCCGCTCTGCCGTACGTTGAACGACAGCCACGATGATCTGCCCGCTTCCCGCGGCGGAGGCGGCTCCTGCCCGGTGGGCGCCGGCCCCGCGGCGGTGGATGAGGTACTGCTGCTCATCGGATCTCGTCCTGTCCTTTCGTCATGTACTGCATGAGGCCCTCCTGCGTGGCCTCCTCGCGCGGGACCTCACCGGTGATCCGACCGGCCGACAGCGCGTAGATCCGGTCGCACAGGCCCAGGAGTTCCGGCAGCTCCGATGAGATGACCAGAATGGCCTTACCGTCGTCGGCGAGCTGGTTGATGATCGAGTAGATCTCGTACTTGGCCCCGACGTCGATGCCCCGGGTCGGTTCGTCCAGGATGAGCACGTCGGCGTCCGTGAAGATCCACTTCGACAGGACCACCTTCTGCTGGTTGCCGCCGCTGAGCTTGCCGGTGACGCTCAGCACGCTGGGCGCCTTGATGTTCATGCTCTTGCGGAACCCCTCGGCGACCTGGTGCTCCTCATTGTCGTTGACCCAGCCACGGCGGGCCAGCTTCCCGAGCGCGGCGGCGGAGACGTTCCGCTTGATGTCCTCGATCAGGTTGAGGCCGTACCTCTTGCGGTCCTCGGTGGCGTACGCGATGCCGTGGCGGATCGCGTCCTGCACCGACTTGATCTCTATCTGCCGGCCGTTCTTGTAGATGCGGCCGGAGATGTCGGTGCCATAGGAGCGGCCGAAGACGCTCATGGCCAGCTCCGTACGGCCGGCCCCCATGAGCCCCGCCAAGCCGACGATCTCGCCCTTGCGCAGGGTGAGGCTGGCGTTGGAGACCACCACCCGGCCCCGCTGGGCCGGGCTGTGCACCGTCCAGTCCTCGATGCGCAGCGCCTCCTCGCCGACGTTCGGCTCGTGCGGCGGGAAGCGGTTCTCCAGGGCGCGGCCGACCATGCCGGAGATGATGCGGTCCTCCGTGACGTGGTCGGTGACCATGTCGAGCCGCTCGATCGTCCGGCCGTCGCGCAGGATGGTGATCGAGTCGGCGATGTCGATGACCTCGTTGAGCTTGTGCGAGATGATCACGCAGGTGATGCCCTCGTCACGCAGGCCGCGCAGCAGGTCGAGCAGGTGCGCCGAGTCCTCGTCGTTGAGCGCCGCGGTCGGCTCGTCGAGGATGAGCAGGCGCACCCGCTTGGACAGCGCCTTGGCGATCTCCACGAGCTGCTGCTTGCCGACGCCGATGTCGGAGATGAGCGACACGGGGTTCTCCCGCAGCCCGACCCGGTTCAGCAGCTCAGCCGCCTCATGGTTGGTCCGGTTCCAGTCGATCAGGCCGCGAGTGGCCTGCTCGTTGCCGAGGAAGATGTTCTCGGCGATGGACAGTTGCGGGCACAGGGCCAGCTCCTGGTGGATGATGACGATCCCGCGGTGCTCGCTGTCACGGATGTCGGCGAACCGGCACGGATCTCCCTCGAAGAAGATCTCGCCCTCATAGGAACCGTGCGGGTACACGCCCGACAGCACCTTCATGAGCGTGGACTTGCCCGCGCCGTTCTCGCCGCAGATCGCGTGGATCTCGCCCTGTCGTACGGACAGGTTGACGTCTTGCAGCGCCTTTACTCCGGGGAAGGTCTTGGTGATCCCGCGCATCCGCAGGATGTCATCAGTCATGACGTCAGCCCAGCTGCGACTTGGTGTAGTAGCCGGTGGAGACGAGTTCCTTCTCGTAGTTGGTCTTGTCGACGATCAGCGGCTGGAGCAGGTACGACGGCACGACCTTGTTGCCGTTGTCGTAGTCCTTGGTGTTGTTGACCTCGGGCTTGCCGCCCTTGAGCACGGCGTCGGCCATCTTCACGGTCACGTCGGCCAGCTGCCGGGTGTCCTTGTAGATGGTGGAGTACTGCTCACCCGCGATGATCGACTTCACCGACGCGAGCTCGGCGTCCTGACCGGTCACGATCGGGTACGGCTGGCCGGAGGTGCCGTAGCCGTTGCTCTTGAGCGCCGACAGGATGCCGATCGACAGGCCGTCGTAGGGCGACAGGACGCCGTCGACCTTGGTGCCGCCGCTGTAGGTCTTGGTCAGCAGGTCTTCCATGCGCTTCTGCGCGGTGGCCGGGTCCCAGCGCAGGATGGCGACCGTCTTGAAGTCGGTCTGGCCGCTCTTGACGTTGATCGTCTTCTTGTCGATGAACGGCTTGAGCACCGACATGGCGCCGTTGAAGAAGAATGTCGCGTTGTTGTCGTCGGGCGAACCGGCGAACAGCTCGACGTTGAACGGGCCCTTGGCGCTGCCCGCGGAGCCGTCGGCGTTGAGCAGCTTCAGCCCGACCAGCAGTGACGTGGCCTGCTGCACACCGACCTTGAAGTTGTCGAAGGTCGCGTAGTAGTCGACGTTCGGGCTGTTACGGATCAGCCGGTCGTAGGCGACGACCGGGATCTTCTTGTCGGCCGCCTCCTGGAGCTGCGTGGTGATGGCCGTGCCGTCGATCGAGGCGATGATCAGGAGCTTGGCGCCCTTGGTGATCTGGTTCTCGATCTGGTTGACCTGGGTCGGGATGTCATTCTCGGCGTACTGCAGGTCGACCTTGTAGCCGAGCTTCTCCAGGCTGGTCTTGACGTTGTCGCCGTCGTGGATCCAACGCTCGGACGACTTGGTCGGCATCGTCACGCCGACCAGGGCGCCGGCCGAACCGGCCGAGGCGCTGGCGGCGGCTTCCTTGTCGACCGTCTTCTCGGCCGAGCCGCACGCGGTCGCGACCGTGGCTAGCGCCAGGACGGAGACCACGGTCGCGAATCGTGGAAATCTCATGTTTCTCCTTGCGGAAATGGGGAGGTGCCCGTGCGTCACGGGAGACAGCCGATCCCGCGAGTGTTATCGCTAACATTTCCGGTGTCAAGCGCAGCCGATAACGTAGACGTAACACAACCTTCACGGTTGAAGTGGCCCTGGGCCTGCGGCGCGGGCCAATCACGGGCAGATGCCCGGTGGGTTCGGCGGGCTCATGGACCTCGAAGCCACAGGCCAGCAGTGTCAGCCGGAAGGCCGACCACTCCAGCGTGCCCGCGCGGCAGCGCGGCCGACGGGGCCGCTCGTCGATCGGGGTGACAGCGGGACGGTTGATCAAGCATGCCCGCATGTGGGACAGAAACTGACCTATATGCCCTCTAGCGTCGGGCTACCCGCTTCGAAGGAGAGATCATGGCCGTCCCCGAGGGCTACACCACCGTGACGCCGTTCGTCGCCTGCCGCGACAGCGCCCGGTTCATCGACTACGTCAAGGAGGCGTTCGGCGCCGAGGAACTCGGCCGAGTCACCGATGAGAAGGGCCGCATCGGTCACGCGGAGGTCCGGATCGGTGACGCGGTGGTGATGATGTTCGACGCGGTGCCGGACTGGCCGCCGACGCCCGCGTTCCTGCGCCTGTACGTGGACGACGCCGACGCCGTGCACCGGCGGGCCGTCGCGGCCGGTGGCACCTCGGTGACCGAGGTCACCCACCTGTACTGGGGCGACAAGGTGGGGCGGGTGCGCGACCCGCTCGGCAACCTGTGGTGGATCCAGACCCGCGTCGAAGAGGTCGGGCCGGAGGAGCTCGAGGCGCGCCTCAGCGACCCGGTGTTCATCAAGGCGATGGAGTATGTCCAGAGCGCGGATTTCTTCGCACGCTGACGGCTATGGCCGGGATCGAGGTAGTACACACTGTGGGGATGGAGTTCTTCTGCTACCACCGCGATCGGCCCGGCTCGGTGGCGCTGCGCGACGAGCTGCTGGAGGAGCACTGGTCCTACATGGACGGGTATGCGAAGGAGATGATCGCCCGCGGCCCGACCTTCGCCGCCGACGACGAGACGCCCACCGGCAGCGTGCACATCCTCGACCTGCCCGATTCCGCCGCCGCCCGCGCGTTCGCCTTCGACGAGCCCAACTACCAGGCCGGCGTCTACCGTGACGTGCTGGTGCGCCGGTGGCGCAACCTGCTGGGGCGCACCATGTGGGACTTCCCCGGTGGCCGGACCGATGGCAACAAATACCTGGTACTCGGCCTCGGCTCGGGGCAGGCCGCCGATCTCACCGTGCCGCCCGGCCGGGACGAGCTGATCGCGTACGGGCCGCTGCTGGCCGACGACGGCACCACCTGGCTGGGCACGGCGGCGCTGCTCCGGGCGCCGGACCAGGACGCGGCACGCGCCATCCTGACGCCGGACCGGTACGCCGACATCGAGGTCCACGACTACGACTTCGGCGGGCGGCCGGACAGCTGGCCGACGGCTCCTCAACCGTCCGCCCCTCCGACGGCTCCTCGACCGACCGCCCCGCGGTCATGACCGCGCAGTCCCCCGCCACACCACTGCCGACCCTCGGGCCAAGGCTGATCAAGGCCGAGATCCTGGTGGTGTTCTCCGTCTCGCTGGGGGCCAGCGGCCTCCTGGCGCTCGTCCGGCTGATCGGCGCGCTCACGGCGCCCGAGCAGCTGAAGGGCCAGCAGGCCGTGCTCGTCCGGTCGCTGGCTCCGGGGCGGCCCTGGCTGGACCTGACGTTGCAGCTCGTCGACATCGCGATCAGCGTGGCGCCGGTCGCGCTCGTCGCCTACCTGCTGGTCCGCTCCGGCGAGTCGATGCGGACCATCGGTGTCGACCTCCGCGAGCCGCGCCGCGACCTGGTGCGCGGCGCCCTGCTCGCGGCCGCGATCGGCGGATCCGGGCTGGCCTTCTACCTGGTCGTGTACGCCATCGGGATCAACCTCTCGGTGGTGGCCGGGCAGCTGCCCGACGAGTGGTGGCGGATCCCGGTCCTGCTGCTGGCCGCCGCGCAGAACGGCGTGCTCGAAGAGGTGCTCGTCAGCGGCTACCTGCTGCACCGGCTGGAGCAGGCGGGATGGGCGCCCTGGCGCTCCGTCGTGGTGGCGGCGCTGCTGCGCGGCTCGTACCACCTCTATCAGGGGTTCGGGGGTTTCGTCGGGAACGTGGTGATGGGGCTGGTGTTCGGCCGCCTGTACCAGCGCTGGGGCCGGGCCATGCCGCTCGTCGTCGCGCACACGCTCATCGACGCCGTCGCCTTCGCCGGCTACGCCGCCCTGCACGGCAAGGTGAGCTGGCTCCCTTGAGCGGGCAGTCCGCTCCAGCCCGCTCACCCGAGCGAGGGCGAGCCGACTCCCCTGAGCCCGCTCACCTTGCCGTGCGGGCGTCACTCCGGCGCTCCTCTCGTGCGGGCTCGGCGGTACTCCGCCACGACCAGATCCGTGAGCTCCTGGAGCGAGGTCCGCGCCGTGGGCTTGTCGAAGGTGATCGTGCCGTGCTGGAGGAGGTTGACCCGGTCGCAGACCTCCAGGATCTGGGCGTAGTTGTGCGCGATGATCACGATGGACACCTCGCCGCGCGCCTTGAGGTCGCTGACCAGGTCGAGGATCAGCGCGCCCTCCTTGGCGCCCATGGCCGCCAGCGGCTCGTCGAGCAGCAGGATCCGCGACCGCGAGTACACCGAGCGGGCCACGGCGATCGCCTGCCGCTGCCCGCCGGAGAGCTTGGCCACCTCGACGTCGACCGAGGGGATGCGGACCCCCATGGCCTCCAGGTGCTCGGCGGCCAGCCGGCGCATGCGCCGGTTGCTCAGCAGCCGCCCGAAGCCGACGTGCTCCCGCCCCAGGAACATGTTGTGGTAGACGCTGAGCTCGTTGATCAGGGCGAGGTCCTGGTAGACGATGTCGATGCCCAGCGCTCGCGCCTGCCGTACGGACTTCAGCGCGATCTCCTCGCCGTCGAGCAGGATGCGCCCCGAGTCGGGCTGGTGAAACCCGCACAGGAGCTTGACCAGCGTGGACTTGCCCGCGCCATTGTCGCCGATGAGCCCCAGCACCTCCCCCCGCTCCAGGGTCAGGCTGACGTCCTGGAGCGCGGTGACCGCCCCGAACCGCTTGGACAGGGACTCGGTACGGAGGATCGCGGTCATGTCCGTCCCGCCCTTCGCAGCCGGGTCAATGAGACGTTCGCGATCATGGACAGCAGGATCGCGGCGCCCAGGATGAGGAAGTACGGGTTGGCGGAGATGCCGATGAGGTTCATCCCGTTCTGGAGCTCGGCCAGCACCAGCGCCCCGAGCGCGCAGCCGATGATGGTCCCGGACCCGCCCGCGAGCGCCGTGCCGCCGATCACCGCCGCTGAGACCGCGGTGAACATCAGTCCGGTGCCGCCGCCGATGTTCGGGTCGATGGTGTGGATGCGGAACGCCTCGATCAGCCCGGCGAACGCTCCCAACGTCCCGCCAATCATGAAATTTCCTATCTTGATGCGGCCGGTGCGTACGCCCGCCTCCGAGGCGCCCAGCGGGTTGCCGCCGACCGCGATCGTGTGCAGCCCCCACCGGGTCCTGGTCAGCAGGATGTGCAGCACGATCACGATGACCAGGGCCCAGCCGAGGTGCGCCCAGTTCGCCGCGCCGAGCCACTGCCCGATCGTCCCGTCCACGGCGGCGGGGATCTCGGCCGGATAGGCGTGCGAGGTGGTGAGCACCACACCGGTCACCGCGTAGAAGGTGCCCAGCGTGGTCACGAACGACGGCACCCGCAGCACGACGGTGATGAACCCGTTCCCGAACCCGATCGCGGTCCCTGTCGCCAGCGCCAGCAGGATCGCCGGGATCGCCGGCACCCCCCAGAAGTCGATGGCGTAGTGCATCATGAACGGCGCCAGCGCCGCCACCACCCCCACCGACAGGTCGATCTCGCCGCTGACCAGCAGCAGGACCGTGCCGCACGCGACGATCGCCGCGGGAGCGGTGGCCTGGGAGATGTTGACCAGGTTGTCGTAGGAGACGAAGACGTCCGTCACCGACACGAAGTACAGTCCCAGGCCGATCGCGACCACCAGAACACTGGCTTCCCGGTGCCGCAGGAACTCCTCGCGGATCCTGCGCATTCGGCGCTTAAGCATGGGGGATGGCACCGGAGCGTGGCACGAGCTTCTGCGCGGTGTCGGAGCCCTCGAAGCGGGTCTTGCTGGTCTGGTAGGGGCCGACGTTGTCCTTCGTCACGAAGAGCAGGCCGGTGTTGGTCTCGGAGGGGAAGAGCAGTCCGCCGGACAGCTTGTAGAGGTACAGGTAGAGCACGGGCAGGAAGCCCTGGAGGTAGGGCTGCTGGTCGATGGTGTAGTCGAGGTCACCGTTCTTGATCGCCGTCAGGGTCTCGGGTACGAGGTCGAAGCCGCCGGCGACCTTGAGCCCCTTGCTCCGCATGCCGTACTTCTTGACCGTCTGCCCGATCGACTGGGTGGATCCGGCGTCGACGGCGAGCATCCCGGCCAGGTTCGCGTGGCCCTGGGCGTACGCGTCGATGATCGACAGACCCTTGGTGATGTCGGCGTTCGTGCCGACCGGGGTGAACTTGACGGGTTTCCCGGAGTCCTTGATCGCCTGCTGGGCGCCGTCGATCCGCGGCTGGATGTTGAGCGCGCCGGGGGTGGCGATGAATCCGACGATCTCGCCGGAGTCCACCTGCTGGAGGGCCCGCTGGCCGAGGGCGTACCCGGACTCGTAGAGTCCCTGGCCGATGTAGGCCAGCCGCGCGCTGCCCTTGTCGTCGCGAGCGCCGTCGGCGTTGTACGACACCACGGGAATCCCCGCGTCCAGTGCCTTGGCGACCGGCTCGCGGAAGGCGGCCTTGTCCACCACCGCCACCGCCAGCCCGTCGGCCTTGGCCGAGATGGCGGTGTTGCAGGCGTTGACCATCTCGGCCACGATCGAGTCCTTCGAGCCGGTCCACTGGAAGTCGGTGCCGAGCAGCGCGCACGCGTCCTGCGCCCCGTACTGGGTGGGGGTGAAGAACGGGTTCGTGGTGACGTGGCAGACGAGCACGAACTTCCACTTCGGCGTGGCGGGGAAGTCTCCGGGAGCGCCCGAACCACCGGAGGCGGCGGGTTTGCCCTGGCTGGAGGTGCACGCCGCCAGCAGCGCGGACGCCGCCGCCGAGGCGCTGACCAGCCCGGCGCCGGAGAGCAGGCGCCGCCGGGCGACCGGGGTGAGGCTGAGGGTTTCGACTGCCTCTTCGACCTTGGGATGGATCTTTTCCATGTGCTCGACCTCTAGTTCCTGACGGATGGGTCCAGGGGTGGTCGCTTCCCCCCGTCAGCACGCCCAATGAAAAAGGTAAAAGGTTTTAAGGAGCTGTCAATGGGCCATCTTGGAGTGACCTGCCGAGAGTGTTAGCAAATCCCATATTTCCGACCGCTAAACTACCTTTTGCAGGGGTTACGATCTACGTGACACGCGGGGCGAGTGTGTAAGACGAGCCTCGTGGGGACGTACTCATGTCATGCCTTGCCGACGCGCACCGACCTCTGGGAGACCCGATGACATCGCCCGCAGACGCGCTCAGGGGAAGCGGAGATCCGGAGATCGAGCGGCTGCTGGCGCAGTTCAACGCCGACGTCGCGCAGGTTGAGCAGCTCAGGGACCGGATCACCGAGGTGCGCGGCCGAGGCGAGGCGGCGGACGGGCGGGTGGTCGCTGAGACCGGGCCGACCGGAGCACTCGTGAGCCTCACGATCGATCCGCGCGCCATGCGGCTGGGCTCCGACGAGTTGTCCGCCGCGATCGTCGAAGCGGCCGAGGCGGCGGCGCGCAACGCGGAGGAGGAGATGGCCGACCTGGTCGATCCGTTCATCGCGGACACCGTGCTGGGGTCGACCCGTCGCCCCCGGGACAGCCGGTAGCCGGCTGATCTCCCATGGCCATCAGCCCCGCACGCGGTGCGATCTATGGTGTCGGCTCGGTCGGCATCGCCGCCTTCGTGTTCAAGATGCTCGCGGTCGACTACCCGGACGGCGATCCGGCGAAGGCCCGGCAGGCCGCCGCCGTCTGGGCGCGGCTCGCGGACCGGCTGGAGCAGAGCGAGAACCGGACCTACCCATTCGCCGAGGCGGTGTGGAAACGCAACGGTGGCGAAGGGATCGAGGCCTACAAGAAGGCCGTGACCGCCGGGCTCTATCCGAACCCGCCCGCGCTGGGCTATGCCGACAAGCTCGCCCAGCGCTGCCGGCAGAACAGCGAGGCGTGCCTGGAGTACGCGGAGGTCATCGAGAAGGCTCAGCACGCATACTGGTCCCTCGCCCTGGCCAACCTCGCCAGTTTCATGTTCATCACCACCTTCCCCTGGCAGGCCGGGGCCGCCTACAAGATCACCGAAATCCTCATGAACCGCGCCAAGGCGAGCCTGCTGGCGAAACTGGTCGAACACAACATCGCCCGGATCGTGCTGAGCAAGCTCACCGAGTACAGCCTCGGCAGCGCCTTCTTCGCTGTCGGAGACGTGGGCGTGGTGGCCGGGGTCAACGCGCTGCGCGGCGAGGACACGGGCTCGTGGGGCGACAACGGGAAGCAGATGCTGAAGGAGTTCACCGCGTCGGTCGCGTTCTACGGCGCGTTCGACGCCGCCATGCCGTTGGCCAGAGCGATGAGCAAGAACGCCGACGTGCAGTACTTCATCAGCCGGATGGCAGGCGGATCCACCTACGGCGCCACGTACGACGCCCTGAACGGGGAGAGCGGCGGGGACCTCGTCCCCACCTGGAAACAGACGCTCGGCAGGGTGCTGCTCTATTTCACGATGGCCCACAAACCAGCGGGATGACGCATGGCACCTGAACCTGACCCCAAGCCGCCGGAGCGGCCGGATACCATCACCGTCACGCCTCCCGGCGGGGACTACGACTCACTTTGGGAAATCGCCCAGCGGCTCTTCGAGGACCCCACACGCTGGGAGAGCATCTACCAGGCGAACCGCGACGTCCTTGACAACCCCAACGACGTGCGGCCGGGCATGCGGCTCCGCCTGCCGATGGAGATCTACCCGGGTCACATCAGGGCCGCCGCCGGGGGCTTCGACACCGAGAAACACGATCTCGGCGAATTCGTCAACGCCGCGGCGGCGGAGCTGAACGCCATCGGCAACTTCTGGGGCGACGACAAACTGGGGACCACCTTCTTCAAGGGCGAAGGCGGCCGCATGGGCTACGAGGCCGTGTCAGGTCAGATCATCGAGGGCATCGACGTCCTCCAGGACGCCCATCACGAGATCCCGAAGCGCCTGCGGCTCGTGGCCGACCGGACCGAGGTCACCGACTGGGAGAACGTGACCACCGTACTCGCGGCGTTGCCCACGCCTGACCCCGATCGGCCGATCTGGGGTGAGCCGCACCGTTAACGGCGGCCAGGGCGAGCGTTGGCGGCGGTCAGGACGAGTAGCTGTGGTCAGGACGAGCGCGACAGCACCGAGCGGACGGCCTCCGGGGTGCGGCCGACGACGGCCGCCCCGTCCCCGGCGGTGATGATCGGGCGCTGGATGAGCATCGGATGGCTGGCCAGCGCCTTAATCCAGCGGTTGCGGTTGGCCGCGTCGCGGGGCCAGCCGGCGATGCCGAGATCGGTGGCCGTGGCCTCACCGAAGCGGGTGATGTCCCACGGTTCGAGGCGCAGCCTGGTGAGCACCTCGCGCAGTTCGAGCTCGTTGGGCGGGTCGTCGAGGTAGCGGCGGATGGTGTAGTCGGCGTTCTCGGTGTCCAGGAGTTCGAGCGCGGAGGTGCACTTGGAGCAGTCGGGGTTGATCCAGATCTCCATGCTGACTTCCTTTGGGGATGCGAGGAGCGCGGAGCCATCCGGCAAGGCGTCCCATGGAGAAACAGGGGGCGCACTGGACGTGGCCAACCCCCTATTTCACTAGCAAGTGTTAGCCATTCGGATTACCACGTCAATCTGCGACACCGCTTGTACGGCTTCCGCCACCCGGCCAAGCGCCGCGTCGAGCCGCTCCACCCACCACGACCTAGAGCAACACGGTCACAGAGCGTGACATAACGGGCGTCGCTTAAGTAAAATCCCAAACCACCTCTTACGGCCGCAAACCCCCGGCCAAGCAGGGATTCCCGACGCCTCAGAACCCCCTCTGGTTTACCCCCGTCACACCTGGATGTCCGAAATTTCATGACAAAGGGTGCCTGGCACCGACAGAATGCGGAACGCCCACCCGCCGTCCATCCATACGGAGGACACCCATATGCGTAGACCCCTAGGGGTACTCGCGTGTGTTGTGAGCCTGGCCACCCTCGGTGCGCCGGTCGCCACGGCCCACGCCGCGACGGTGCCGCAACCCGCATGCCGCGTGACCGTCGCCAAGCCGCAGGTCACCGCCGCCGGAAAGATCCAGACATCCGCCACCAGGCGCGGCTGCGAAGGCAGCGCCCTCGTCCGCGTCCGCATCAAGCGCGCGGTGGCCGGCCCCGACCGGATCGTCAAGAGCGCGTCGGGCAGGGGCATCAGCCCTCGGGTCACGGTCTCAATGCTGTGCGCCCCCGGTGTCTACTACGCGGTCGCCACCGACTACGCCGGCAACTCCGGCAAGTCGCGGCCGGTCCGGCTGTCGTCCTGCACGCCGACCACGCCGACTCCGACTCCCAACGACACGACCACGCCGACGCCATCACCGTCGCCGACGGCCACCACTCCCACTCCCGTTCCCACCGACACGACCAATCCGCCGACTGACGTGGTGGGAACGGTCGACGAGAACGAGGTCCTGCGGCTGACCAACGCCGAGCGGGCGAAGGGCGGCTGCAAGCCGCTCAAGCATGACGTCCAGCTGCACAAGGCCGCCTTCGGCCACTCCTCCGACATGGCGACCAAGAACTACTTCAGCCACACCTCGCAGGACGGCCGCAGCTTCATGGACCGCATCCGCGGGGCGGGCTTCACCGGCGGAACGGGCTGGGCCGAGAACATCGCCATGGGCCAGCCGACCCCGGCCTCGGTGGTCACCGGCTGGATGAACAGCGCGGGCCACAAGGCCAACATCATGAACTGCAAGTACAACCTCATAGGTGTCGGCGCGGCCAAGAACTCCAAGGGCCAGATCTACTGGACCCAGGACTTCGCCGCCAAGTAGCGGCCGCCCGAGCAGAACGATGCCCCGCGGCCGGCCGCCCGGCCGCGGGGCATCACCCTATTCAGGGCCTGGCGCTCGCCAGGCCACCCAGCCGGGCGCTCGTCCGTTACCGGTCGGCCCGCCCGATGAGGCTCGTCAGGCTTGGCGCCACTCCGCCACGCTGCCGGGATCGTGCAAGTGCAGGTCGGGGGCTCCTTCCAGGGCCTTCTCCTCGCCACCGGGCGTGTACGTGACGATCAGCCGCAACGGCCGCCAGGTCGAGTTGAACGTCGAGTGGTAGGCCCCCGCCGGAATGTGCACGGTGTCACCCTCCTTGATCGCGAACGGCTCACCGTCGTCGACCATCTGCGACGCCTCACCCGAGATGACGTAGATGATCTCCTCGGCCGCCGGGTGGTTGTGCCGGGCGTGTCCCTGCCCGGGATTGATGATGACCTCGCCCAGCGTGCTACTCGCCCCCTCGATGGCCGACGGGGTGACGAACCACTTGATGGACCCCCAGTCGAAGGCCATCGTGGGCACGGAGTCCGGACTTACGTGCATGGCAGCTCCTCAGAAGTTCAGTGACTTGAAGGCTCGTACCTGCTCGGTGATGGCCCGCTCCGTGGGCAGCCGCTCGACGGACGAGGCGCCGAAGAAGCCCACCACGCCCTCGGTGCGCGACAGGACATGGGCCGCGTCGGCGGGCTCGGCGATCGGGCCCCCGTGGCAGAGCACGAGGATGTCGGGCCGCACGGCCGCCGCCGCGTCGCGCATGGCCTGCACCCGGGTCACGGCCTCGTCCAGGGTCAGGGCGGTGCCCGCGCCGATGCTGCCCTTGGTGGTCAGCCCGACGTGCGGGACCAGCACGTCGGCGCCGGCCTCGGCCATGGCGCGGGCCTGGTCCTCGTCGAAGACGTACGGGGCCGTCACCAGGTCGCGTTCGTGGGCCAGCCGGACCATCTCCACCTCCAGCTCGTAGCCCATGCCGGTCTCCTCCAGGTTCTGCCGGAAGACGCCGTCGTACAGGCCCACGGTGGGGAAGTTCTGGACACCCGCGAAGCCCATCGCGGCCAGCTGGTCGAGGAAGCGCGGCATGACCCGGAACGGGTCGGTGCCGCAGACGCCCGCGAGCACCGGGGTGTCGGCGACGACGGGCAGCACCTCGGCGGCCATCTCGACGACGATCTGGTTCGCGTCGCCGTAGGGCAGCAGCCCGGCCAGCGAGCCGCGCCCGGCCATCCGATAGCGGCCGGAGTTGTAGATGATGATCAGATCGACGCCGCCGGCCTCGGCGCACTTGGCCGACAGGCCCGTGCCCGCGCCCGCGCCGATCACCGGCCGCCCCTCCGCGACGGTGCGGCGCAGCCTGGCCAGCACCTCCTGCCTGGTCACGAGGCATCCCCTCCGAGCTGCCTGGATCCCATTCCGAGCTGCCTGGTCATGCGGAATCCTCTCCCGAGATCAGGCGATGCAGCCGCTCGGCCATCGCCCGGCCGAATTCCGGATCGTTGATGTGCAGGTCGAACCGCTTGGTCGCGGGAAAGGCGGCCAGCGCCTCGAAGCAGGCCGCGTCGGCCTTGGGATCGTGGAAGCCCATGCCCGGCGCGTCCAGCGCGGACACGCCGCCCAGCGGGACGAACAGCTCCGTCGGGCCGCTGGCCGCGCCGAGTTTGGCGGCCACCCGGGCGCCCAGCTCGGCCATCTCCTCCGGCGTGGTGCGCATGAGGGTCACGGTCGGGTTGTGCACGTACAGCAGCCGGCCCGCGAACCGCTCGGGCACGGTGTCGCGCGGGCCGAAGTTGACCATGTCCAGCGCTCCGGGGGCGACCACCTGCGGCACGCCGTGCGCGCCCGCCGCCGTCAGCCGCTCGGGCCCGGCCGACAGCACCCCGCCGACCAGGTCGTCCGCCAGTTCGGTGGTGGTCAGATCCAGCACCCCGGCCAGCAGCCCGCTCGCCGCCAGCCCCTCCAGCGCCCGGCCGCCCGACCCGGTCGCGTGGAAGACCAGCACCTCATAGCCGAGCTCGGCCAGCCGCTCGCGCGCCGCGTCCACGGCGGGCGTGGTCACGCCGAACATCGACGCGCCGATCAGCGGCCGCTCGTCGTTCTGCGTCGTACGCACCGCTCTGGCCAGCTGGTGTGCCTTGGCCATGCCCGCCGCCGCGGCGGCCGCGTTGCCGAGAATCGCCCGGGAGACCCGGTTGACGCCGGCGATGTCGACCACGCTGTACATCAGCGTGACGTCCCTTGCTCCGACATAAGGCGACACGTCGCCCGACGCCATCGTGGACACGATCAGCTTGGGCAAGCCGATCGGCAGGTCGCGGACGGCCCGCGCGGCGATCGACGATCCGCCGCTGCCGCCCACGGCCAGCACCGCGTCGACCCGGCCCTCGGCGTACAGCCCGGCCAGGATCGCCGCCGCGCCCTCCCCCATGGCGGTGACGGCGGCCCCGCGGTCGCCCCCCTCCTGGAGCGCCCGCAGGTCACCTCCGGCCGCCTCGGCCACCTGCGCGTTGGAGACGTCGGCGAGCAGCGGCACGCCGGGCTCCTTCACTCCCGCGTCGACCACGAGCACGTCGCTGCCCAGCTCCACCAGCCGGTTGCGCAGCCAGGCGTACTCCTCGCCCTTGGTGTCGAGCGTCCCGATCAGTACGACGGTCGGCATCTCACGCCACACCCCTCTGTTCGAAGACCTTCTTCGCCACATTGATCGCGTTGATCGCCCTTGGGAAGCCCGCGTACTGGACGCAATCAACTACCACCCGCTGAATCCGGTGGTTTGCTCTCACGGTCCCGTCTGGCTGAAGGGAGGCCGGTAGCGTGTGGCTGGTTGATGGCAGCCCAGCCCGCGACGGCGCGTGTGGCGATGTTGCGGGCTGCGATGTGGTCGGCGTGCCCAGCGAGGCCACACCTGGTGCAGACGAACCGGCCCCGCGCCGGCCGATTCGCCCTGGACACACACCCGCACTCCGGACACGCCTGCGAGGTGTAGGCGGGGTCGACCAACACGAAGGCAACCCCCGCCCGCGCGGCCTTGTAGCGGGTGAAGGCGATCTGCTGGGCGAACGCCCAGCCGTGCAGGGTGCGCCGCTGGAACCGATGAGCCCTTACCCAGCCGCGGATACCCTGCAGATCCTCCAGGGCGACGCCACGACCGGTGCGTTCGGCTTCACGCACCACAAACTTCGACATTTGATGGTTGAGGTCGGTCATCATCCGATGCTCACGCCCCGACAGACGACGCAGCACCCGCCGCGCCGCAGACGTGCCCTTCTTCTGCAACCGACGACGTTGGCGATGGCGCCACTCCCGCAGGGTACGGACGTGGCCGTTACCGCCGACCGGCCCCGGCAGGGCCGGGCCGGGCAGCACCGCACCATCGGAGGTGACCGCCAGGTTCGCCACCCCTTGATCAACCCCCACAAAGCCGTGAACCGGCTCACCCACCACCGGCTTCGGCAGGGTGACCGCGACCTGCAGCAACCACACACCGCGCCGGCAGACCAGGTCCGCCTCGCCGAGAGGCAGTGCCTCGATGGCTTTGAGGCCTTCCGGCCGGCCGGTGTAGGGGACGGTGACGCGGCCGGTGGGGGTCCACAGCGACACGGTGCGGGCGTCCCGGTTGAAGCTCATCAACCGGGCGTCGTAGGGGACGGCGCCCTGCGGGCGGAAGATGTGAGCCCGTTTCTTGGAAGCGCGCCGGTTGGCATAGGCGCCGGCGACCCGGGCGATCGCCCGCACAGCCGCTTGCGCGCCCAACCCGGCCACCTGCCCGCGCACCTCGTAGTAGGCCAGCCGATGCAACTCCACCACCGCGAAGACGCGGTGCCGCCAGGCCAGCCGGGAGACCACGGTGGCCGCCTGATTGCACAACAGCACCGCCGCGGCCAGCGCGTCGGCCTGGGCCGGTGCGGGTGTGAGCCGCAGTTGCACGATCGAGGGCAGGCCGTGACGTTTGGAGGCGGAGCGGCGGATCGCCATCGCGCACCTCCTGTCACAGCAGCATCACCCACCGCACATATTACCGAACGTGACCGAGACTTTCCATACTGTTTTCGAAAGGAAGGGTGGCGCTCCCCTCCTGACCCTGAAGGATCGGGTCTCCGCGCCACTATTCAGATGAATGATCACCTGGACGATCCCCCTGGGCGTGCGGCCCACGTTGAGCCCCGCATCGATGTGCCCGGTGAGCTGAGCTTCGACGTCACCGATGCGAACCCTGCAGGACGACGAACCCCCGGCATCCGGCGAAGAGCGGATGACCTCGGCCGTGCGGGGCGACAGATCGGGTAGCCATGCGGTACCTTGATCGACGTCGGTTGAAACGACGGCCGAGGCGCCGGTTGAGCAGGAAGGGAGCGAGGAGCGTATGACCGCCCGTTGGGTGGCCGCTGTTGTGCGCGGCATCTCCTCCTCTGTCCTTCCGGGCTGCCCGGGAGCCGGTCACTGCCGCTGAGCTCGGCCGTTCTCCGCGGGAGCCCTCTCTTCCGATGAAGGGTTCCGTTGAACACCACACCGCTCGACATCACGCCGTTCAACATCACTACGCGGGCGGAAACGCCCGAAGACGCCGCTGCCATCCGCGCGGTGAACCTGTCGGCCTTCCCCACCCCGCTGGAAGCCGACCTCGTCGAGGCGCTGCGCCTCGACCCGGCCTGGATTCCGGGCCTGTCCTGGGTGGGGGTCGCCCCTGACGGGGAGATCGTCGCCTTCGCCCTCCTCACCCGCTGCCACATCGGGCAGGCGCCCGCGCTGGCCCTCGGGCCGGTGGCCGTGTCGCAGGCCGTACAGAAGCAGGGGGCGGGCGCGGCGGTGACCCGCGCGGCGCTCCAGGCGGCCCGCGAACTGGGCGAGAGTGCCGTGGTCGTGCTCGGGCATCCCGAGTACTACCCGCGCTTCGGGTTCACGATCGCCTCCGGGCACGGCATCGGCGTGTCCTTCGACGTGCCCGATGAGGCGTTGATGGCCATGTCGCTGGACGGGAGCCCGCTGCCGGCGGGCACGATCCGGTACGCGCCGCCGTTCGGCGTGTGATCCCGCGCTGAGCCAGCGCTGAAAAGGCCCGCGCCGCCGTACCAGCTGAGCTGGTACGGCGGCGCGGGCGCCCGCGTTGGCGGGACCGGCCACGGGGAGGGCCGGACCCGGAGCGCGGGCGGGTTCCGCGGCGAGGGCCTCCCGATATTCGCCCTCGTGGCGGAGGTCGGCTATTTGCCCTCGTGGCGGTGGTCGTCGCGGTGGTCGCCGCCGCGGACGACGGTGAACTGGGCGGTGGCGGTCCGGTTGCCGACCTTGACCGTCACCGTCTTGGCGCCGAGCTTGGCCTTGGCCGGTACGGTCAGCGTCTTGGTGACCGTCCGCTGGTCGAGCGACACGCGGTAGCTCTTGCCCTCGGGGCTCGTGATCGTGGCCGCCTTACCCGCCGACGCGCCCTTGACCACGATGGTCACCCCGTAGGAGGCGCCCTGCTTGACGCGGGTCGGGTTGACCGAGACCTCGAGAGAGGCCGGGCTCCGGCGCTCCTTCAAGTAGAGGGTGGAGGCCGTGGTCTCCCGCTCGTGGGCGGTGGAGGTCGGCCGCTTGGGCCGTGCGTTGTCGTCCGTCGCGGTGGGGTGACCCGTCTTGACCGGTGCGGTGGGCTTGGTGGTCGGGGTGGTCTTCACGCCCGGGGTGACCGTCGGGGTGGTCTTCACGCCCGGCGTGACCGTGGTGACGGGCTGCGGCTGGCCGCTGTCGGCGAAGGCGCCGCCCGCGAACGGCAGGGCGACGAGGGCGGCACTGGCCAGGGTCACGGTGAGGGGCTTCAGGAAACGCACTGAGATCAACGTCCAATCCTGGATGACCCGGCCGCATCCCGATGAATTCGGCCCCCGAGAGTCATCCGCACGCCCTGAACTCTGCCGACGCCACATGAGAGATGTCTGATATGCCGCTTTGTTTTATCTATGTCGGGTTGACATAAATTTTGCGGTCGCGCCGGCGGCGAGAGTACGTCGACCATGTCGGGTCGTGGTCGATGGCCACGACCGTCCAAGTGCCCCGTGCTCTCGGGGCCGTCTGGCAGGGGTAGGCGGCGCTCCTCGACCTGTCGGGAGCCGGTGTCCAGGCGGCGATTTTCCCTTCCAGCAGGCAGGCCGCAAGATCTCCCATTTTTCGGGAGGGAGTATGAGAGGCCACGTGCTAGCGTGGCAGCTGTTGCAGTTTTGGTACCCACGAACTTTGCGCGCCTGACGGGTTCCGCCCCGAAGGCGTGTTGTTTCACCCGGTCATTTCCGGATGGGTCATTGCGGCGACATGGGATTCGTGACCTGCGAGTCCCGGCTCTGCGCCTATCAAAGGAGATCGACATGGCGACTGGCACCGTGAAGTGGTTCAACTCTGAAAAGGGCTTCGGCTTCATCCAGCAGGACGGCGGCGGCGCCGACGTCTTCGCCCACTACTCGAACATCGCCACCCAGGGCTTCCGCGAGCTGCAGGAAGGCCAGAAGGTGAGCTTCGACATCACGCAGGGCCAGAAGGGCCCGCAGGCCGAGAACATCGTTCCGGTCTGATCAACGACGTAACACCACGACGAGCCGGGGTCCGCGCATGCGGGCCCCGGCTCGCGTGTGTTCAGGCGAAGATCCCGCGGGGTCAGAAGCGCGGCGGCTCAGGCAAAGATCCCGCGCGGTCCAGAAGCGCGGGGGTTCAGAAGCGACGGTAGGTGATCGGGCCGTGTTGGACCGCCACCTCTCCCACCCGGACGTTCGCCCCCGGGTGCGGCGCGTGGATCATCTTGCCGTCGCCGATGTAGATCCCCACGTGGTCGGGCGGGGCGCCGAAGAAGACGATGTCACCGGCCTGCGGCGGCCCTGAGATCGGGTGCCCGCTCGCCTGGTAGCCGGCCGCCGTGGTGTCGCCGATCTTGATGCCTGCCTGGTTCAGCGAGTAGTAGACGAGCCCGCTGCAGTCGAAGGCGTTCGGGCCGTTGGCGCCCCAGACGTACGGCTTGCCGAGGTGCTGCCGGGCCGCGTTGACGATGTCGGCGCCGGTGCCGCCGCCCGGCACGTACGGCACGGCCTGGGCGACCGCACCCCCAGAGCCCCCAGAGCCCCCAGAGCCCCCGGAGCCCGAAGATCCACCGGCCCCGGAAGACACGGCCACCGGGGCGGACGCGGAGGCGGGGCTGTAGGCGTTGCCGTTGCCGTTCGCACTCGCCAGTGTCGTCTTCTGCCAGTCGGGAAGTGGCGTCGGGTCCCAGTGGACCGTGTGGCCCGGCGCCGGTACGAACGTCTGGTCGCCGGGCGCCTTGATGGCGGCGAACGTCGCCTCCCGCCCGTTCCAGTGCTCGCCGATCGTCTTGACGGCCTGGTTCACGACCTTGTTGACCGAGGTGAGGTGCGTTTTCGCGTCCTCGACCGCGTCGGCTACGGGAGAGGCGAGCGCCTTGTCGAACTCCGCCTGCGTGGCGTCCGGATTGTTGGTCTTGTAGGCGCGGGCCTTGTCGAGGACGTCGCCGCAGATCCCGCGTACCTTCGAGGCGGCCGTCTCCAGCGCCTGGGCGACGTCGTCGAGAACCGTCGCGCTGTCCGTCAGTGCGTCGTGGAGCGCGCCGCCGGCCGTGGAGTAGCGGCGCATGTACTTGTCGAAGGCGTCGGCGGAGTCGCCCTGCCAGGCCGTGTTGACGCCCTTGACCGACGTGCCGAGGCGGCCGACGTACTCGCCGGTCTTGCCGCCGGCGCCGCGCCAGCGCTTGGCCACGCCGCGGACCGAGCCGGGATCGCCGCTGACGGACTTGAGGATGTTCGCGAGGCCGTCACCGCCGGGCAGGTCACCGAGCTCCACACTTCACTCCTTGATCACGCGCCCGAGGCCTGGTTCGCCGTGTGGACGTTGTCGCGTACCTTCTCCAGCGCCCGCTCGACGCCCTGGAGCTTGTTCTGGACATGTCCCAGCTCGCCGGAGACCCCGGTCTCGATCTTGTCGAGGAGGGCGGCCAGCGAGGAGGAGCCGGTCAGGTCACCGAAGATCGAGGAGTCGGCGGTCTTGGCCGGATACCCGCCCGCGAGGTCGGCGAACTCCTTGGACAACCGGTTCGCCGCCGACTGGCAGTCTTCGAGCGCCTGGCGGTGCAGGTCGACCTTCGCCATCAGCGATCCTCCAGGGGTACGGGACCGACGGTGACGCGCCCATCAAACTACGCATCACCCCACAAGTAGCTGATCGTATCGGTAAGCCCCTAATTCACCGTTAAATGCCCATCATCTTCCCGGCATCGGGCGCCCAGCAGGCTGGTGGCCACGGCCTCCAGGTACGGGGCCACGGGCATGGAGCAGTGCGCGAACCCGGTCATCGTCAACATCTGCGGCGTCGGCATGGCCGAGGGCCAGATCCACTGGGACGACCTGTCGCCGAAGCAGGGATTCGGCGGCATCACGGCCATGCTCCAGGGCGGCCGCGCGATGAGCCGTTTCGCCGCTCCCCCACGTCTTGATGAGCCGTTTCGCTGCCCCGTACGTCGTAGGAGTATGAGAATCTTGCGGATCGCGCTCATCGTGATCTTGGGTACCGCTCTGAGCGCCACCATGGCACCCGCCGCCTCGGCCACGCCCGTCGCCAAGAAGGTGCTGGTCGAGCTGCGCGAGCAGGGCGGCTTCGCGGGCTTCGACAACCGGGTGATCGTCTACACCAACGGTTGCGTACGCCTGAGCCGTCGTACGGGCCCGACCGTGAACAAGTGCCTCACCCGCGGCGAACAGCGCAAACTCCACCACGACCTGAAGCTCCTGCGCCTCGGCCACTCCCAGGCCAAGCCCCAGGGAGCCGACTTCCTCAAGTACACCCTCACCTACCGAGGCCACCGCGTCAGCCGCTACACCCTGACCGCCACCTGGACCCCGGTGGTACAGCGGATGGAGCGGTTTCTCGTGAAGTACTGGGCGCCGGACTGACAGATCGCCACAGATCACCTGATTCCTCGTAAGATGCGGGCATAGGCGAGGAAGGTGTAGGCGTGACCGAGCACGAGCTGCCCGCGGGGAAGGTCGACCCGACCGTTCCCAGTGTCGCCCGGATGTACGACTACTTCCTGGGTGGGAAGGACAACTTCTCCGCCGATCGCGAGGCGGCCGAGCACATCATCCGGATCAGTCTGGAGACCGGCTCCGACATCCGCGAGATCGCCCGAGCGAATCGCGGGTTCCTCATCCGGGCGGTGGAGGAGGCGGCCAAGGCGGGTGTGCGGCAGTTCCTCGACATCGGCACCGGTCTGCCTACCCAGAACAACGTGCACCAGGTCGCGCAGCGCGTCATCCCGGACGCCAAGGTCGTCTACACCGACAACGACCCGATCGTCCTGGTCCATGCCCGTGCCCTGCTCGCCGACAACCCCGACACGGTGATCGTCGAGGGCGACACGCGCGACCCGAAGGCGATCCTGGACGCCGCCGCCGCGCACCTCGACTTCAGCCAGCCGGTCGCCCTCCTCGTCGTCGCCGTGTTCCACTTCCTGGCCGACGACGAGGAGGTGGCCCGCATCGTCCAGACCCTGCGCGAGCCGCTGGCATCGGGCAGCTACCTGATCATCTCGCACGGGTACATCGAGGAGAACGAGGGCATCCCGGCCAGGCTCGCCGAGGCGCAGGACGTCTACCGGCAGACCAGCTCGGGGGCGATGACCTGGCGCGACCGCGACACCGTACGCGGCTACTTCGACGGGCTCGAACTGCTCGAACCGGGCGTCGTACCCGCGCAGGACTGGCGCAACGACGAGCAGTACATCCCGGCCAGCCTGGCGAAGGGCGGCGTCCTGGGCGGCGTCGCGCGCGTCCCGTAGCCACACATCAGCCCGCGTCCCGTAAGCGCACGTCAGCCCGCTTCCGGTAGCCGTACGTGGTCGGCGCGCGTCCCGTAACCGCACGTCCGTCAGTACGGCGGGGCTACTCCCGAGCCGGGCTCCTCGACCTCGGCCAGCGCTCGGAACAGCAGCGCCACCCCCACCGCCCCGGGATCGGCGACACCCCTGGCCCGCTCGCCCACGTAACTGGCCCGCCCGAGCCGAGCTCGCAGCCCGGCCGTGCTCCGGGCGCCATCGGCGGCGGCCGTGGCGGCGCGGGCGAAGGCTCCGGCACCGTCCGACTCCAGCGCCGCGACCGCGGGCACGAGCGCGTCGACCAGGGTGCGGTCGCCCACGTTGGCCTCGCCCACCCGCTGGATCGCGGCCAGCCCGGCGGAGGCGCCCGCGGCCCAGCTCGGCACATCACCGTCTCGCGCCCGGCCGGTCGGCACGTCACCGTCGAGCGCCCAGCCGGTCCGCTTGTCGCCGTCAAGCGCCCGCCCGGTCGGCTTGTCGCCGTCAAGCGCCCGGCCGATCTCGGTGAACAGCAGCCCGAACAGCGGCCCGCTCGTGCCCCCGACGTCGTCAAGGAACACCCGTCCCGCCACGTCGAACCCATGCCCCGCCGTACCAGCCCGGTCGAGCTCGTCGATGACGCGACGCAACCCGGAGCGCAGGTTGTCGCCGAAGTCGCCGTCCCCGCTGAGCTGGTCGAGCCGCGTCAGCTCGGCGTGGGCCGCCTCCACGTCGGCGGCGTAGCGGCGGAGTACGGGCGACGCGGTCATCGGTTCTCCTCAAGCTGGACGAAGGCGGGTGTCATGGCCGGGGCCCGCCACCAGCGGTCCCAGGCCGGGTCGAGCCGGGTGAGGGTCAGCGAGAAGCCCGCCATGTCGAGGGCGGGCACGTACGTCCCCACCAGCGAGCCGCGCACGTCCAGCCCGCGTGCCGACAGCTCGCCCGCCACCTGGTCGAAGACGCCGTACAGCTCCAGCTGGGTGGTCCCGCCGAGCCCGTTGACCAGCACCACGAGGTCGTCGGGACCCGGTGGCAGACCGGCCAGCAGCTCGTCGAGCATCCGGGTGACCAGCTCGCCGACGGGTGGCCTGGTGATCGTCTTGGCCGCCCGCTCGCCGTGGATGCCCACGCCGTACTCCAGCTCGTCGGGCCCCAGCTCGAACGAGGGGGCGCCGGTCTGCGGCGAGGTCTGGGCCCGCGCCGCCACCGCGAGGCTGCGCGAGGCGCCGGCGAACCGCGTGCCGAGTTCGGTCAGCTCGTCGAGGCCGAGCCCCTCGTCGGCGGCGGCGCCGAGGAGCTTCTCCACGATGACGGTCGCGCCGGTGCCCCGCCGTCCCGTCGCCGTCTCCGTGCTCTCGGTCGCCAGATCGTCGTCGACCAGCACCCGGCGGACCTCGATGCCGTCGTGTCGCAGGCGTTCGGCGGCGATGCCGAAGTTGATCCGGTCGCCGGTGTAGTTCTTCACGATGTGGATGACCCCGCCGGGGCCGGCGGCGGCGCGGCTGGCCGCCAGCACCTGCCGGTTGTGCGGCGAGGCGAACACCTGCCCCGGCGCCACCGCGTCGAGCATCCCCCGGCCGAGGAACCCGCCGTGCAGCGGCTCGTGCCCCGAGCCGCCGCCGGACACCAGCCCGACGGTCCGGCGCGGATCGCGGTCGCGGGCCCGCAGGAAGACCGGGTCCTCGCTCAGTTCGACGAGGTCGGCGTGCACCCGCGCGAACCCGCGCAGAGCGGGCGTCACGGGATCGCCTTCGGCGAGGAACAGGCTCATTGGATCGCCTCCTTGGCGGCGGGCACTCCACCGAGCGCCTCACGGTCGAGCTCGCCCGAGCCCAGCCGGCTGGCCGCCAGGCTGGACAGAGCCGCGATCGCGATCATATAGACCACGAGCCAAGTCCAGTGGCCACCACCGGCCGCGAGCAGCGCGGTGCCGGCCAGCGGGGCGAGCCCGCCGCCGAGCGTGGCCCCTACCTGCTGGGTGACGGACAGGCCCGTGTAGCGCACCTGAACCGGGTAGAGATTGGCGAACAGCGCCGCCTGCGCGCCGTACATGGAGCCGTGGCCGACGGCCAGGCCGAGCAGCATGGCCAGGGTCATCAGCGGCAGGCTGCCGGTCTGTACGAGCAGGAAGAACGGCACGGCGAGCAGCAGCTGGAACACCGCGCCGCCCACGTACACCTTGCGCCGGCCGATCCGGTCGGACAGCGCCCCGAACAGCGGCAGCGTGAGGCACTCGGCCAGGCACGCGATCAGCACGGCCATCAGCACCGGGCCGCGCGGCAGACCCAGCTCCGTGGTGACGTAGGCGATGGCGACCACGTAGTAGACGTTGAACAGCCCGCTCTCGGCCACCTTGGCGACGATCGACAGCAGCACCTTGCCCGTGTAGTCGGCGAACAGCTCCTTGGCCGGCAGCTTCCGCACCTCGCGCTCGGCCCGCATCTTGACGAACTCGGGGCTCTCGCTGACGCGCAGCCGGATGTAGAAGCCGACGGCGACCAGCGCGATGCTGGCCAGGAACGGCAGGCGCCAGGCCCACGACTCGTACGCGCCCGCCGGCAGGAACGCGTCCAGCGCCGTGACCAGGGCGACCGGCAGCAGTACACCGGCCGGGGTGCCGATGTGCACCAGGGAAGTGAAGAAGCCCTGGCGTCGCTTCGGGCTGTACTCCAGGGCCATCAGCACGCCGCCGCCGTACTCGCCGCCCATCCCCAGCCCCTGGATCAGCCGGATGAGCACCAGCAGCAGGGGCGCGACGATGCCGATCGACTCGTACGAGGGGATCAGGCCGATGGCGAAGGTGCCGGTGCCCATCATCAGCATCGTGGTGATGAGGATGTTCTTGCGGCCCAGCCGGTCACCGAAGTGGCCGAAGATCAGGCCGCCGAGCGGGCGCGCCAGATAGCCGACGAAGAACGTGGCGAACGCGGCCAGCGTGCCGACCAGGGGGATCTCGGCCGGGAAGAAGACCTTGTTGAAGACCAGCGCGGCCGTGGTGGCGTAGAGCGTGAAGTCGTAGTACTCCACGGTCGTGCCGAGGGCGCTGGCCCAGACGACACGTTTGACTGGCGTCCCGCTCTGCATTGGACATCCTTTCATGTCCGAGTGATAATCTAATGTATCAGACACTAGATTTAACACGGCCGCAATAGCCTGGCCACGAGGAGGATGTCGATGAGCGACCTGGACCTGCACGGGATGATCTCCACGGTGGTGACCCCGTTCGACGAGAACGACGAGGTGGACCTCGATCTCCTGCGCCAGGAGGTCAAGTACCTGCTGGAAGCCGGAGTCACCGCGATCTGCGCGTGCGGCAGCACCGGGGAGGGCCAGACACTCTCCCTGGAGGAGAGCCGGGACATCTGCCGGGTCGTGGTCGAGGAGGTCGCCGGGCGAGTGCCGGTGATCGCCGGAGTGATCCAGAATTCGACGGCCCAGGTGATCCGCTATTCGCTGGCGCTGAAGGAGGTGGGCGTCGACGCGTTGCAGATCACTCCGGTGCACTATGTCTTCGCGCCGTCGGCCGAGGAGACCGTGGCGTACTACCGCGAGATCGGGGCCGCGGTGGACCTGCCGATCGTGCTCTACAACGTGGTGCCGTGGGCCCTCGTACCCGTGGACGTGATCGAGCGGCTCGCGGCCGTTCCGCAGCTGGTGGCCATCAAGCAGAGCGGCGGCGACATGCACCTGCTGGTCGACCTGCTGGCCCGGGTACGCGACCGGTTCACCATCCTGGCGGCGCTCGACGACCTGCACTACCCGGCGTTCGTGCTCGGCGCGCACGGCGCGCTCGCGGCCATCCCGACCGTCACGCCGCGGCTCAGCGTCGAGCTGTGGAACGCCATCCAGGACGGCGACCACGGGCTCGCGCTGAAGCTGCACGAGCGTATTCTCACGGTGTGGCGGGCAATCGACGGACCCAACCTGCCGGCCACGCTCAAGGCGGCACTGGAGCTGCAGGGCCGCAACGGAGGGCGTCCCCGGAAGCCCTTCGCGCCGGCGAGCCCCGCCGAACGCGAGCGGATCGCGGTGGCCCTCCGCGCGGCTAATCTGATCGACTAGACATCACACATCTGCAGGGAGAGATCGTGCCGGGTCAGTCCGTCAAGCTCTCGAAGGGTTCGTCCCTGGTCGTGGATTCCATCGCGGACCAGCTCTACGGGATCCTGCGCGACCGCATCACCAGCGGGGTGTACGCCCCCGGCTCCCGGTTCGATCCGAACTCGGTGGCCACGGAGTTCGGCGTCTCGCGCACGCCGGTCCGCGAGGCGCTGGCCCGCCTGGAGCACGACCAGCTCATCGAGACGCGGCCTCGGTCGGGGACGTTCGTGGCCCGGCCGGACGTCACCGACGTCCACGAGGTCTGCCAGCTGCGCAAGGGCATCGAGTGGCTGGCGACCGGCATCGCCGCCGCCGTCATGCCGCTCCCCCGGATCGCGGAGCTCCGCGCCGAGGTCGTCGAAGCGCTGGCGTACGCGGAGAAGGGCGACTACGAGCCGTTCTTCGTCAGTGACACGCGCCTGCACACCGAGATCGTGGCGGCCACCGGCAACGAGCGGCTCATCCGGGTCCGCTCCTCGACGGAGCCGTTCGTGCAGTGGCTACGCGTGCTGGGCGCCACCGGCCCGCACCGGATCGCCGGCTCCACCCGCCGCCACCTGGAGATCCTCGACGCCATGGCGGGCCGCGACGTCGCGGCGGCGCAGACGGCGGCCGCGATCCACCTGGACGAGGTCGAGGAGTGGACGGTGGCCGACATGGAGTCGCACGCCATCACCACCTGACAGGTGACGGATGACGGTCACACGCCATCACCACCTGACGTACTTGGGTAGGGCCTGCACTACCTCGATACGCCAGTGAGCGGGAGCGATCTGGAGGGGTGGCGACTCGTAACGTTCTTGGCATGACAACGCTCCGGCACCGCATCGCCACCGACACCCGTTACGTCCTGCTGGGTTTCCCCACCGCCGTGATGTCCTTCGTCCTGGTCGTGATCGGTGTCGCGACCGGAGCGGGCAGCGCCGTCGCCTTCATCGGCCTGCCGATCCTGGCCGCGGCCGCCGCCATGGCGCGCAACTTCGCCGACGTCGAGCGGGTGCTGCTGCCCGACGTACTCGGCCGCCGCGTCGCCCGTCCCCGCTACCGCCAGGCCCCCTCGGACGCCGGCTGGTTCCGCCGCGCGATGAACCCGCTGACCAGCGGGCAGGCGGCGCTGGACATGCTGCACGCCGTCGTCGCCTTCCCCCTCGCCATCGCCACCTTCGTCGTCACCCTCGTCTGGTGGGCGGGCGCGATCGCCGGGCTGACCTTCCCGCTCTACGGGTGGATCATCGCCGGCCTGCCCGAATTCCACGGCGGGCTGCCCGAACTGCTCGGCCTCGGCAGTGACACCACCACCTTCGTGGTCTTCAACACCGTGATCGGGGTCCTGTTCGCGCTGACGCTGGTGCCGGTCGTGCGCGGCGCCGCCCTGATCAAGGCCAACCTCGCCCAGGCGCTGCTGACCCGCCCGGCGTACGACGAGCGCCCCGCGACCGTCCGGGCGCACCGGCTCGCGGCGGCCGAGTTCTGAGCCGCGTCGTACGGTCCCTGTGGATCGAGCACGGTCCGCACCGTCCCGATCCCGGTAGATTGAACACGGTCCGTATGGAGTCCCAGCTCCGGTGGATTGAACCTGGGCCAGATTCGGCCCGTACATCATGAGGACAGCTCAGGACGCTCCCACGGGCATGTCGCGGAGGTATCCGTGCCGGTGAATCGCCAGCTGTTCGTGAGTGGCCTGGCCTTGGCCATGGTCACCGCGTGCAGTGCCTCCGGGACGTCACCCCAGGCCGGTGCCTGGTCGGTGAGCGCCGGGCCCCGGGCGAGCGCCGCACCGGCGCAGCCCACACTGACGGAGGACGGGGCCGAGTTCGTCCTCAACGGCTACCGTGAGCGACTGCAGCAGGCCAGGAAGCGGAACGGATCCGGACTGCAGGAAACGAGCGCCGGCCTGGCGTTGGAGCTCGACCGGGCCGTCTTTCGGCTCGCCAGGCTACGCGGGGACCGGCTCGGCACGCTGCCCCGCCTCACCAGCACACGTTTCGTGATCCCGAAGAACCCCGGCGGCGCCCGCTGGTTCCTGGCCGAGATCACCGAGCAGGGCAGGGACTACCGGACCCAGCTCATCCTCCAGGAGACCGCCGACGGCTGGCGTCTGGTCGCCGGATCGACCACCCCACTCCAGGCATCTGCCCTACCCATCGCCGTGGACGACGAGGGACTGGCGACCGCGGTGGCCGCCGACGACACCGAGAACCTCGCCGTCGCCCCCCGCGCCGTGGCCGCCGCGCACGCGCGCTCCCTGGCCACCAACGGCAAGGACACGGAGGCCAAGCGCCTCCTGGCCGCGGGCCCCTACACGACCCAGTCCGCCACCGCCCGGCTCGCCGACATGCGCCTCCTGCGCGGCCAGTGGGACGTACGCGACCGCACCCAGGTGGTCCCGACGATCTACGCGCTGCGCGCCTCGGGAGGAGGAGCCGTCGTCTGGTACGGCGTACGGGAGCAGCAGAGCTTCACCGCCCGGCCCGACGCCGCGACACTCTCCTTCACCCGGCCGGAGCCCGCCGTGCTGAGCGGCAAGAAGGAGTTCCGCAGCCGGGTCATCCTCGTCCAGGCCACCTGGTTCGCCGCCATCGTCCCCGCCGCACCGTCGAAGAGAACACGCGTCGTCGCCGACTGGACCGCCCAGATCAGCGTCACGGGCGACTGAATGTGCTGCACCAGAGAGCCGAACTGAACAGGTAGCGGGCTGCCGAATTCGCCTCAAGCAACCTTCACGGAGTGGTCGCCGAAGTCGGCCACCACATCCGAGGTCGTTTGCGCGTCTCAGCGAGTTGGGCGCCTCGCAGCTCCGCCCGCAACTCCTCGCGGCTGGCCTCCCGAGCAGTGACCCGCTCGGTAGAGTCCCAGTCGGGGTCGATCTCGCGGATCTTGGCCTTGGCATCGGACCACTTCACGAACTCGCGTCGTTCCTCCTTGTCCTCCTCAGCGCGGAGCGCCACTCCTGTCGAAAACAGTATGGAAAGTCTCGGTCACGTTCGGTAATATGTGCGGTGGGTGATGCTGCTGTGACAGGAGGTGCGCGATGGCGATCCGCCGCTCCGCCTCCAAACGTCACGGCCTGCCCTCGATCGTGCAACTGCGGCTCACGCCCGCTTCGGCCCAGGCTGAGGCGCTGGCTGCGGCGGTGCTGTTGTGCAATGAGGCGGCCACTGTCGTCTCCCGCCTGGCCTGGCGGCACCGCGTCTTCGCGGTGGTGGAGTTGCATCGGCTGGCCTATTACGAGGTGCGTGGGCAGGTGGCCGGGTTGGGTGCGCAAGCGGCTGTGCGGGCGATCGCCCGGGTCGCCGGCGCCTATGCCGACCGGCGCGCTTCCAACTGATCGACGCTGGTGGCCCGCTCGTACTCCAACGGCGCTGGAACCTGCATCCGGACACCCCCTCGCTCGTCGTGGGCCCTCAGACGACTCCTGCGCAGCGAGCTTGTCAACGCTCACCTAAGGAAAGCCTTAACTGCCCGCGTGGGTGAGGGTCTCCCAGGCGACGAAGAGCTGGTTGGTGCCGGCGGGACGCTGCTGCTCGGTGAGCTGCTGGGTGTTCGTCATCGGGATGCCCTGGCGGTTGTGGAGCTGGTTGAAGCCGACCTCGGTGATCGGGCCGAGGCCCAGGTTCAGCTTGCCGCCGCACAACCAGGAGGGCACGGCCGCGCCGAGCTGGTACTTCGACTGGAAGCCGAGCGCCTGCCTGAGCCGCTCACCGACCTCCGGGTAGAGGTCCTGGCCCTGGATCCTGGTGGTCTCGGCGACGTGGGAGATGGCCGAGATCCCGTAGCCGGTGTGGGTGAAGTCGCGGCAGGTCTCCTGGGTGAGGCCGGTGACGAAGGTCGTCTGCCCCTGCCAGTACTTGACGAGCTCGTCACGGGTGTCGTTGCCGCTGCCGGGCGCGCCCTTGGGCAGGTCGCCGTCGGTGCTGAGGTAGACGTAGGCCGGCACCCGGCCGCGGTACTTGGTGATCGCCTTGTCGTAGCTCGTCCGGTCCTCCAGGAAGACGGAGATGCCGACGGCCGCCTCCATCATGCTCAGCTCCCAGTTGCCGTTGCTGTTGGAGCCGTTGATGACCTTCGGCAGGTAGACGGTGCGCAGCATGGTAGCGAAGCGGTCGACGTTCGGCCAGCTGGTGTAGGTGTAGCGGATGATCTCGGCCGCCCGTGGCCAGACCGAGCCGGCCCAGCCGGTCTGCAGGGGCGCGTTGCTGTTGGTGTGGTCCTTGATGACCGCGGACCAGGCGTCCATGATCTCGATGGCCTTCTTGGCGTACTTGGCGTCCCTGGTGACGTACCAGGCGAGAGACATCGTGTACGCGGCGAGCGCGTCCTGGCGCTCGTCGGTGCAGCCGTTGTTGGGGTTGGAGTAGGGGCCGCACTCGACGACGGCGCGAGGCTTGGCCGCCCGGGTGAGTGAGGCGAGCGAGTGGGCCATCATCTGGTCGTAGGCCGACTTCCACGGCTGCGCGCCCGAGTTGACCTTGGTACGCATGAAGTCGAGCTGTTCCCGGCCGAGCAGCACGCCGGGGTGGGTGAAGGTCGCGGGGGCGGCGGCCGCGGGCAGTGGCAGGGCCAGAGCGGCGACCAGGGCGGCGGTGGCGATGATACGGGGGGTCATGACAGCTCATCCAACGAGCGTTACGTGGCCCGGTCAACCTTCTTAGGAAAGTTTCCTAACTTTTCCGGGGAGTAGAGTACCCGCCATGATCGACGTTCCCCTCTGGCCGGATACTCCCCCCGGCCCGGCCACCGGCGAGTCACCGAGCTTGACGCTGTACGCGGCGGACGGCCCGGCCACGGGCGCGGTGGTGGTGTGCCCCGGTGGCGGTTACTCCCGGCTGGCCGGGCACGAGGGCGCGGACGTGGCCCGCTGGCTGGTCACGCTCGGAATCGACGCCTACGTGCTGGCCTACCGGGTGGCCGGCGACGAGCCGGGGCGCGAGCCGCTGCATCCGGCTCCGCTGTACGACCTGCGCCAGGCGGTGCGCGTCGTCCGGGAGCGCGGGGCCGGGCGGGTCGCCGTCATGGGGTTCTCGGCGGGCGGCCACCTCGCCGCCACCTTCGCCACCACCAAGGACGAGGACCGCCCGGACGCCCTGATACTCGGCTATCCGGTCATCGACCTCATCGGGTGGAGCGCGCACTCGGGGTCGCGCCGTCAGTTGCTCGGCCCTGACGCCACCGAGGAGCAGGCGACGGCCTTGTCCGCGCACCTCAACGTGACCGCCGAGACGCCACCGGCGTTCCTCTGGCACACGGCGGCGGACCGAGGGGTACCGGCGGCCAACAGCCTGCTGTTCGCCGACGCGCTCGGGCGCGCCGGCACGCCGTACGAGCTGCATGTCTTTCCCGAGGGCAAGCACGGACTCGGGCTCGCCCAGGGCGACGACCTGGCCGCGTCCGCCTGGCCGAGCCTCTGCGCCACCTGGCTCGCCGCCCAGGGCTTCGGCCCGCGCCCCTAAGAACGGCCCGCACTTCTGAGACGAGCGGCGCGGCCGGCCGTGGCGGCTCTGCCGGTCCCGACTGCGCGGCCAGGTCGTCCCTTGCCGCGCAGCAGCCGGTCATAGCGGTTTGGGTGACTCACTCCCTGGGGTCAGTGCCGGGACGAGTCGTACCGGCCGTGCGAAAGGGAACGGCCGCGTCCCTCCCGGACCGTCTGCCGCAGCGCGGCGCGGAACCGCCCCGGCCCCCAGGCACGGCCGTGGACCATCCGGGCGAGCGTGTCGCGGTCGGCGGGACCGTGCTCGTCCAGCGCGTGGGTCACGGCGGCGACTTCCCGGTCGAGCTGCTCGTCGGCGCTGGCGGTGACGCGGCCGCTCGCCGCGCCGGTGCCGACCATCCCGGGAGAGGGGAATGTGCTCCCCGGTCCCGGCAGGAACCGCCGCGCTCCCGTGGTGTCCTGCTCGTGGCGGTGGTGGATGCGCTCACGGCGCTCGTCCGCGTAGGGTCCGGCCTCCTCGGCCGTCAGCGGGCGGGCGATGTCCTCCAGCGACTGCTGTTCCGCCCGGACGCCGAACATCAGCTCGGCGACACCGCCGAGCGCCATGGCCGCCGCGCCGATGAAGAACCCGGCGGCCACCAGCGTCAGGTTGCCGCTGTGGATGAACTGCCCGAACAGCGCCGGCCCCGTGATGCCGCCGACCGCCGTCCCGACCGCGAAGAACAGGGCGATGGCCAGCGCCCGCGTCTCCATCGGGAAGATCTCGCTGACGGTGAGGTAGGCCGAGCTAGCCCCAGCGGAGGCGACGAAGAAGGTCAGCGCGATGAGCACCATGAACGAGGTCGTGGTCAGTGCCCGGTTCAGCATCAGGACGGCGATTACCGCGGTCAAGGCGGCCGACACCAGGTACGTGCCGGCGATCATGGGAACCCGCCCAACAGTGTCGAACCAGCGTCCCAGCAGGAGCGGCCCCAGGAAGTTGCCGAGCGCGAAAACGACCATGAAGTACGGGATGGACCCGGACGCCACCCCGAAGAAGCCGTGCAGCAGCGTCCCCAGGTCGAACGTCACCGCGTTGTACAGGAACGCCTGCCCGATGAAGAGAGCGAGGCCCAGGAGCACCCGGCGCGGATAGCGTTCCATGGCCACCCTGGCGATCTCCCGGAACGGGATGGCGGCGCGCTGCCTGACAGTGATCTCGCCCCTGGGCGGGGGCAGGTCGCCGCCGATCTCGGCCTCGATCTGGTCCACGATACGTTCGGCCTCCTCCTCGCGTCCGTGGATGAACAGCCAGCGGGGACTCTCCGGAAGGCTTCGGCGGGTGAACATGATGGCGAACCCGAGCACGCCGCCGATGACGAACGCCAGCCGCCAGCCGATGTCCATCGGAAAGAGGGCGGTGCTGAGGAAGGCCAGCGCGGCGACGCTGCCGATGGCTGCCCCGACCCAGTAGCTGCCGTTGATGGCCAGGTCCGCCCGGCCCCGGTTGCGCGCCGGGATGAGCTCGTCGATGGCCGAGTTGATCGCCGCGTACTCGCCTCCGATGCCCATCCCGGTCAGGAAGCGCATGAGGAACAGGTACCAGGGCTCGAACGCGAAGGTGGTGGCCACGGTGGCGACCATGTAGAGGCCGAGCGTGAACATGAACATCTTCTTGCGGCCGAGCCGGTCCGTGAGCTGCCCGAACAGCAGCGCTCCTACGCACGCGCCGGCGACGTAGATGGCCGCCGCGGTGCCGATGTCGGCGCTGTTGACGGCGATGCCGCTGCCGCGCTCCGTCATGCGGGAGGCGACCGCGCCGACGATCGTCACCTCCAGCCCGTCGAGGATCCACACCGTTCCCAGACCCAGCACCACCCTCCAGTGGAACCGGGACCAGGGCAGCCGATCCAGCCGGGCCGGGATGTTGGTCCGGATGATGCCAAGGTCTTCTGCGGTCATGGTCAAAGCTCCTTCACGGAACGTCCTTCAGCGGTGCTCCGGAGGGATGCCGGCAGTACAGTCGTTTTAATGCTGCTTTGTCGGGTTTTCGGGCATCGTTTCCGCTTCGAGAACGAGGGGGAGACGATGCGCTGGCATTGTCAGCGCGGCTGCGGAGCAGAAGGCGCAAAGTGCTACGCGAGCGTCCGGGACAGCCGCCGCTACGCCCGCGCCTTCGACAAGGAGGACCGCGACGATCTTGGCAGGCGAGCTCCCCTGGTGGGGCTCCTGCCACTGCGGCTCGTCCGCGCCCTCCGTAAAAGGAGTCGGAGGAGCTGAATGCCGCTATGGGAGCAAGGAGGCGAGGTCCTTCGGCATGCCCGCCTTCACGTCCTCCCACTCGCCTTCGGTGATGTGGCTCTTGAGCACTTCAAGAACCTTTCTGACCATCTCCTCCGTGCTCCCGTCATGGTCGAAGGTCACTTCGGCGCGTACGCGGTCGAGGAACTCCTCGCGGTTCACCTTCACCGGGACGCTGCTCGGCCGCCAGCCGTCGAAGTAGACGCCCCGCAACAGCAGCGGAAGTTGGGCGGCGAGGTGAGCGCTCGCCTCCACCGTCAGCCGATCGCGCAGCGCGTGCAGCACGGCGCGCAGCGCGCCGTAGGAGTGGTTGCGCCGCTCCGAGGGCCAGCCGCAGGCCTCCTCGATCTCGTGCAGGATGCGGTTGGTCCTGTCCACTGTCCGGTTGAACGGCGCGTAGCCAGTGTCAACCATGTCCCCACCTCCTTTCCCGGGGTCCCAACTCCTTTCCCGGGCATCACCTCGAGACTCGTCCCGGCTGCTCCCCGGCCACATCCCCGAAACGTGCAGTGGCGTGAAAGATCTTTAGGAGCATGGGCTTCACCGTTCCTCGTCTGGGAGGCGGTCTGACATGCGGGGGCGCGAACAGGAATGGCATGACGTGGACAGCCTGCTCGACGCCGTTCAGGCGGGCAAGGGCGCGACCCTGCTGGTGGACGGGGAGCCGGGGGTCGGCAAGACCCGGCTGCTCGACGAGGCGGCCGCCACCGCCGGCGAGCGCGGCATCGCCGTGCTCCGGGGCGAGCTGGAGGAGCTGGGCGAGCTGGTGCCGTGCGGCAGCCTGTTCGAGGCCTTGGACCTACGGCTCGACCCAGACTCGCGGACACTGGAAGCGTTGCGAACGCGCTTCGAGGAATGGCCCACGGCTCCGGTCCTGGCCGTGCTCGACGACCTGCAGTGGGCCGATCCGGCGACGCTGGTCGCCCTGCGCACTCTCCACGGCCTGCTCGAATTCCGGCCGATCGGCTGGCTGCTGAGCCGCTCGACCGGTGTGGGACAGGACCAGTCCGCCTCCCTGTTCGACCTGCTGGAGCGCCACGGAGCCGACCGGGTGCGGCTCTCGCCGCTGTCCCCGGCCGCGGCCGTCGCCCTGGCCACCGACACGCTCGGGGCCGCGCCGGGACCGGCGACGCTGGCTCTGGTGGACATCGTGGGCGGCAACCCGCTGCTGATCACCGAGCTGCTCGCCGGCCTTCGCGACGAAGGCCAGGTCCTCGACGGCGACGCCGCCCTGCGCATCCCCGACCGGTTCACCAGGGTGGTGCGGCACTGGATCGGCGGCCTGAGCGCGGTCGCCAGGAACCTGGTGGAGACGGCCGCCGTGCTCGGCCGGTCGTTCGCCCCCGAGCAGGCCGCGTCGCTGCTCGGCACGACAACGGCCGCGCTGCTGCCCGCGGTGGAGGAGTCCATGGCGGCGGGCATCCTGGCCGCCACCGCGCATGACCTCGCCTTCCGCCACGAGCTGGTCAGGCTTGTCATCGCGGAGCGGGTCCCGCCGCCCGTACGGCAGGCGCTGCTGGGCCAGCTCGACCTCGTCGCGACCATCGACACCGCGATGGCGGAGGGGCGGCTGCGGGCGGCCGAGCAGCTGGTCCGCGGCGGCCTCGCCGAACACTCCTCCGCGCACGCTTCGACGCACAGTGTGGCCGAGCTGCACTGCGTGCTCGCGGACGTCATGTACCTGACCGGCAGCCTCGAGGAGGCCATGCGGGAGGCCGAGACGGTGCTGGCCCTGCCCGACCTTCCCGGCCACGTGCGCGACCGGGCGCTGCTCGTGCGCCTCTACGCCATGACGCGCCTGCGCAGCGACGAGGCGCCCGTCCGCACGTACGCGCACGAGGTCATCGAGGCGGGCGCCCGGCACAGCGCGGCGGCCACCGCGGCGGCCCTGATCGCGCTGGCGCAGGCGGAGCGGGACGAGGGCCGCCTGTCCAACGCGCTGGCGCTGGCCGCCGACGCCAGGCGGCTGTCCGGCGCGGACGGGTCGGCCGTGCATCCGTACGAATCCCGGCTGATCTCCGCCGCGATACTCACCGACGTCCACCGGCTGGACGAGGCGCGGCTGCTCGTCGAGGACGCGCGCGAGAACATGTTCGACTCCGGCCACCAGGCATGGGAGGCCGACCTGTCCGCCCTCGCGGCCCGGTCCGAGCTGCTCGAAGGGCGGCTGGACAGCGCCGCCGACGAAGCCCAGCGGGCGCTGAGCCTCGCCGCGGACCGGGCCACGCCCCTGTCCGCCGCAGCGGCCACCAACGTCCTGGCCACCGTCGCGCTGCGGCACGGCGACGTACGGGCGGCCGTCCGGCACGCCGCTGACCTGCCCGGCGACTCACTCGAACACGCCCTAATCGTGGCCCAGGTCACCGAGGCGTGCGACGGACCGCTGAAGGCGATGACCTTGCTGGCCGACCTGCTCGACCGGCAACGTTCGATGCTCGCCGGTGACCCCACCGCGAGCGCCTGGCTGGTCCGCGTCGCCCTCGCCGTGGACGCCCGCGCGGTGGCCAAGGCCGCCGTCGCCACCGCGGAGGAACTGGCGGCCGTCAACCCGGGTTTCCGGGCCCTGACCGCGTCCGCCGCGCACGCGCGCGGCCTGCTCGACGGCGATCGCGAGGCCTTGTCCCGGGCCGCCGAGCGCGCTGACGACGTGTGGGGGCGCGCCTCCGCCACGGAGGACCTCGGCGTGCTGCAGGCCGCCGGCGGGCGGCACGCCGACGCGGCGGTGAGCCTCGACCGCGCGCTCGCGATCTACTACGAGATCGGATCCGTCAGGGATTCGGCCCGCGTACGCAAGCGGCTGCGCGCCATAGGTGTGCGCCACCGGCACTGGAGCTACGCCGACCGGCCAGCCTCCGGCTGGGACAGCCTCACCGAGACGGAATGGAACGTCTCGCTCCTGGTCGCCGACGGGTGGTCCAACCGGAAGGTGGCGGAGCAGATGTTCATCAGCGCGCACACGGTCGCCTTCCACCTGCGGCACATCTACTCCAAGCTGCAGATCAAGTCCCGCGTCGAGCTGACCCGCCTCGTGATCGTCCGGGGGCGGGACGACACCGACGACTGAGGGATTTGCCGCAGAACTACACGCATGGGGGATGTGACCCCGGAGCGCCAGGGAAAGCCTGGAAAAGCGTGTGAGCCACCTGGAAATCGGGCTGCTCGTCGGCCTCTTCGTCTTCGCGCTCACCGCCATCGCCATGATTCTCTGTGGCCTGCTCTGGGGAGCGGTCGCGGAAGAACTGCTCGCGAGCATCAATCGCTAGGGGGAGCCGCAATGCGCGCTCAGCGGCGAGCTCCAGCAGGCCGACGACGACGTGATCGACGCGGACTTCACCGAGGTCAAATGAACGCCTACGAACAGCACCTAGAGGAGGCCCCGGAGGCGGCCGCGAAAATCGCGGAGCCGGAGGACCGCCGCCTCCGCGCGGTCGCCGAGCTGGACAATCTCCGCGAGCGCATCGCCCGCGACGCCGAGCGGGTGCGGGAGTGATGGCCGACCGCCGGGACTTCTACGAGGTGCTCGGCGTGGACAGGAACGCCGACGCCGACGAGATCCAGCGGGCCTACCGCAAGCTCGTACGCAAGTACCATCCCGACGTCAACAAGAACCCCGGGGCGGAGGACCGGTTCAAGGAGATCTCGGAGGCGTACTCCGTGCTCTCCGACCCCCAGACGCGCCGCAGGTATGACGCCTTCGGGCATGATTTCCGCCAGGTGCCGCCCGATGTGGACCCCGAGGAGTGGTCCCGCGGCAGGGCACGCGCCGGAGCCGGGGCACGGGCCGGCGGCGGTCAGCGGCGCTCCGCGCGTGCCGAGGACTTCGGGTTCGGCGCCGACGTCGACCTCGAGGCCATGCTCGGAGGCATGTTCGGCGGCCGCGGCAGGCGCGGCTGGGGACCCGTGCCCGGCGCCGACCAGGAGGCGGAACTGTCTCTGACGGTCGAGGAGGCGTACCAGGGCGGGCGGCGCACGATCACGCTGCCCGGCGGCAGGAGGCTCGACGTCACGATCCCCAAGGGGGTCACCAACGGCCAGCGCATCAGGCTCGCCGGTCAGGGCGGCCAGGGGAGCGGAGACGCGCCACCGGGCGATATATACCTGATCGTGCGGATCGCCGAGCATCCCCGCTACCGCGTGGAGGGCCGCGATCTGCACACCACGCTGCCGCTCGCTCCCTGGGAGGCCGCGCTGGGCGCCACGGTGGCCATCGACACGCCGGGCGGCGAGGCGAAGCTGAAGGTGCCGCCGGGCACCTCGTCGGGCCGCCGCCTTCGGCTGCGCGGGCGCGGCATGCCCGCCCAGCGTGGTCCGGCCGGAGACCTGTTCGCCGAGGTCCGGATCCTGGTGCCGCCCCGGCTCAGCGAGGAGGAGCGCCGGCTGTTCGAACAGCTCGCCGCCGTCTCGACCTTCGATCCGAGGCGACACTAAGACGACACTAAGGGGACTGCAGTGGACCCGAACCGGATGACGCAGAAATCGCAGGAGGCCCTGCACGACGCCCAGACCAAGGCGCTGCGCCATGGGCACACCGAAATCGACGGTGAGCACCTCCTGCTGGCCCTGCTCGACCAGCCGGACGGGCTCGCGCCCCGGCTGCTGATCCAGGCGGGAGCCGACCCTGACGGCCTGCGCGCGGACCTGGAGAACGAGCTGTCGCGCCGCCCCAAGGTCAGCGGCCAGGGTGCCGCGCCCGGCCAGGTCTTCGTCACTCAACGCCTGTCGCGCCTGCTCGACACCGCGGAGCGCGAGGCCAAACGGCTCAAGGACGAGTACGTCTCGGTCGAGCACCTGCTGCTGGCCCTGATCGAGGAGGGCTCCTCGACGGCCGCCGGACGCCTGCTGCACGACCGGGGCCTGACCAGGGACGGGTTCCTGCAGTCGCTCACCGCCATCCGCGGCAACCAGCGGGTCACCTCCGCCATGCCCGAGGTGACCTACGAGGCACTGGAGAAGTACGGGCGCGACCTGGTCTCCGAGGCCCGCGCGGACAAGCTCGACCCGGTCATCGGCCGCGACACGGAGATCCGCCGGGTGATCCAGATCCTCTCCCGCAAGACCAAGAACAACCCCGTCCTGATCGGCGACCCCGGCGTCGGCAAGACCGCCATCGTCGAAGGGCTCGCCCAGCGCATCACCAGCGGCGACGTCCCCGAGGGGCTGCGCGACAAAACCGTCTTCAGCCTGGACATGGGCTCACTCGTGGCCGGCGCCAAGTACCGCGGCGAGTTCGAGGAGCGGCTCAAGGCCGTGCTGAACGAGGTCAAGGCGGCGGAGGGCCGGATCCTGCTGTTCGTGGACGAACTGCACACCGTGGTCGGAGCCGGGGCGACCGAGGGCGCGATGGACGCCGGCAACATGCTCAAGCCGATGCTCGCCCGCGGCGAACTGCACATGATCGGCGCGACCACGGTCCAGGAGTACCGGCAGCACATCGAGAAGGACGCGGCCCTGGAGCGCAGGTTCCAGCCCGTCCTGGTGGACGAGCCGTCCGAAGAGGACGCGATATCGATCCTGCGCGGACTGCGCGAGCGGCTGGAGATCTTCCACGGCGTGAAGATCCAGGACAGCGCCATCGTCGCCGCGGTGACGTTGAGCCACCGCTACATCGCCGACCGGTTCCTGCCGGACAAGGCGATCGACCTGGTCGACGAGGCGTGCGCGATGATCCGTACCGAGATCGACTCCATGCCGGCCGAGCTCGACGAGCTCACCCGGCGGGTGATGCGGCTGGAGATCGAGGAGGCCGCGCTGGCCATGGAGGACGACCCCGCCAGCCAGGCCCGCCTCGCCGACCTGCGCAAGGAGCTGGCCGACCTGCGCGCCGAAGCCGACGCGATGCGGGCGCAGTGGGAGGCCGAGCGCGCGGCCCTGCGCAAGGTCCAGGCCCTGCGCCAGGAGCTGGAGGCCGTACGCCGGGAGACCGAGCAGGCCGAACGCGACTACGACCTCAACCGCGCCGCCGAGCTGCGCCACGGCAAACTCCCCGAGCTGGAACGCCGCCTGCAGGCGGAGGAGGAGCAGCTGGCCCTGCGCCAGAGCGGCCGAAGACTGCTGCGCGAGGTCGTGACCGAGGACGAGATCGCCGACATCGTCTCCCGCTGGACCGGCATCCCGGTCACCCGCCTGAAGGAGGGCGAGCGCGAGAAGCTGCTGCGCCTGGACGAGATTCTGCACGAGCGGGTCATCGGCCAGGAGGAGGCCGTACGGCTGGTGGCCGACGCGGTCATCCGCGCCCGCTCCGGCATCAAGGATCCGCGGCGGCCCGTCGGGTCGTTCCTGTTCCTCGGACCGACCGGCGTAGGCAAGACCGAGCTGGCCAGGACACTCGCCGCCACGCTGTTCGACACCGAGGACAACATGGTCCGCATCGACATGAGCGAGTACCAGGAGCGGCACACGGTCAGTCGCCTGGTCGGCGCCCCTCCCGGCTACATCGGGTACGAGGAGGGCGGCCAGCTCACGGAGGCGGTGCGGCGCAAGCCGTACTCGGTGGTCCTCTTTGACGAGGTGGAGAAGGCGCACGCGGACGTGTTCAACACGTTCCTGCAGGTCCTGGACGACGGGCGGCTGACGGATGCGCAGGGCCGTACGGTCGACTTCCGCAACACCGTGGTCATCATGACCTCCAACATCGGCTCGCAGTACCTGCTCGACGGGGTCACCTCCGACGGCGAGATCAAGCCGGAGGCCCGCGACCGGGTCATGAACGAGCTGCGCACGCATTTCCGGCCCGAGTTCCTCAACAGGGTCGACGACATCGTGCTGTTCAAGCCGCTGACCGAGGCCCAGATCGAGCGGATCGTGGACCTGATGTTCAACGACGTCAGGCAGCGGCTGGCCGACCGGCGGCTCACGCTGCGGGTCACCGACCAGGCGCTCAAGCTCATCGCCAACCAGGGCTACGACCCCGTGTACGGGGCCCGGCCGCTGCGCCGGTTCATCGCCCGCGAGGTCGAGACCAGGATCGGGCGGGCACTGCTGGCCGGAGACGTCCCCGACGGCTCGACCGTGACGGTGGACGTCGACCACGGCGAGCTGAGCGTCACCTTCGCCGGATCGGAGAGCTGACATGATCTCGACCACCGTCGCCTGCTCGAACTGCGGCAAACGGAACAGGGTCCCGGCCGCGGCCGACGGCGTGCCCCAATGCGGGAACTGCCACCGGCCGCTGCCGTGGATCGCCGAGGCGGGCGACGACACGTTCGCCGAGGTCGCCGAGCGTGCCGGCCCGCCGGTCATCGTCGACTTCTGGGCGGACTGGTGCGGGCCGTGCCGGATGGTCACGCCCGCACTCGAACAGATCTCCCAGGACCTGGCCGGCCGCGTCAAACTCGTCAAAGTCGACGTGGACCGGTCGCCCCGCCTGTCCGAGCGCTTCACGATCAAGCACATTCCGACGCTCATGGTGATGGTCCGCGGCGAGGTCGTCGCCCAGCGGGCGGGCGCCTCGCCCGCCCACGAGCTGCGCCGATGGGTCGAGGACGCGGTCAGGGCGCGCACATGACGCCGGTTCCCGAGACGCCGGATCTATACGGCGCCTTCCCCCGGCTGAGCGAGGCGCAGCTCGCCGAGCTCTCGCCCCACGGCGAGCGCCGGGCCGTCTCGCTCGGCGACGTCCTGTTCAGGGAGGGGGAGCCCACCACGGAGTTCATCGTCGTGCTGAGCGGCAAGGTGGCCATGGTCGAGGGGCACGGCAGCGGCCCGGACGAGAAGACGATCGCCGTCCAAGGCCCGGGCCGCTTCCTCGGCGAGCTCAGCCTGCTCACCGGCCAAGCGGCATTCCTGACCGCCGTCGTCCAGGAGCCAGGCGAGGTGCTGGCCGTCCCGGCCGACGAAGTGCGCACGCTCGTGGCGCAGGACCAGGCGCTCGGCGACCTCATCCTGCGGGCCTACCTGGCCCGGCGGTCCCTGCTGATCGGGCTGGGCACCGGCTTCCGCATCATCGGCTCCCGCTATTCGGCGGACTGCAAGCGGCTGCGCGAGTTCGCCGCCCGCAACAGGGTGCCGCACCGGTGGATCGACCTGGAGCAAGACGAGGAGGCGAACGCGCTGCTGCGCGAGCTACGCATCCCGCCCGCGGACACCCCAGTGGTGATCTGGCGCGGCGACAAGGTCCTGCGCAACCCGACCGTCGCCGAGCTGGCGAAGGCGATCGGCCTGCCCGCCCCGGTGCCCGGCGACGGCGTCTGCGACCTGGTCGTCGTGGGCGCCGGCCCGGCCGGCCTGGCCGCCGCCGTGTACGGGGCCTCGGAAGGGCTGACGACCGTCGTACTCGACGCCGTGGCCGCAGGCGGCCAGGCCGGCACCTCCTCCCGCATCGAGAACTACCTCGGCTTCCCCTCCGGCATCTCGGGCGCCGAGCTCGCCGAGCGCGCCGTCATCCAGGCGCGGAAGTTCGGCGCGGCGCTGACCGTCCCGGCCGAGGCGACCGGCCTGCAGCCGGACGACGGCTTCTACGGCGTCCTCGTCGAGGACGGCAACACCATCAAGGGCCACGCCGTGATCATCGCCACCGGCGCCCGCTACCGGAAGCTCGACGTCCCCGAGCTGGAGAAGTACGAGGGATCCGGCGTCTACTACGCGGCGACGCCCTTCGAGCTGCGCATGTGCAGCGACTCGCCGGTGGTCATCGTCGGCGGCGGCAACTCCGCCGGTCAGGCGGCACTCTACCTGGCCAGGAACGCCTCGTCGGTGCGCGTGCTCGTACGCGGCGACGACGTGCGCGCCAGCATGTCCCACTACCTCGCCGACGAGCTCGACCGCGCGCCCGGCATCGAGATCATGCTCAACACCGAGGTACGCCGGCTCATCGGCGACGGCACGCTGACCGGCGTCCGCGTCCACAACCGGCGCACAGGGGAGTCCCTGGAGATCGCCACCAGGGCGATGTTCGTCTTCATCGGCGCCGACCCACACACCAAGTGGCTGGAGGGTGCCGTGCCGCTCGACGACCGCGGCTTCGTCATCACGGGACGGCGCACCACCTGGAACGCACTGCTTCCCCTGGAGACCGACCACCTGGGCGTCTTCGCCGTGGGCGACGTCCGCAGCGGATCGGTCAAGCGGGTCGCCTCCGCGGTAGGGGAGGGCGCCATGGCCGTACGCCTGATGTACGAACGGTTCACCACCACAGAAAATCGACAGAGAAGACGGTGATCCACATGCCGGTCATGGCACACTCCAGGTTCGAGCGCTTCTTCCGCGCCGCCGCGGGACTCAACGTGGACAAGAACGACCTCAAGCGCTTCAACGACTTCGTCAACCGCAAGCTGTACGACATGCTCGTCGTCGCCGAAGCCGCGGCCAAGGAGAACAGGCGCGACATCATCCAGCCATGGGACCTGCCCATCACCAAGGGCCTGCAGGAGAACATGCACGGCTTCCGCGACCTCGACGAGGAGCTGGAGCTGACGCCGATTTTGGAGCAGCTCACCGCGCTGCCACCGCTCGACCTGTCGCTCAGCGTGGACGCCGAGGCCCGGCTGCCGGCCGTGGCCGGCGGGCTGTCCATGGCGCTCGCCCAAGCGTTCAAGATCGTCGAACCCGATCTCAAGAACCCCTCCAGCGAGCACTGGGAGCGCATGACCCGGCTGTTCGGCCTGCTCCTGTGAGCGTGACGCGGCGGGGCGAGCGACGGATACTCTCCTGAGAGAGTGCCCTGCTCCGGCAACGGCCCGCGAGCAAGGTCAGTGCGAGAGCCGGCAGGAGTGATCTTCGCATAGCGTCCCGTCGTCGAAGGGCTTCTGACCGACGACTGTGATCGATTCGCCATAACCAGGGCGTAACCACCTGGCTTCTATCGGCAAATCCGTACTCTGACCTGCGCGTTAGAGGCTAGAGCGCCGCACAGGACACGACCGTTGCAAGCTGGCGATCAACCGTAGAGGTCGTCAAGGGTGATCAGGCGCACGTCGCTCCCTGGTTCGGCGCCGAGTCCCCGGGTGAAGCCGGCGCCCGAATAGCACGTGAGCACCGTATCGCGGGTGTCGTACCCCTTTGCAGTGAGCAGATCGCGCGCGCGCCGGAGCCGGGCCACATGCTCGGCTCCCATGACTCTGTCCCACTTGACCTCGCCCAGTGAGAGAACCCGTCGCGGGCGTCCGTGATCCGCGGGCGCCAGAACAGCGACATCGACCTCGATCTGCGTGCGGTTGGCGGGATCGGGCACGACTCCACTCCCCACCTCACCAGCCGCGGTATCGGCATGCAAGGCGTACTCGCGGCAGAGCACCGCGACATGGGGGCCGACGACCTGCGACAGGAAGCGTGCCCTGCTGCCCCGCCACACCGTCGCCGCGTCCCCGCGCTCCAACCGCGCCCATTCCCTGACCATGATCGCCTGGTAGAACGTGATGAGCGGTTCGGCCACCCGGTAGTAGCCGCGGTTCGGCCGGAAGAGATCGCGCTCTTTGACCAGGAGATGGCTGTCTTCCAGGACACGGAGCGGGTGCGCGATCTCGTTGGACTTCCGCCCCACGTAGCCGGCGATTCCCCCTGACGTCGTGTTGCCGTCGGCGACGGCGGCAAGGACGGAGTGGTAGAGCGACGGGTCGCGGATCTCCGTCTCTTCCGCCAACAGGTAGCGGGCCTCCCTGAACAACGGGACCTCGGCGTTCAACACGGATCTGATCACCCAGCCGTCGAAATCCGCCGGCCCGGCCGGGACATCGCCACGGACAAACTCGTTCCGGTAGGCCGGTGTCCCACCCACCACCGCGTGGATTTGGGCCGCCAGACGCGGGTCGCTGATCCCCCAAAAGCGGGCGGCCTGGCGGTAGTCGAAGGGCCTGATGACCATTTCCAGTCCCGCGCGTCCGCGTAGCGGAGCCGTACCGGACAACAAACCGCCCATCACTGACATCGCCGAACCGCAGAGCAGCACCCTGGCCGTGCTGGCGGCTCCGGAGCCGCCAGGACCCAACTCCCGCTGGATGATCGAGGGAAGCTCCGGGGATGCCTTGACAAGATACGGAAACTCATCAAAAACGACAGGCACCGCCCGATCGCGTACGACACCGAAGAGATAGGGGACGGCGTCGATCCAATCGCGGAAGGCCGGAACAGGCGCGCCGGTGAATCTGATCAGTTCGTCCGCGAAGAGGCGCAACGCCACCGCCTCCGTCACCTCGAGCGCGGGGAAGTAGATGCCGCCCATGCTGCTCGCCAAGGCCTGCAGGAGATAACTCTTCCCTTGGCGGCGGCGGCCGCTCACCACGCCGAGCCGAGCTCCCGGGCTCACGTCTGAAGCGAACGAGACCAGGCCCGCCCACTCTCGCTCACGGTCGAACACATGCTCGGGCTTCCGCATATGTCGAAGTATACTTGACCGAACTATAGTTGACTCAAATGTACTTCACTGGACACGGCAGTTCCGAGCTGGCTGAGCTCAATCGACGTGGGAATGTCTCTGCTCTAGGTAGTCGTTGAGCTGCCGCCACTGAGTCGGATGAATGTCCAGCGTGTGCAACTCGCCCGGCTCGACCCACCGCACGTCGCTCGCCTCATCGTTGGCCTCGGGCCGACCGCCGACCGGACGAGCGATCAGCATGACCTCGTACTCCTGGCGAACCTCCCCGTCCGCGTAGGCCACGATGTGGCCGGGGTCGGAGTAGATCCCGAGAATGCCGACCGGCTCGACACGAACACCGGTCTCCTCCTCGGTCTCCCGCACGGCGCACTGCGAGGGCGTCTCGCCGATCTCCATCTTGCCCATCGGCAACGCCCATTGGCCGGTGTCCCGTCGGCACTGCATGAGGATGCGACCCGCGTCGTCCACAGTGACCGTCCCGCAGGCCGGCACCAGGCTGTTCGCCTTCGGGGCGTTCGGGTCATTCCAGTACTCGACTCGTCCCATGTGGGATGCCTCTCAGATCTCCGTGCCGGACCGCGGAACGGCTCCGGCCCAGACTCGCTCTCAGGTGACTTGATCTCCGTTGAGGACGTGCATCATCCACTCCAGCGATCCCGTGCTGAGCACCTCGTCCGCGAGGCGCTTAGCGGACGCCGTCCGCAGCGCGGCGAGCGAGCTGTCGATCCACGGTTGGACGTTCTGGTGGCCCTGCTCGCGGTATTCGACGGCCTGGATCAGGCATTCGAGCTTGTCGGCGTCGCGGGCGCAGACGGCTTCGAGGCTGCTCTTCTCCTCGTACTCACCGACCGCGCCGCCCACCATCTCCGCGACCGGCTCCGGAACGCCGCGTACCTGGTCGGCGGTGACCTCCTCGTTCGGCGCCGCTTTCAGATAACGCTTGCCGATGTAGGGGATGTCGGTGACGCGGGTCTCCTGGGTGTCGTGGAACAGGCTCAGGAACGCCGCACGCTCAGGATTGCCACCTTCCAGGGCCGTGATCACACTCGCGATGATCGCCGTTCGGAAGGAGTGATCGGCGATGCTCTCGGGATCCCGTACTCCCGCGACCAGCCAGCCCGTGCGCTTGTAACGCTTGAGCAGTCCGATCTCGTACAGCAGGCCCGTCAGCCTCGACAGTTCCTCCGCCATGGGAGTCCCCTCTCACCCTCGGTGGATCATGCGCAGAGCGTAGATGGCCGCCTCCAGTTCGCGCTGGGACTGCGGTGACGCGATGGCCTCGTCCAGCGTACGGATTGGCGAGGTGATCACTTCAGGGCGGTCACATCCACGGACGTGACCGAAGGCGGGAGCACTGGCCCACATCTCGCATGCCTGGGAAGATATGTTGGTCGGTATGACCGCTCAGCCTGTGGAGCCCGTTGCGCCTCGTGATCCAGGTGAGGATCCGGCCGCGATTTTCGAGGTGCTTCCGCCGTCGCACCGTACCCGGTTCCGGGCGGAGTACCACGAGGCTTTGGAGGCCGCGCACGACTTGGCCCGCTTCAAGCAGGTGCAGACGCTGTTGCGTCAGTGGCGCCTGCGTGCAATCGCTTACGCCCGTCCGGGCTACGAGGAGGCCGTCCGGGACGCTCTCCAGAACCGTACGGAGATGTTCACTCGCTACACCCCGCCGGAGTGGGCCTGTACCGGCCCGAAGTCACCATTTGTGGGCTTGCGAGCCTCGGCGTAGTGCGCGGGATCGGCCTTGATTCTGGCAGTGGCCCGCCAGCCCGCGATGACCTCCCGGGTGGTGGCATCGACATCCAGCTCGGCCGCGTCGGAAAGCGCTTCAACCAGTTCCAGAGTGAAGGCACGCAGTTCGTCCGAGGACAGGTGGCGAACCCACGGGAAGACCTCCGGCATGGCTATGACCAGCGCACGCGCGGTGGGATCATGCTTGATCAAGGCAAGGAACAGCCGGGACGCGGTAGCCAGCGTCCGCTCACGCTCCTCCTCACGGTCCGCCGCAGTCAGGTAGAAGTCCGGAGCATCCCGATGCGTGACACGCACACGTCCCAGGCGTGCCGCACGCTCGGCAACCGCTCGGGGATTTCTCGACAAGTCAGAAAATGTCACTGCGTCGGCATGGCTGGTGCTCACGCCATGAGCGTATGTCAGAACACGTTCTGATGCGAGCGATCCGACCGACCCCTACGCCAGAACGCCCGGTCGAGCGGCCGTCCCACGTACCGGACAGACCGCCTTCGCTATCCGACGGAGCGATCAGCTCGACATTGCGCAGGCTAGCCCGCTTGGCCCCATCGCTTCGGCGCAGACCGCCGACGACCCTGGAGCGGCAAAGTCGACAGCCACGACATCGTCCCCGACTCCGAGCCCGTCCACGCAGGCAGATAAGGATGCTGCCCGAATCCGAGCGGCCAACGCCTCCATTCGCGAGGACACCAGCGCCGGAAGGAATTCCTCCTCACCGGCCAAGGTCACCTCGTCCCGCCCCTGCGAGGAGGTGAAGAAGCAGCTGAGCAGTCTGCGGGCCAAGGGCGTGGACAAGGTCATGTGCACCCGCCCGCCCAAGCTGAAGCTCGCCGTAGAGGAGCCTCCGGGCGCCGTGCCCCCGGGCGTGCCCAGCTGGTGCAAGGACGAGACCGCTGGATGGTACGGCCAGACCCGTTTCAACCAGTGCTTCTGGCAGATCGACAGTGTTGTATGGATCGTCGTCAACACCGGTGAGGTCGTCGGCGGCATGGACTTCACCCACTACGTCGACGTTGTCAGCGTGTGGAACGAGGGCGCGCTCATCTACGGCGAGCACATCTATCCACACAACGAGTGGGGCGAATGGGTGCCCACTACGCAGATCAGTTTCGGCGGACACTGCAACCCCGACTGTACGCAAGTGGCCGCCAGCGGCCCCAAGCCGCTGCAGCTTCGCACGTGGCTGCAGTTCAACGCGACTCTCAAGGTCAACGTTCCCACCCTTACGAAGGAGAACATCAGCCTCGACTCACAGCTCACCTGGGCCACCCCCAACAGCGGCGACTTCGACAAGGCCGAGTACGTCACTGACGGCCCCATCGATCTGCGCTGCGACAACGGCCTGCTCAAGGGCAAGGACACCATGGGCTGTGTCTTCTCCGACACCTGGCCTACTCTTACCTACAAGCGCAGCGAGGTCGAGGATATCGCCGGCCACATCAGCCGCGCCCAGGCAAGGGGCAACCCTGGCGCGGTGGGCGACGTTCCACTCACCCGCATGTACAACGACGACGATGCGGAGCAGAATCGCACCGATGCGTGCAGCTTCCTCACCGGTTCGCCCCCGGCCGGGGCAAACTGTGACGAGTATCCGATGGCACACACCTATCAGGGCGCGTACACCGGCGGCGGCGACTACCCCGACGACTTCTCTGTCGAATGGGTGGACGCCACCCAGAACAGCAAGGCTGGCGGCCTCTATAGTGACTTCGCTGCTCAGCAACGGCTGCTGAATAGGGACGCATTCTTTGTCTTTCCCGACATGAATCACTAACCCAGAAAGAGCCTCCTCCCCATGACCGGCGCACCTTCGCCCCATCGGGCAGAAGTCAGGCTGTCTTACCACCAGATCCAGCTTCTGGACTCGACCGAGCTGGGCCCAGAGTTTCCGGCAAGGTTCGACAACGGCCTGATCGCGGTGGACGATGAGCCGGACGGTGCGACGATCCTTACTGGCATCGCACAGGGTGTCGTAGAGGTCGAGGTGCAGCTGACCGAGGGGCCTCCACCTCTCGACCTTGACAGCTGGGAGGAGATCGTCGAGGTCTCCATCGAATCCACTAGCGGATCACTGGTCGTTTGCGGCTCGATGGGGATCTCCCCCACCTACCGAACCTTGCCTGGCAGGGGGCGGGCTTCTACCGGCTACGGGTGCACGCGCGAGGGCGAGACACCAAGCCGGACGGCGTGGCCAGCACCCCGGTCGAGCAGTACCTGATCACCTCATGGCGGGCGGAACCCCAGCCGGACATGCCCTTCAAGTACGCTGACATGTTCGGCGTGGAGGTCCGCCAACGCAGATAGGCACCTAGTTAGTCGGCGTAGGCCCGTAGCGCCGCCAGGACGACCTGTGCGGTACTGGCGTTGCCGTCGCGGGCTCGGATGTGCCCGAGCAGGGCGTTCACCTGGTCGTGCTCAGCGGCGGTCAACGTGATGAGCAGGTCGGCCGTCATGCGACCTTCGGGCGGGGCGGCGGGGAGTCGTCGTCCTCGCCCAGGTCGTCCTCATCTTCCTCGTCGTCAAGGTCGGTGCGCGGCCGCGACCGCGACCGCTCCTCCCGGCCGTCGTCGTCCGCCTGGGCGGCACGTGGGCTGGCTGGCGCATCGCCGACGATTGCGATACCGCTATCGAGGTCGGCGAGCAAGTCGTTCAGGTCCTCGTCGGACCAGCCGGTGCCGTCGAGGCCGCGCAGCAGCTCGGAAAGGACCCGGTCGTCATACCCTCCGAACTCAGCGGTGCGATTGTCCGCGAGCATGATCCGGGTTGCCGCGTCGTCGTCAACGTCGATGACCAGGGCAGGCACCTGCTCCAGGCCGTTGGCCTTCGCTCCGTGCCAGCGGTGCTCACCGACGATGATCCGCATCCGCGGCTGCTGGACCAGGACCGTGCCGTAGAAGCCTTCTTCGCGATCGACTCGGCGATCACATCCACGTCGCCCTGGTGGGGGTTGTCAGGGTGCGGCTCAAGGTCGCCGACCGGCACCATGCGGTAGGTCTGGGAAACGATGGCGGGCAAGACACCTCCGGAACGAGGAAAGGATGGGTTGAACAAGTGGTGCCGGACGCAGCTCGGCGGTCTCGCTGGGCTGAGCGGCCGCCGCGTCGCGACGTTTCGCGACCTGGAGTTCTGCACGATGCTACTGAGCTGAGCGTCACGGAAGCGGCCCAGCGAGGGGTTGCCCGCCTGGTGGCTGATGCGGAGCAGGGGACCGACCTGGTGGTCACCCGTCGACATCAGCCGGTGGCGGCCGTGGTGAGCATCCGACGGCTCAACGAGTTGGAGGAGGCGGCGGCCGATCTGCGTGATTTGGCGCTTGTACTTGCCCGGTCGGTCGCGGATACGGGAGACGGTTCCAGATTGGCTTGCGGGCCGGTTGATCTACACGGTGGAGATGGCCCGTGAGGACGTTGCCGCTCTTGGTCTCCAAGAGGCCGTCGACCTGTGGGCTGACTACCGGTCGAAGCCAAGTTAGCTCGCACATCTATTGCCTGAGGCGGAGCACTGCCTGCTGCTCTGGGCGGTGCCCAGTGAGCGGGCGCGGGTCTAGTGATGGGCTGGGCTCTGGGGTGGCAGGGTGGCCGTCACGATCAGGCCGCCGCCCTCCCGGGGGCGGGCCGAGACCTCGCCGCCGTGCGCGAGGGCGATCGAGCGCACGATGGACAGCCCCAGCCCCGCGCTCTTCGCCGTCACCACGCGTTCGGGGCCGAGCCGGCGGAAGGGCTTGAACAGCGTCGGGATCTCGTACGGCGGCACGGCGGGCCCGGTGTTGCTGACCTCCACCTCGACGCGGCCGTCATACGCGATGCGGCTGACGGCCCGCACCCAGCCGGTGCCGTCGTCGATGTTGTGCCGGATCCCGTTCTCGACCAGATTGTGCACCAGCCGTTCGAGCAGCAGCGCGTCCCCGCTGGTCGGCGCGGGACCGGCCGCCTCGTGCAGGGTGATCTTCGACTCCGTGGCCTCGGCGGTGGCCTGCGCGACCACGTGGCTCACCACGTCGGCCAGATCCACGGGTGACCGATCACCGATCTCGTGCTCGGCGCGGGCCAGGAGCAGCAGCCCGGAGATGAGCCGCTCGTGCCGAGCGTTGATCTCCAGCAGGCTCTCGCCGAGCTGCTTGACGTCGGCCGAGGCCGTACGGCGGTGCATGGCCAGCTCGACCAGCGCGCGGTTCAGCGTCAGCGGGGTGCGCAGCTCGTGCGAGGCGTTGGCGACGAACCTGCGCTGCCCGTCGAAGGAGTGGTCCAGCCGTTCGACCATGGTGTCGAAGGTGTCGGCCAGCTCCTTCACCTCGTCGGCCGGGCCGTTCAGCGCGATCCGCTCGTGCAGGCCGCGCTCGGCGACCGGGGCGGCCGCGATCCGCCGCGCGGTCTCGGTCACCTGGCGGAGCGGGGTGAGCACCCGTCCGGCGACCAGCCACCCCACACCCGACGCCGCGCCGCCGACCACGACCAGCGCGATCGCGCCCTGGGTGAGCAGCGAGGTGGTCGCGGCTCCGCGCAGCAGGCTCTGCTGCTGCTTCATCCAGTTCATGGCCCTGTCGCCGTCCAGCGAGCCCGTGTTGGTGTCCAGCGAGCCGGGGCCTCCGCCTCTGACGATGATGGATACCGTCTTTTGCTCGAGCTGCTGGTTGAACAGCAAGTACGTGACGCCGAGCAGCGTCAGTCCCGCGACGAAGAACAGCGTGCCGTACACAAGGGTGAGCCTGCTGCGGAGCGTGGGAGTGGTCATGAAATCTGGTACCCCACTCCCGGCACGGTCTCCACGACCGGCGGCTCGCCGAGCTTGCGGCGCAGCTTGAGGATGGTCAGGCGGACCGCGCTGGTGAACGGGTCGGCGTGCTCGTCCCACGCCTTCTCCAGCAGGTGCTCGGCGGGCACCACACCCCCGTCGGCGAGCAGCAGCTCGGCCAGCACGGCGAACTCCTTCTTCGACAGCGGCACGTACCTGCCGTTCCTGAACACCTCCCGCCGCGCGGGATCGAGGGTGATCCCCGCGCGCCGCAGCACCGGCGGCGCGGCCGGACGCGAGCGCCGACCGAGCGCCAGGACGCGGGCCGCGAGCTCGGGGAACGCGAACGGCTTGGCCAGGTAGTCGTCGGCGCCGAGGGAGAGCCCGGTCACCCGGTCGCCGATCTCGGCGGCGGCGGTGAGCATCAGCACCCGCGCGGTCGACTCGGACTCGACCAGCTCCCGGCAGACATCGTCACCATGGACGAGCGGCAGGTCACGGTCCAGGACGACCACGTCGTAGTCGTTGACCGCGATGCGCTCCAACGCCGCCTCCCCGTCGTGCGCGGTGTCGACCGCGTGCGTCTCCTCGCGCAGCCACTCGGCTATCGCGTCGGCGAGCATGCGCTCGTCCTCGACCACCAGCACCCGCATCGCGCCCTCGTCCCCTTCGGTCATGTACTGGGGCGATCGTGCCGGGTGCGCTGTTTGTTCGGCGTTAGCACCCGTGACTCCTCCGCCCCGTGAACGGGGTGGCTTCTCGCTACGCCGCGCGGGCGTCGCGGAGGACCAGCCCGGCCCTCTTGATGTTGCTCGCCCCGACCACGTCCGCGTTGGCGGCGTGCCCGCAGGTGACGCAGATGAAGCCAGCCTGGATGGTGCGATTCTCCTCTGACACGTGCCCGCATTCGGGGCAGGTGCGGGAGGTGTTGCGGGGATTCACCGCGATCACGTCCCGACCGGCGCTTTCAGCCTTGTTGGTCAAGATCGAGAGGAACACCCCCCAACCCGTGTCCAGGATGCTGTTGTTCAGTCCAGCCTTCGCCGCTGACCCGTTGGGCAGGAATCCGCGCGCCTGCTCCAGGTCAGGTTTCACCGCGGGGCTCTTGGTCATGTTCGCGATGTGCAGGTCCTCGACCGCGATCACGTCGGCCGCGCGGACCAGGCCAAGCGCGGTCTTGTGCGCGTGGTCGGTGCGCCTGCGGGCCACCTTGCGGTGGATCTGCCCGATCTTCTTGGCAGCCCTCTTCCTGCGGGTGCTGCCGCATCTGGTGCCGGCGTAGGCCCGTTGCGCGGCGGCCAGTTCCTTCTCCACGGTCTTGAGGTAGCGGGGGTTGGCGATATGCCCGCACTCGTCGGTAACGCCGTCGAGCGGCTCGCTCACGGTCGCGAAGTGCGCGACGCCCATGTCCACCCCAACCTCGCGGCCGGTCGCAGGCAACGGCACGGCAGGCACGCCGTCGCAGGAGCAGATCACATACCAGTGGGAGCCTTCCCGTTTGATCTCGATCTGCTTAACCCGCCCGGCGATCGGCCGGTGCTGGTGCACCCGCAGGTGCCCGACGCCCTGCACGCGCAGGTAGGTCGCGGACGGGTGGTGAGGCTGGGAGTCCCATCTCGCGCCGTCGCCCTCGACCAGCGTGACGGTGTCGAACCAGCCCCTGCCCTTGAACCGGGGATAGCCAGGTGTCTGGCCGGTCTTGACCCGGCGGAAGAACGCCTCGAACGCCTTGTTCAGCCGCCGGAGGGTCTGTTGCTGGCTGGTGAACGACCAACGGCCCTGACCCTCGGGGTCAGCATCACGGATCTCCTTCAACTGGGCGGACTGATCGCTGTACCGGATCGAGACCCTTGACCGCCGCCACGCTTCCCGGCGTTCCTCCAGCGCGGCGTTGTACAACGCCCGGTGATCGTCCAGCATCGCCGTCAGAGCGATCTCCTGGTGCCGGGTCGGCCGCAGCAGGAACTTGAACGACCTACGCACCCTCGCCCCCGCTCTTGGCCTTGGGGACGCGCTCGTACTGGGTCTCGATGTACCGCTGGACCGTGGCTGCGCTGACCGCTCCCACACTCGCCACAAAGTAGGAACGCGACCACAAGGTCGGCAACTGGGAGCGCAGATGCGGGAACTCGGCCCGCAGATGATGGGAGGTGTAGCCCTTGAACTGGTTGGCCACGTACGACGGGGAGTTCTTCGGATGCGCCTTGACGAACAGCTGCACGTGGTCGGGCATCACCTCCAAGGCGATGATCTCCCAGCCGTGCTCAGCGGCCTTGGCACGCAGCAGTTCCTCCAGACGGGCCTTGACCCGGCCGCCCAGGACAGGCCGCCGATACTTGGGACACCACACCACCTGGTAGCCCAAGTCATAGGCCGCACCGGGGGAAGTACGCACCTGACGAGACACACGATCAGTATAACCAACGCGCTCTTATAACATCAGCGTTCACCAGAACCGGCACCAGCCTGCGACACAAGGCACGTTCAGGCGCCAGAACGCCTTCCCGCTCGGCATTCCCCCGCTCTCTGAAGCGAGCGGTCCCCTGCCTTCGACCTGATGGAAACGCCGGGGAAACAGCGTGCGCTGTTGGCTCTCGTCTCGTACAGCCGATCAGAGAAAGAGGAGACCATGAGACGACGAGGCATTCTGGCCGCGATCCCGCTCGCGCTGACGCTGGCCCTGGCGGGCTGCGGCGCGAACGACCCGGCGGGCTCCGACGTGGCATCGGTGAGCAGCGGCAAACCCGCCGCCGCCCCCAGCGCCTCGGCCAGTGTGGACCGGGCGGGGATGGGGCTCAAGTTCGCCCAGTGCATGCGCGAGAACGGCGTCCCCATGGACGACCCCGAGCCCGGCAAGGGGGTCATGCTCAAGATGGACAAGAGCATCTCCCCGGAAACGGCGCAGAAGGCGCAGGAGGCCTGCAAGCAGTACGCGCCGAACGGCGGTGGACCGGGCGGGAAGGTGGACCCCAAGATGGCCGAGCAGATGCGCAAGTTCTCCCAGTGCATGCGGGACAACGGCGTCGAGGCCTTCCCCGACCCTGACGGCGGCGCGCTGCGCATGACCGGTGAGGCCGGCGACGACCCGGACTTCAAGGCCGCGCAGGAGAAGTGCTCGAAGGAGTTCCTGCCCCAGATGGGCCAGGGCGGCTCCTGATGTCCACGGCCACCCTCGACGACAAGGCGGCAGCGGGCGGGGATCGCCCGCGCCGCCGCCGCGGTCGCGGCAGGCGGGTCGCGGGTCTGCTTCTCGCGCTCGCCGTCATCGGTACGGCCGGCGCGGCCGTGAACGGTATGGGCCTCCTGGGCGGCGACCGGGCGGCGGGCAAGACGGCCAGCGCCCTGCCGCCCGCCACCACCACGGTGACCAGGCAGACACTGCTCGACACGCGGGAGGCCGACGGGGACCTTGGCTACGGACCGACCACCACGGTGGTGAGCAGGAAGCCGGGCACGGTCACCTGGCTGCCGGACAGCGGTGACACGGTCGGCAGGGGCAAGTCCCTGTACCGGCTCGACGCCAAGCCGGTGGTGCTGATGTACGGCACCACGCCCGCCTACCGCGACCTGCGGATCGGCACTGAAGGCAAGGACGTCGAGCAGCTCGAACGCAACCTCAAGGCCCTCGGCTACGACGGCTTCACCGTGGACGACGAGTACACCGACTCCACGGCCGACGCGGTCAGAGAGTGGCAGGAGGACCGCAACCTCGACGAGACCGGCGTCGTCGAGCTCGGCCGGGTCGTCTTCGCCGCCGGCAAGGTACGTGTGGACAGCCTGGAGGCCGAGGCCGGCCAGCCCACCGCGCCGGGCCAGAAGGTGCTCTCCTACACCGGCACCGACAAGGTGATCACCGTCAAGCTGGAGACGAAGGACGGGCGGGTGGCGAAGAAGGGCGCCAAGGTGTCGGTCAAGCTGCCCGACGGCAAGACCGTGTCCGGCAAGGTCACCGAGGTCGCCACCATCATCGAACCGGGCGAGGGGCAGGGCGCGGAGCCCGAGACGCGGGTGGAGGCGCTCGTCTCCCTCGGTAAGCAGCGGGCCGCCAAGGGGCTCGACCAGGCCGCGGTGGACGTGACGTTCACGGCGTCGAAGCGCAAGAACGTGCTGACCGTGCCGATCGCCGCGCTCGTGGCGCTCCAGGAAGGCGGGTACGGCGTGGAGGTCGTCGAAGGCGGCAAGTCCCGATATGTCGGTGTGAAGACGGGTCTGTTCTCCGGCGGCCGGGTCGAGATCTCCGGCGATGGCCTCACCGAGGGCATGAGCGTCGGGATGCCCCGATGATCTCTCCTTCGCCGACCTCTTATTCGATGATCTCCCTAACTGATGTCACCCGCTCCTATCCCGGCGGGGTCACCGCGCTGGACAAGGTGTCTCTGGAGATCGAGCGCGGCGAGCTCGTCGCGATCGTCGGCCCGTCGGGCTCGGGCAAGTCGACGATGCTCAACGTCGTCGGCACGCTCGACCGCCCGTCCTCGGGAACCGTCCGCATCGACGGCTACGACGTGGCGAAACTGTCGGACGGCCGGCTCTCCGCGCTGCGGGCCACCCGCATCGGCTTCGTCTTCCAGCACTTCCACCTCGCCGCAAAGGTCCCGGCGATCGACAACGTGGCCGACGGCCTCGTCTACACCGGCATCGGGCGCGCCGAGCGGCGGCGGCGGGCCGCGACCGCGCTGGAGCGGGTCGGGCTCGGGCACCGCCTCGACCACGAGCCGCACGAGCTGTCCGGCGGTGAGCGGCAGCGCGTGGCCATCGCCAGGGCCGTGGCGGGTGATCCCCCGCTCCTCCTGGCCGACGAGCCGACCGGCGCCCTGGACTCCGTCTCGGGCACCGGGGTGATGGACCTGCTGCACGACCTGAACGCGGCCGGCACCACCATCGTGATCATCACGCACGACCGGGAGATCGCCGCGAGCCTGCCCCGGCAGGTACGGATGCGCGACGGCCAGATCGTCGCCGACTCCGCGGCCGAAGAGAGAGTGGCCTGATGGCGGCCGTCGTCGAGCACGCGGGACTGCCGAAGCTCACCCCGGCCAGGATGCGGGCGGGCGATGTGCTGCGGGTCGGCGCCGTCGGCCTGCGGACCCGCCCGCTGCGGGCCTTTCTGTCCGCGCTCGGCATCGCCATCGGCATCGCGGCCATGATCGGCGTGGTCGGCATCTCGTCCTCGTCGGGAGCCGAGCTGGACCGTACGCTCTCGGCTCTCGGCACCAACCTGCTCACCGTCTCCTCCGGGCAGACGCTGATGGGTGAGCCGGCCAAGATGCCGGTCGAGGCGGAGGCGATGATCGAGCGGATCGGGCCGGTCCAGGCCGTCTCGGCGGCCGGGAAGGTCAGCGCGGCCAAGGTCTACCGGTCGGAGGAGGTGCCCAAGGCGCAGACCAGCGGCATCAACACCTACGCCGCCCGGCTCGACCTGCCGGCCACGGTGGGCGCGACCCTGCGCAGCGGCACCTGGCTCAACGCGGCCACCCAGCGCTACCCGGCCGCGGTGCTCGGGGCGAGCGCGGCCCAGCGGCTCGGCGTGGGCGCGGCGGGGCCGGAAACCCAGGTGGTCGTGGGCGGCAAGCGGTTCACGGTCGTCGGCGTACTCGACCCGGTGCCGCTCGCCGACGAGCTGGACACCGCGGTGCTGGTCGGCTGGCCCGTCGCGGAGGCGGAGCTGGACTTCGACGGGTACCCGACGACCCTCTACACCCGCGCGGAGGAGTCGAAGCTGGAGAACGTACGCTCGGTGCTGGCGGGCACGGCCAATCCGGAGGCGCCCAACGAGGTCGACGTCTCGCGGCCGTCCGACGCGCTGGCCGCCAAGCAGGCGACCAGCCAGGCGTTCACCGGGCTGCTGCTGGGCGTCGGCGCGGTCGCGCTGCTGGTCGGCGGGGTCGGGGTGGCCAACACCATGGTCATCTCGGTGCTCGAACGACGCTCGGAGATCGGCCTGCGCCGCTCGCTCGGCGCGACGCGCGGGCAGATCCGTACGCAGTTCCTCGCCGAGTCGCTGCTGCTCTCGGCGCTCGGCGGTGCGGGCGGGGTGCTCCTCGGCACCGGCGTCACCATGGGGTACGCGCTGTACCAGGGATGGCCCGCGGTGATCCCCGCGTGGGCGACGGCCGGCGGGCTCGCGGCCACCCTGGCTATCGGCGCCGTCGCCGGACTGTACCCGGCGATCCGCGCCTCCCGCCTCTCCCCGACCGAGGCACTCGCCACACCCTGACCCGCCACACCCTGACCCGCCCGTGCGATCAGCACGGCGCGGGTCAGCGCTGTGTAGGCAGTCCGGCGGCGAGGGCGGCGAGCATGCGCCTCATCGTGGGCTGGAATGGCAGGCAGCGAGCCGCGATGTCGGGGTCCTGGGCGTAGAGCTCCCGCAGGGCGGGCGGCGGGTTCGACATCGGGAAGAGCGTGCCCGCCAGCGCTGCGGCCGCCCCTGCCAGCTCGACCCCCTCACCGGTGGTCAGGCCGGGGTAGGCCAGGGCGACGCGCGCTCCCAGGTCGTCGATCGCACTGTGCACGGCGCGCTTGAAGGCACGGGCCGCCGGGACCGAGATGTTGTGCTCCAGCGTGATCGACACGTGGCCCAGCAGGTCGCAGAAGAGCGTCCGCTCGGCCAGCGTGTCGATCAGCGCGGCGATCACGTCGTCCGGACCGGCGGCCGTGGCGAGCCGGGCGGCGACCTCGTCCGACCAGCCGATCCACTCCTCGACGGTGAGTTCGAGGTAGATCTCCTCCCGGGTCCCGAAATATCGCACCACGTTGGACTTCGCCAGTCCGACCGCCGCCGCGACCCCGCCCAAGCTGACGTTGCGAACCCCTGATTCGGTGGCAAGCCGACGAGCGGCGGCGAGGATCTCCTCGCGCCGCTGCTGCTTGTGCTCCGGGCGTCTGGCCCGGAGAAACGCCGACCTCGTCATGGTTGAGCCAAGCATACGAGCAAGATAAGGAAACATCGTCCTCTTGTTAAGATTACACCGTCCTGTTAACGTCGCCCTCAACTGACGCGCATCATTCGGAGGGCAATGTGGTCACGCTGCGTATGCGGGTGAACGGCGTAACCCGTTCGCTCGAACTCGAACCATGGGTCAGCCTGCTCGACGCGCTACGTGAGCGCCTCGACCTGACCGGCACGAAGAAGGGCTGCGACCAGGGCGCCTGCGGTGCCTGCACGGTGCTGGTCGACGGCGAGCGGATCAACTCCTGCCTGGCCCTCGCGGTGCAGTACGAGGACCGCGACATCACCACCATCGAGGGGATCACGCACCCGATCCAGCGGGCGTTCATCGAGCACGACGGCTTCCAGTGCGGTTACTGCACCTCCGGCCAGATCTGCTCGGCGATCGGCATGCTGGCCGAGCACGGGGCGGGGATGCCCAGCGCGGTCACCGAGCCCGGCGCCACCGGGCTGTCGGAGGCCGAGATCAGGGAGCGCATGAGCGGCAACCTGTGCCGCTGCGGCGCGTACAACGGGATCGTCGACGCCATCAAGGAGGTCGCGCGATGAAGCCGTTCGCGTACGTCAGCGCGCCCGACGTGGCCACGGCCGTCCGCGCGATCTCGACGGAGCCCAACGCGAAGTTCCTCGGCGGCGGGACGAACCTCGTCGACCTGATGCGCGAGGACATCGAGCGGCCCGACACGGTGGTCGACATCACCCGGCTGCCGCTGACCGAGATCGAGGAGCTGCCCGGCGGCGGCGTGCGCATCGGGGCGCTGGTGCGCAACAGCCACCTGGCCGCCCACCGGCTGATCAGGACCCGCTATCCGCTGCTGTCGCAGGCGCTGCTCGCGGGCGCGTCGGCGCAGCTGCGCAACATGGCCACGGTGGGCGGCAACCTGCTGCAGCGCACCCGGTGCCCCTACTTCTACGACGGAGCGTCGGCCTGCAACAAGCGCGTGCCCGGCAGCGGCTGCGACGCGATCGGCGGCTTCAACCGCAACCACGCGATCCTCGGCACGAGCGACGACTGCATCGCCACGCACCCCTCGGACATGTGCGTCGCGCTCGCCGCGCTCGACGCCACCGTGGAGGTGGAGAGCGTACGCGGCCTGCGTCGCGTGCCGCTGGCCGACTTCCACCGGCTGCCCGGCGGCACGCCGCACCTGGAGACGGCGCTGGAGCCCGACGAGCTGATCACCGCGGTCGAGGTGCCGGCGCTGACGGCGCCCTCCTGCTATCGCAAGGTGCGCGACCGGGCCTCGTACGCGTTCGCGCTGGTGTCGGTCGCCGCGGCGCTGGAGGTCACGGACGGGGTCGTGTCGGAGGTACGGCTGGCGCTCGGCGGCGTGGCGGCCAAGCCGTGGCGGGCCCACCAGGCCGAGGCGGCCCTGCTCGGCGCCCCGGCCACCGAGGAGTCGTTCCGCCGGTCGGCCGAGGCGGAGCTGGAGCCGGCGGTCGGCCGGCCGGACAACGCCTTCAAGATCGAACTAGCACAACGGACAATCGTGGCGACATTGCGGCAGCTCAGCGACAGGGGCCTGGCATGACCACCACCACTACCGAGACGCAGAGCCCGCCGCGCGAGAAGGCCGTGGGCCGGGGCATCGACCGGGTCGACGGCCCGGAGAAGACGACGGGCACGGCCCGGTTCGCGGCCGAGTTCCCGTACCCGGACCTCGCCTACGCCGCCCTGGTGCACGCGACGGTCGCCCGCGGCCGGATCACCGGCATCGACGTCAAGGCGGCCGAGGCGGTGACGGGCGTCCTGTCAGTGCTCACCCATCTGAACGCGCCCGTGCTGAAGCCGGCGCCCGCGCGGAGCATGCTCGACCTGAGCACGATGGTCTCCGCGACGTCGGTCAACTACCTCAACACCGACGAGGTGCACTGGGACGGACAGCCGGTGGCGGTCGTCGTCGCGGAGAGCCTGGAGGCGGCGCGGTACGGCGCGAGCCTGGTCGAGGTGACCTACCAGGAGTTCCCGGCCGTGCTGGACTTCGCCGCGGAGGAGGCGAACGCCAAGCCGCAGCCGAGCAGCATTCTGGGGCCGGGCAGCGCCAAGAAGGGTGACGCGGAGGCGGCTCTGGCGGTGGCGCCGGTCTCGGTGGACCTGCGCTTCACCACCCCGCCCCACAACCACAACGCGATCGAGCCGCACGCGACCACCGCCGTCTGGGACGGCGACCGGCTGACCGTGCACGAGGGCAGTCAGGCCATCTCCTGGATGCGCAAACACCTCGCGGTCAGATTCGGCATCCCCGAGCGGAACGTACGCATGACCTCCCCGTACGTCGGCGGCGGCTTCGGCGGCAAGGGCTCGATCTGGCCGGGCACGATCCTGACCGCGCTGGCCGCCCGGGCGACCGGCAGAGCGGTGCGGATGATGCTGACCAGGGAGGGCGTCTACCGTACGGTCGGCGGGCGCACGCCCTCGACCCAGCGCGTCGCGCTCGGCGCCGGCCAGGACGGCAGACTGACCGCGCTGATCCACACCAGCGTCACCAGGACCGGGAAGGTGGGCGGCAACTCCGAGTCGGTGACCGAGGCGGCCCGGCACCTCTACGACGCCGAGAACATCCTCGTCCAGCAGAAGCTCGTCGAGATGGACCTGCTCCCCAACACGTTCATGCGCGCGCCCGGCGTGTCCATCGGCACGTTCGCGCTGGAGGCGGCGATCGACGAGCTGGCCGGCGAGCTCGGCGTCGACCCGATCGAGCTGCGGATGCGCAACGAGCCGGAGCGCAACCCGCTCGACGGCAAGCGCTTCGCGCACCGGAAGCTGCGCGAGGCGTACGCGCTGGGCGCCGAGCGGTTCGGCTGGGCCGAGCGCACGCCGGAGCCCGGCTCGATGCGCGACGGCAGGTGGCTCGTCGGTATGGGGGTGGCCACGGCCTACCACTCGTCGGTGCAGTTCACGGCCAACGTCACCGTGCGGCTCTCGGCCGACGGCACGGTCGTGGTGCGCTGCGGCTTCCAGGAGATGGGCATGGGCGGCGCGACCGCGCAGGCGCAGATCGCCGCCGACGAGCTGGGCGTGCCGTTCGAGGCGGTCCGGGTGGAGTACGGCGACTCCGACCTGCCGACCGGACCCATGGCGGGCGGCTCCGCGCAGACCGCGAGCATCGCGGCCAGCCTGCTGTCGGCCTGCGAGAAGCTGAGGGGGTCGGTGCTGGCGCTGGCCCGGCGCTCCGGCGACTCGCCGTTGCGCGGGCAGCGGCTCGCCGCGGTCGAGGCCAGGGACGGCGGGCTCTACCGGCGCGACCGGCCGGACGCCGGCGAGAGCTACGAGGCCATCCTGTACAGGGCGGGCCGGCCGTCCGTCGAGGCGGCGATCGGCTCCGAATCGGGCCTCGGCGCTCTGGCCGGGCAGATCAGGTTCATGGCCAAGTTCGTCAACGACCAGCGGCGCTGGGTCAAGGCCGCGTCCGGCGCCCAGTTCTGCGAGGTACGCGTCGATCCGGACACCGGCGAGGTACGGCTGTCACGCTGGCTCGGCGTGTTCGACGTGGGCCGGGTGATCAACGCGAAGACGGCGGCCAGCCAGCTCCGGGGCGGCATCGTGATGGGGATCGGCATGGCGCTGTCGGAGGAGACGCTCGTCGACCCGCGCAACGGGCGCGTCATGAACCCGGGGCTGGGCGACTACCACATCCCGGTGCACGCCGACATCCCGCCGATCGACATCCACTACCTGGACGAGCCGGACCCGACCATGCCCCTGGGCCTGATCGGGATCGGCGAGGTGAGCATCACGGGCGTCGCCGGGGCCATCGCCAGCGCCGTGCATCACGCCACCGGCAAGCGCGTCCGCGACCTGCCCATCACGCTCGACAAGCTGCTCTGACCGCTGAGGTCCCTCCGGGGAGCGGAAGAAGCTGCCCCGGAGGGAAGGTCGGTCACTGACCGGCCAGGCCGGTGTGGGCGACTCCTCTGATGATCTGGCGCTGGAAGAGGACGAAGACCACCAGCAGCGGCAGCCCGGCGAGCACCACACTGGCCATGATCTGCGCGTACCGAAGCCCGAACGTACCCTGCACCACGTTGGCCAGCCCGACCGGGAGGGTCATTGTGTTGGGGTCCGTCGAGACCAGGAACGGCCAGAGGAAGTTGTTCCACGTCGTGATGAACGTGAAGATCGACACGGCCGCGAGCACCGGCCGCGACAGCGGCAGGACGATGGTGAAGAACACCCGCCAGCGCCCGGCCCCGTCCACGAAGGCCGCCTGCTCCAGCTCAAGCGGCACATCCTGGAAGAACTTGTAGAGGATGTACACGATCAGCGGCGCCGCCACCTGCGGCAGGATGATCGACCACCAGGTGTCGACCAGCCCGAGCGAGACCATCTCGGCGAACAGCGGCGCCATGAGCACCTGCGGCGGCACCATGATCCCGGCCAGGATGACCGCCAGGAGCGCCCGCTGGCCGCGGAACTGCGTACGCGCGAACCCGTACGCGGCCATCGCCGAGAACAGCACGGTCATGAAGGTGACGACGACCGCGGTGACCGTCGAGTTGATCGCCCACTTGACGATGCCGCCGGTCGCCAGCACCAGCCGGTAGGCGTCCAGGGTGAGCTCGCTGCCGAACCACTGGAGCGGCAGCTTGGTGGTCTCGCTCTCGGGCTTCAGCGAGGTGGCGACGGCCCAGGCGAGGGGCGCGAGCCAGACGATGGCGAGCGCCGCCGCGATCACCAGCAGGATGATCTGGGAGGGGCTGAACCGCTTGGTCATGACAGGGCCTCCTCGCGCTTGCGGAGCAGCCGGAGCTGGCCCAGCGACACGATGACGATCAGGACGAAGAGGATGTAGGTGATGGCCGACGCGTAGCCGATGCGGTAGCCGGAGAAGCCGACCTCGTAGGCGTACTCGATGATCGGCCGGGTGGCCTCCTCGGGGCCGCCGTTCGTCATCAGGTAGATCTGGTCGAAGACCTTCAGCGACGCGAGGAGCTGCAGGATCACGATGAGCCCGGTCGTCCGGCCGAGCAGGGGCAGCGTGATCGAGCGCAGCTTGGTCCAGGCCGTCGCGCCGTCGATCGCGGCGGCGTCGTACAGGTGCTGGGGGATCGACTGCAGGGCGGCGAGGTAGAGCAGGAAGTTGAAGCCGACCGTCCACCAGACGGTGGTCAGCACCATCGACCACATCGCCACGCTCGGGTCGCCCAGCCAGAGGACGTCAGTGCCCAGGGTGCCGTTGAGCAGGCCGTACTCGGGCGGGTAGATCATCTGCAGCCAGAGCACCGCGACCACGGCCGACGGCAGCAGGAACGGCCCGAAGAACGACAGCCGCCACAGCCACTGCAGGAAGCGCAGGTTGTGCACCAGCAGGGCGAATCCCAGGCCGAGCAGCACCAGCGGGATCGTGCTCAGCACGGTGAACACCACGGTGTTCCACAGCGAGTGCCACATTCTGGGGTCGGTGAACGCCTCGGCGTAGTTGGCGAACCCGACGAATTCGTTGTTGCCGCCCGCGATGTTGACACTCGACAGGCTCATCCGGAGGCCGAGCACGGTCGGCCACACCAGGAAGGCGGCATAGATCACCAGGAAGGGCGCGACGAACAGCAGTCCGTGCTGGGTCCAGCGGCGCCGTACTTGAACGTGGGCGACGGGAGCGGTCGTGGCGGGGGCGGCGACGGTGGACGTCATCATCCCTCCTTGGCGGGGAAGGGGTTCGGGGCTGACATGAGCCGGCGCAGCGCCTGCTTGGCCGTCTCCAGGCCCTGCTCGGGTGTTCGCGCCCCGCTGATGACCGGCGAGAACGCGCCGCCGAACTCGATCCACAACCGCGACGCGGACCCGGCGAACCACACCTTCGGGTCCAGGGCGACCTCGGTGATCACTGAGCGGTACTCCGACTGCGGCTGCAGCGCCAGGTAGGCGGGCTCCTCAAGCGCGGGCAGGTAGGCGGGCACGTGCCCGGCCACCGCCCAGTCGGCACTGTGCTTGACCAGGTAGGCGATGAACCGGTAGGTCGCCGCCTCGGTCTCCGGGTCCCGGTTGCGCTGGTGCGGCAGCACGAACGAGTGGCAGTCGGCCTGGGCCGCGCCGCTGCCGAAGACACTGGGGAAGCGGGCCATGCTGAACGGCGTCTTGCGTTCCTTGAGCCCGGTGGTCTCCCAGTCGCCGTTCCACAGGAAGGCCGCCAGGCCGTTGGTGAAGGCGGCCACGGACGCGCCGTAGTCGGTCTTGGGGTTGCAGAGCCCCTCCTGGCCGAGCTGGCGCATGAACCGCAGCGCGGTCAGCGCCTTGGCGTCGTCGAGGGTGATCCGGGTGCCGTCGTCCGACACCAGCGTGCCGCCGCTCTGCGCGTACAGGGTCTCCCACACCCGCCACGGGCCCACCGTGCCGAGGCCGAGCGCGTCGAAGACCAGCGGCGGCTTGCCGCCGAGCGCGTCCTTGGCCTTGCGCAGCATGGCCAGCAGCTCATCGGTACCGGTGGTCGGCTTCAGCTTGCCGTCGTCCCCGAGCAGGCCGGCGCGGCGGGAGAGGTCGGTGTTGTAGTACTGGACCATGGGGTGGGCGTCGAACGGCACGGCGTACAGCTCGCCGTTGACGTGGGCGCGTTCCCAGATGGGCGGGCTGAAGTCGGCGGCCCGCAGGCCGTTCTTGGCGAGCAGGTCGACGTTGATCGGGTCGAGTATCCGGCCGGCGCCGATCCCGGACAGGCGGGCCAGGTGGAACGTGGCCAGGTCGGGCGAGCGCCCGCCCGCTCCGGCCATCGCGACCTTCGTGTAGTACGGCTCGCCCCAGGCGAGCACGTTCTCCTCGACGAAGACGTCGGGATTGGCCTTGGCGAACGCGCCGACCATCCGGTTCATGATGATGCCGTCGCTCGCGCCGAGGAAGTGCCAGTAGCGGACCCGCCGCTGGGCCGAGCCCAGGCCGACGGGGATCGCACAGCCGGCCGCGCCGGCACCGAGAAGAGCGAGGCCGCCACCGAGGAGGTGGCGGCGGGAGACGGACGAGGGACCTTCCATGAGCGGCCTCTTTTCGGGTTACCCGAGTGTTTGCGGTAACACGTGAGCTGTCAAGAGCCTTGACCGGACCTATGAGAGCGCTAACAATCTAGGCATCACTTTCGAGGAGTCCGCACAGTGCACGAAGCACATCTCACGATCGACCCCGCCTTCCGCGTGGCCCCCGTACGCCGCCGCACCTTCGGCACGTTCGTCGAGCACCTGGGCCGGTGCGTCTACACCGGCATCTACGAGCCGGGCCACCCGACGGCCGACGAGGACGGCTTCCGCCGGGACGTGCTCGACCTGACCCGCGAGCTGGGCGTGTCCACGGTCCGCTATCCGGGCGGCAACTTCGTCTCCGGCTACCGCTGGGAGGACGGCATCGGGCCGGTCGCCGAGCGGCCCCGGCGGCTGGACCTGGCCTGGCACAGCACCGAGACCAACGAGGTCGGGGTGGATGAGTTCGTCCGCTGGTGCCGCAAGGCCGGGGTGGAGCCGATGATGGCGCTCAACCTCGGCACGCGCGGCATCGCCGAGGCCCTTGACCTGCTCGAATACTGCAACCACCCGTCCGGCACCACACTGTCGGACCTGCGGATCGCCAACGGCGCCAAGGAGCCGCACGGCATCCGGATGTGGTGCCTGGGCAACGAGATGGACGGCACGTGGCAGACCGGCCACAAGACCGCCCGCGAGTACGGCCGGCTGGCCGCCGAGACCGCCCGCGCCATGCGCACGATGAACGGCGACCTGGAGCTGGTCGCCTGCGGCAGCTCGTCCTCGTCGATGCCGACCTTCGGCGCGTGGGAGGCCACGGTGCTGGAGGAGACCTATGACGTGGTCGACTACGTCTCCTGCCACGCCTACTACGAGGAGAAGGACGGCGATCTGGCGAGCTTCCTGGCCTGCTCGACCGACATGGAGTACTTCATCCAGTCGGTCGTGTCCACCGCCGACCACGTCGGCGCCCGGCTGAAGTCACGCAAGAAGATCAACCTGTCGTTCGACGAGTGGAACGTCTGGTACCTGTCCCGCTTCCAGGCCGCCGAGCCGCCGCGTGACTGGCCGGTCGCGCCGCCGCTGCTGGAGGACCACTACCACCTGGCGGACGCGGTGGCCTTCGGTGGCCTGCTGATCACCCTGCTGCGCAACAGCGACCGGGTGACCTCCGCCTCGCTGGCCCAGCTGGTCAACGTGATCGCGCCGATCATGACCTCGCCCGGCGGTTCGGCGTGGAAACAGACCACCTTCCACCCCTTCGCGCAGGCCTCCCGCCTGGCCGCCGGCGACGTGCTCCGCGTCGAGGCGACCTCCCCGAGCCACGACACCAAGGAGTACGGGGAGGTGCCGCTGCTGCACTCCGTCGCCACGCACTCCGCCGACGGGACCGTGATCTTCGCCGTCAACCGCTCGACCGACGAGCCGCTCTCCCTGGAGATCGACGCGCGGTCACTGGGCGACGTCCGCGTCGTCGAGGCCACCACGCTGTCGGGCCCCGACGTCTACGCGCGCAACACGGCCGAGGCGCCGGACACGGTCGCCCCTCGGACGAACCCGGACGTCCAGCACGATCCCCTGCGCGTGCTGCTGCCTCCTGTCTCCTGGAATGTGATCCGCCTCGGCTGATCACTATCACCTGGTACGGCTGGCGCCCGTGCTCTCCCTGACCACGAGCTCGGGCTCCACCAGCCGCTGAGTCTCCCGCTTCGTGCCGGCCATCTGGTCGAGCAGCAGGTGGAAGGCGTTGCGACCGACCTCACCGAAGTCCTGCCGGACTGTGGTCAGCGGGGGCCAGAAGTAGGCCGCTTCGGGGATGTCGTCGAAGCCGACCACGCTCACCTCCTCCGGCACCCGGCGCCCGGCCTCGCGCATCGCCCGCAGGACGCCCAGCGCCATCTGGTCGTTGCCCGCGAAGACGGCCGTGACCGACGAGTCGGCGGCCAGTCGTCTACCGTGCTGGTAGCCCGAGCGGGAGCTCCAGTCGCCGCGTAACAGCTCGGGCACCGGCCGGCCCTCGGCTTCCAGCGCTCCTCGCCAGCCCTCGATCCGGCCGCTGGCGTCGATCCAGTCGACCGGCCCGCTCAGGTGCCAGACCGTCTCGTGTCCGAGGCTCAGCAGGTGGCGCGTCGCCCGCGCGGCGCCCGCCCGCTGGTCGACCATGACCACCGGCACCGGGACCTCCTTGCCCGCGTCGACGGCGACCACCGGCAGATCGGGCGGCAGGTAGCGCAGGCCGTCGACCGCCGACTCGTGGGGCGCGACGATGACCACGCCGTCGACGGACTGGGACCGGAGGCGGTGCACGCCCTCCTCGATCGACTTGCGGTTGAGCAGGCTCAGGCTGGCGATGCTCACGGTGTAGCCGCTCAGCCGGGCCGCCTGCTCGATGCAGTAGAGAGTGGAGGCCGGGCCGTACAGGGTGGTGTCGATGCTGACCACGCCGAGCACGCCCGAGCGGCCCGTGACCAGCTGGCGAGCAGCCGAGTTGGGCCAGTAGTCCAGCTCGCGCACGGCGGCCAGCACGCGCTCCCTGGTCTCGGCGCGGACCCGGTCGGGCGCGTTGAGCACCCGCGAGACCGTCATCGCCGAGACGCCGGCCAGCGCGGCCACATCGCCGAGCACGGCGGGCCTGGTGCGCGGTTTGCCGTCCGATCCCCCAGCCATGCGGATCACCACCTCCGCGATAACGCTAACAGGCAGGTCGCACAGGTGTGGATCGCTGACCGCAGTGTGGACACGCGGACGGGCACTTGACACCTCCTTCCCGGCAATGGTCTGCTAGCGCTGATTCGGAATGGCATTCCGTAGTACGGAATAGACGAAATACGGAAAAGAGAGGGGTGCACGTGAAGGCCCTGGTGTTCACCGGTCCGAGCGTCGTGGAGCTGCGCGAGGTGCCCGAGCCCGTGGTCGGCGCCGGCGAGGTGCTCGTCCACGTGGCCGCGTCCGGCATCTGCGGCAGCGAGTTGCACGGCGTCAGGACACCAGGCTTCCGGGTGCCGCCCCTGATCATGGGACACGAGTTCACCGGCCACACCGACGACGGACAGGCCGTCATCGTCAACCCCATCCTGGCCTGCGGCACATGCGACCTGTGCGCCCAGGGGCAGCCCAACATCTGCCGGAACCGGCAGATCCTCGGCATCCACCGGCCCGGCGGCTTCGCCGAACGCGTCGCCGTCCCCGCCACCGCCGTCATCCCCCTGCCCGACGGCGTCGGCCGCACCGCCGCCGCGCTGATCGAGCCCGCCGCCAACGCGGTGCACGCCTGGCGCCTGGCCGGCCACCCCGCCGGAGCGCGCGTCGGCGTCATCGGTGCCGGCGCCATCGGGCTCACCTGCCTGCACACCGCCCTCGCCGGCAAGGCCGCGTCCGTCCATGTCGCCGACCGCTCGCCCGAACGCCTGGCCATCGCCGCCCGGCTCGGCGCCACCACCGGCCCCGAGCTGACCGGCGAGTACGACGTCGTCTTCGACGCCGTCGGCGCCGCCGCCACGCATGAGCAGTCCCTCACCCACCTGCGCCCCGGCGGCGTGACGGTATGGCTCGGCCTGGCCGCCGCCGACCCCGGCTTCGACGCCACCGACCTCGTACGCACCGAGAAACGCGTCCTCGGCTCCTTCGCCTACGGCGACGCCGACTTCAGCGCCGCCATCGACCTGGTCGGCGGATGGGACCTCAGCTGGACCGACACCTACTCCCTCGACCAGGGCGCCGACATCTTCACCACGCTGATGAACGGCCACACCACCCCGGTCAAGGCCCTCCTGATCCCCTGAGAGGTGGTAATCATGTGCCCAGCCGACCCGCCGTTGTCCCGCTACCGGCCGGTCTCCCAGCTCCGGGTCGCGGTCCACGAGGTCGACCGGGCCGGTGTGCCCGCCGTGGACGCCCACGTCCACCTGGGCCGGTGGCTGAGCGAGGACAGGGACTGGACGGTCAAGGACGTACCGGCCCTGATCGGCCTGATGGACGAGGTCAACCTGCGCGGCATGGTCAACCTCGACGGCCGCTGGGGCACCGAGCTGGCCGCGAACATCGAGCGCTACGACGCGGCCCACCCCGGCAGGTTCGCCACCTTCTGTCACGTCGACTGGGCGCAGACGGCCGAGCCGGGGTTCGGCGAGCGGCTGGCCGCGCAGTTACGCCGCTCGGCGGCCGAGGGCGCGGCGGGGCTGAAGGTCTGGAAGGACGTCGGCCTTCGGGTCCGCGATCACCGCGGCGAGCTGGTGATGCTCGACGACCCGCCGCTGATGGGCCGCTGGACCATCTCCGGCCTCGATCTCCCACCGGACGTACTCGAACAGGTCTACTCGGCGAACGCGCGCCGGCTCGTGCCAAGGCTGGCATGAGCGGCCAACGTGCCAGACGGGTACTTTCCTCGTAAAAACCTGCCTTTTACCTGCGCGTTCGCGGAATGGTCGGCGCGGTGGCGGACACCATCGTGGAGTGGAGCTTCTCAGGGCCGAGGGCCTGCGTAAACGCTTCCCGGGCGTGCTGGCGCTCGACGGCGTCGACCTGACCGTACGCGCCGGTGAAGTGCACGTCCTGCTGGGCGAGAACGGCGCGGGCAAGAGCACGCTCATCAAGATGCTCTCCGGCGCCTACCACCCGGACGAGGGCCGCGTGCTGCTCGACGGGCGAGTCGTGCACATCCGTACGGCCGGCGACGCGCAACGGCTCGGCATCGCCACCATCTACCAGGAGTTCAACCTGGTCCCTGAGCTCAGCGTGGCCGAGAACCTGTCGCTGGGCCGGCCGCCGCGCAGGTTCGGCTTCGTCGACACCAAGAAGATGCACGAGCGGGCCGTGGAGCTGCTGGCGCGGGTGGGCGTGGACGTCGATCCGCGTACGCCGGTCGCCCGGCTGGGCATCGCCCGCATGCAGATGGTGGAGATCGCCAAGGCACTCGCCCTCGACGCCCGCGTTCTGATCATGGACGAGCCGACGGCGGTGCTCACCACCGGCGAGGTCGAGAAGCTGTTCTCGATCGTCCGCCGACTCCGTGAGGACGGGGTGGCGATCGTGTTCATCACCCACCACCTGGAAGAGATCGCCGCGATCGGCGACCGCGTGACCGTGCTGCGCGACGGCCGGTCGGTCGGCGAGGTGCCCGCCGACACGCCCCAGGACGAGCTGGTCCGCCTCATGGTGGGCCGTCCGATCGACCAGCAGTTCCCGCGCGAGCGCGGCCAGGCGGGCGAGCCGCTGCTCAAGGTCACCGGGCTCGGCCGCAAGGGCGTCTTCGAGGACGTCTCCTTCGAGGTCCGTGCGGGCGAGGTGGTCGGTCTGGCCGGGTTGGTGGGCGCCGGTCGTACGGAGGTCGCCAGGGCGGTGTTCGGCGCCGACCGCTACGACACCGGCGAGGTCACCGTACGCGGCCGGCGGCCCGCGCCGGGGGACGTGGTCGCGGCCATGGAGGCCGGCCTGGGGCTGGTCCCCGAGGACCGCAAGGGCCAGGGGCTGGTCCTGGGCGCGGACATCGGCGAGAACCTGGGGCTGGTCACCATGCGCGAGGCCACCCGCGCCGGATTCGTCGACCGCGGCGGGCAGCGCCGCGCCGCCGCGGAGGTCGCGGAACAGCTCGGCATCCGGATGACCGGACTGGCCCAGGAGGTACGCACGCTCTCCGGCGGCAACCAGCAGAAGGTCGTCATCGGCAAGTGGCTGGAGGCCGACGCGGGGGTGCTGATCCTCGACGAGCCGACCCGCGGCATCGACGTGGGCGCGAAGGTGGAGATCTACCAGCTGATCAACCAGCTCACCGCGTCGGGGCACGCGGTGCTCATGATCTCCAGTGACCTGCCCGAGGTGCTCGGGATGAGCGACCGGATCCTGGTCATGGCGCGCGGGCGGCTGGTCGGCGAGCTGTCTGCGGCCGAGGTCACCCAGGACGGCGTGATGGCGCTGGCGGTCGCCGAGGTGGCGGGGCCCCGTGGCCGGTAACGTCTTCCTCCGGCGGTCCTGGCTGGCCGAGAACGGCGCGCTCGTGGCGCTCGTCGTGCTGGTCGTGGCGCTGTCGCTGCTGTCGGCCGACTTCCTCAGCGTAACGAACCTGCTCAACGTGGGCGTCCAGGCGGCCGTCACCGCGATCCTCGCCTTCGGCGGGACGTTCGTCATCGTCACCGGCGGCATCGACCTGTCGGTGGGCTCCGTCGCCGCGCTCTCCGCGATCGTCCTGGCGTGGACGGCCGCCGTCCCCGGCCTGCTCTGGCCGCTGGCCACCGTGGTCTCCCTGGTGGTGGGCGTCGCGTGCGGCCTGGTCAACGCCGCTCTCATCGCGTACGGCAAGCTGCCGCCGTTCATCGCCACGCTGGCCATGCTCGGCATCGCCCGCGGCCTGGCCCTCGTCATCTCCCAGGGCAGCCCCATCCCGATGCCGGACGCGGTCTCCCATCTGGGCGACACCATCGGCGGCTACCTGCCGGTCCCCGTCCTCGTGATGCTGGTCATGGGCGCCCTCGCGGCCGTGATCCTCAACCGGACCTATGTGGGCCGCGCGATGTACGCCATCGGCGGCAACGAGGAGGCCGCCCGGCTGTCGGGCATCAAGGTCTCCCAGCAGAAGCTCATCACGTACGCGCTGTCCGGTGGATTCGCGGCGGTCGCCGGGATCGTCCTGGCCAGCCGCCTGGCCTCGGCCCAGCCGCAGGCCGCCGCCGGCTACGAGCTCGACGCCATCGCGGCCGTGGTCATCGGCGGCGCCAGCCTGTCCGGCGGCAAGGGCCGGGCGCTCGGCACGTTCGTCGGCGCGCTCATCCTGGCCGTCCTGCGCAACGGCCTGAACCTGCTCTCCGTCTCGGCCTTCTGGCAGCAGGTCGTGATCGGCGTGGTCATCGCGCTCGCGGTCCTCGTCGACACGCTGCGGCGCAGGGGGATGTCATAGGAAAGGGATAGATCATGCGGATTCCCGCGCTCGTCATAGCTGGTGCCGCTCTCGCGCTCGGCCTCACCGCCTGTGGCTCCGCCGGCCCGTCAGGCTCGAACACCTCCGCCTCACCGGGCGGAGCCAACGTCAAGATCGGCATGACCGTGTCGACGCTGAACAACCCGTACTTCGTCCAGCTCCGCGACGGCGCGCAGGCCGAGGCCCAGAGGGTCGGCGCCAAGCTCACCGTCACCGACGCCCAGAACGACGCCTCCCAGCAGGTCAACCAGGTCCAGAACTTCGCCAGCCAGGCCATGAAGGCGATCATCCTGAACCCGGTCGACTCCGACGCGGCGGCGCCCGCGGCCAAGGCGGCGGAGCGCGCCAACATCCCGGTCATCGCGGCCGACCGCGGCGTCAACGGCGCCGAGGTGACGCAGACCGTGGCCTCCGACAACGTGACGGGCGGCAAACTGGCCGCCCAAGAACTGGCCGAGCTGCTCGGCCACAAGGGCCAGGTCGTCGTGCTGCAGGGCGTGGCCGGCACCTCGGCCGCGCGCGACCGCGGGCAGGGCTTCACCGAGGGGATCAAGGCGTTCCCGAGCATCCAGGTCGTGGCCCAGCAGCCGGCCGACTTCGACCGGACGAAGGGCCTCGACGTCATGACGAACCTGCTCCAGTCGAACCCCGGCCTCGACGGCGTGTTCGCCGAGAACGACGAGATGGCGCTGGGCGCGATCAAGGCCCTGGGTGCCAAGGCGGGCAAGGAGGTCAAGGTCGTCGGCTTCGACGGCACCCCCGACGGCCTGAAGGCGGTCAAGGCGGGCACGATGAACGCCAGCGTCGCCCAGCAGCCCGCACTGCTCGGCCAGCAGGCGGTGGCGGCCGCGGTCAAGGCCGCCATGGGCGAGAAGATCGAAAAGACCGTGGCCGTGCCGGTGAAGGTCGCGACCACGGAGAACGTCGACGAGTTCAAGACCGACTGACCGGGCGTCCAGATGGCTAGTTTCTGGGCGTGAGGACCCATTCCCAGCGGTCGTTGTTCCTGTCATGGCTAGCGGTGAGCCGGGTCACCCGGGAGCCGTCGACGCTGACCAGCACCAGACCGTTGTCGAACTCGTTCCCACATTTGTCCGCGCAACCGAGCGCGACCACGTTGTCGTTGTCGGCCCAGGCGAGCAGCTGGAGCACCTTCTGTCTGCCGACGACCGCTCCGGACCGGTCGGTGATGCGGGTCGGCAGGCCGTCGCGGCCGAGGACCAGCTTGCCGTCGGGCGAGACCTTCGACCTGCCGGTGAAGTAGACGTACTGGTCGCCGGCCGGCGCCTCCCGCTGCCTGCCGTCGAGGTCGAGGAAGACCTTGTCCGTCCCGCTGACGCTGGGCTGCCAGAGCAGCGATCCGTCCAGGCTCCAGCCGAGATCCTGGCGCGCGTTCGAGTTGCCTGGAGACCCGTCCCTGCTCATCGGCCCGAGCTCGTGGTAGTCGGCCTCACCCGTGGCGACGTCGATGACGTAATAGCCGATCCGCGTGGACCCGGGCACCGACCTGGAATCCTTCCCCAGGACCTGCCACCGGTCCGGGTACTCGGAGTAGGCCGTGGCCAGGACCTTGGTCCCGTCGGGCGACCAGACCACCGACCCGACGGCGTGCTCCAGCCCGATAAAGGCCTTGATCTGCCGGGTGTTCATGTCGAGGATGCCCACCTGCTTGCCGATCAGGTCGCCCCCGACCACCGCGGCGAGCTGGAGTCCCGGCGCCACGTCCACCCAGGCCCAGGGGGTCTGCTCGTAGGTGTCATCGCGCGGGTCGTAGAGCGACCAGGTACGCCGCTCCCGCACCCAGTTGCCCTCCAGCTTCTCGACCTTGGTGACGGAGTACGCGGACACGGCCACGTTCCCGGCCGCGACCAGCTTCCGCGGCGGCGCGTTCTCCTCGTCGCCGCGTACGTCGGTCGAGGTCACCGTCGGCCTGACCGGGACACTCACCCCGTCGGTCGCCGGGCGCACGGTCGTGTTGTCGCCCCGCAGGCCGAAGGCGAACACGGCGACGGCCACCGCCAGCCCGACCGCCAGCACCGTCGCGCCGATGGGCAGCCAGGCGCGCCTCCGTAGCGCCCGGTCCGCCAGGTCGTGCGGGACCCGCGCCTCCGAGGCCCACTCCTCCAGGGTGTCGCGAAGCAGTCGGCTCATGTCGCGGCCTCCAGTTCCATGGCCAGTTCGGGGGCGATCAGCCGCAGCCGGGCAAGTGATCGGTGCGTGGTGCTTCTGACCGTGCCGACCGAGCACCCCAGCTCGCGGGCGACCTGGTGGTCGGGCAGGTCCTCGAAATAGCGGAGCACGAGTACCGTGCGCTGCTTCGGGGTGAGCTTGGCCAGAGCGCCGCGCAGCACCAGGCGCAGCTCGCTCTGGTGCGTGCGGTCCGCTCCCGGCAGGTCGGGCGGGGCCGCCTGGACGACCTCGCTGCGCCGGTTGGCCGCGCGCCACCAGCTCACCTGCTGGCGGTACATGATCTGCCTGGCGTACGCCTCGGGCGCCTCGACCCGCTGCCATTTGGCCGCCAGCTTCGTCAGTGCGGTCTGGACCAAGTCCTCGGCGCCGTGCTGGTCACCACCGGTGAGCAGGAAGCCGAGCCGCATCAGGGCGGGAGAGCGCGCAGAGACGAACTCGCGGAAGCCTTGCTCGTCCGCAGCGTCCACGACCACCTCCAAAGGGTTGATATCAGCCCTCAGACGCCGGGAAGCCTGCCGCGCTATGCCTCTGCCGGGTAACTATTTCTGACTGAACCGGATAAGTGCTTTGACCGTGGCCACCGGCCATATGGAGTGGGTGGCCTAGGGTGTGGGCAGATAACCGGTTCACAGGAGGGTCTCGTGAAGCGACCGACGATCGCCGACATCGCCAGCCGGGCGGGAGTCTCCAAGGTGGCGGTCTCCTACGCGCTCAACGGTCAGCCGGGGGTGTCGGAGGCCACCCGGGCGAGGATCGTCGCCATCGCCGAGGAGATCGGCTGGCGGCCCAACAGCGCCGCCCGCGCGCTGAACGGCGCCAGGGCCCACACCGTGGGGCTCGCGCTGTGCCGTCCCGCGCGCTTCCTGGGCGTCGAGCCGTTCTTCATGGAGCTCATCAGCGGCATCGAGGGCGAGCTCGCGGACCACTCGTACGCCCTGATGCTCCAGGTGGTCGCCGACCATGAGCAGGAGATAGAGGTCTACCGGCGCTGGTGGGGCGAGAGCCGTACGGACGGCGCCTTCCTCGTCGACCTGCGTTACTCCGACGCCAGGGTGCCCGCCATGGAGCAGTTGGGCATGCCGGTCGTGGTGATCGGCCATCCCGCCGAATCGGGCCCGCTGCCGGCGGTCTGGTCCGACGACGGCGAGGCGATCCGCGAGACCATCGCCTATCTCGTCGCGCTCGGGCACCGCCGCATCGCCCGCGTCGCCGGACTGTCCGATCTGGTCCACACGGCCGTACGCGATCGGGCGTTCGCGGAGTCGTGCGCCGGCGCGGCCGAGCACGTGACCGTGCACACCGACTACACGGGCGAGGAGGGCGCCAGGGCGACCAGGCGGCTGCTCAGCTCGGCGGCGCGGCCCACCGCGATCGTCTACGACAACGACATCATGGCGGTGGCGGGCCTGTCGGTCGCCCAGGAGATGCGGCTCGACGTGCCGCGCGACCTGTCGATCGTCGCCTGGGACGACTCCCCGCTCTCGCAGGTCGTCCGCCCACCGCTCACCGCGCTGACCCGGGACATTCCGGCGTACGGAGCGCACGCCGCCCAGCGGCTGCTGGCCCTGATCGCGGGCGAGGCCGTCCCCCCGTTCGAGGACCAGGCGGCCAGGCTGACTCCGCGCGGCAGCACCGGCGCCGTTATCACCTGATGGTGCGCCAGGACTGCTCCTCGACGAGTTCGCGGCTCCGCCAGCCGTCGGCGGTGCGCAGCATCCGGTGGTGATACCAGCCCCCGCCCTGGATCAGCCCCTTGCTGTCGGCGGAGACCAGTTCGCGCGAGGGAGCGAGGGTGTCGGCGAACGACGCGCTCACGCGGGCCTCGCCGGCCTCGAAGGCGATCCTCGTGGCGCCGATCAGGTGCAGCCGTCCGGGCCAGTTGGCCAGGACGTCGGCGAGCCAGATCTTGGCCTCGGCCCGCGTGCCGCGGATGCCGCCCGCCGTCTGGTAGTCGATCACCGCGTCAGGGGTGAACACCTCGTCGAGCAGGTCCCAGTCCCCCGAGTCGATGGCGTAGGCGTAGCGGGCCAGCACCTCGGCGATCTGGAGGCGGTCGGCGATCTCGCGGTCGTCCATACGGTGATCCAACCAAACGCTTGCTACAAACGCCAGCCGGTTCAGTGCGCGTGGGCGTACTCGTCGCGCCGGCGCAGCATCACCAGCAGCATGAGCGGGAACATCGCCACGTGCGCGGCCATCATCAGCCCCATCCCGTCGACGACCCCCAGCCACAGCAGCGGGAACAGCGGCACGACCGGCACGAACATGGCGGCGCACATCTCCAGCGTGCCGGCCCACCCGTGACCCCGGAAGCGCATCCAGACGGCCATGCCGACGGACATGTCGAACGCCATGAGCAGGTAGGCCGGCTCGGGATCCCGGTCGTACGACAGCCCGAACCCGACGGCGTCGAACAGGAAGCCGAGCACGAGCATCCCGACGAACATCGCGATGACCATCTCCACGTAGTGCCAGGCGAATCGGCCCCATGATCTCTGTGTCATGCGCCGACTGTCCCACCCCGCGTCTCCCCGCCAAAAGGCGGGCAAATCGACAGGTCCGGAAACTTGGGGTCCTGGTCCTTCCGACGTAGGGTCTGGCCATGACCGTACGGCGGATCATCGTCATCGGATACGCGGCGGCGGAGCTGCTCGACATCGCCTGCATCACCACCTCCCTGGTGACGGCCAACCACCACGCCCGCCGCCCCCTCTATGAGGTGCGGCTCGCCACCCTCGGCGGCAACCCCATCACCTGCGGCACCGGGCTGACGCTGCAGGCCCAGGAAGTCCTCGAACGCGTCACCGGCCCCCTCGACACGGTCGTCGTCGTCGGCGGCATCGGCCACCAGAAAGCGGCGGAGAACCAGCCGATCCTGGCGCACCTGCGCCGCCTCGCCCGCGAGAGCCGCCGCGTCGCGTCGGTGTGCACGGGCGCCGGCATCCTGGCCGCGACGGGCCTGCTGGACGGCCGGCGCGTGACCACGCACTGGGAGTGGGCGCACGACCTCGCCGTCCGGCACCCCTCGGTGACCTTCGACCCCGACCCCATCTTCATCCGCGACGGCAACGTCATCACGGCGGCCGGCGTCACCAGCGCTCTCGACCTCACGCTGGCCTTCGTCGAGGACGACCACGGCGCGGACCTGGCCAGGAAGGTCGCCCGCACCTTGGTGACCTACCTGCAACGGCCCGGCAACCAGGCGCAGATGAGCATCTTCACCGGCGCGCCGGCGGGCGCGGACAAGCTGGTCAGGCAGGTGACCGAGTACGTCACCAGCCACCTGGCCGCCGACCTGACCACCGCCACACTGGCGGCCGACGCCGGGGTGAGCGAGCGGCACCTGACCCGGCTGTTCATCAAGGACCTGGGCCAGACACCCGGCCGGTTCGTCCGGCAGGCCCGTACGGAGGCGGCCGCCCACCTGCTGGCCTCGACCACCCTGCCGATGGCCGGTGTGGCGGCCCGCTGCGGCTTCGGCACGGCCGAGACGCTGCGGCAGGCGTTCGTCGACCGCTACGGGATCCCGCCGTCGCGCTACCGGCTGACGCAGCGATCGGCGTGAGTACTACTCGTCCGGCTCGCGTGACTACCCGGCCGGCTTGACTACTCGTCCGCCTTGAACGCGAAGCTGGTCGGCGGGGTGAAGGACGGGTCCGGCACGCCGTACACGAGCGAGATCTGCTCGTGCGCCTTGATCGCGATGCTCGCCGGGTCGCCAGTGAACGGCTTGCCGTCGACCTGGGTGGTGAGGACCTTGCCGTTGCCGGTCCGCAGCGCGCCGATCTGGTTCGCCGAGAGGGTGACGCCCCACTGCTTGAAGATCTGGCCGAGGGTGTAGACCTCGCCCTTGGCGCGGGATTCGACGTGGATCACGCCGCGGTCGTCATGGGTGTGTACGGGGGTCATGTCCTCCCCCTCGATCCCGATGTTGGCCGGGACCGCCACCTCCTTGCCGTCCACGAAGAGGCTCAGATGGGCGTGGTAGTGCTCGGCGGTGCCCATCGGCCCGGCGGTGAGACCGGCGGCCTTCATCCCGGGGGCCGGGTCGTCCGGGATGGACCAGGGCGGCGTCCCGCCGTACGGCTGGGCGGGCTTGGCCGAGACGGTCTGGAAGATGCCGTACCCGGCTGCGGCCAGGGCGACCAGCGCGACGGCCGAGCCGATCCCCGCGGTCACCCACCTGCGGCGGCCCGGCTCTTCGATGACCGGCGGCTCGGCGGGGCGTTGCTGGGATTCCGGCGTCTCAATCGTGGACATGGGCGCTCCTGGGCAACATGCGGCTTTGCGACCTTCAGCTCATCATCCGTGAAGAAGGATCAGCGCAGACGACGCCGCCACCGGCCGGATGTGGCCGTGCTTTACGGCCAGCGGAGTCACCTGGCCGTTGAATCGCCACGAAAGGCACATCGGGGCCATCCTCTCCCCCGAAACCGGCTTCAACGCCTCCGATAGCGGCGAGAACCATCCAACAAAGGGTCCACGACGTTCAGAGGGCCGCAGGGCCCCTCGGGGAGGCACACGGATGCCGATCAAGGTCACCGTCTGGAGCGAGAACTACCACGAGCCACGCGAGGAGGACGTACGCCTGCGCTACCCGGAGGGCATTCACGGCGCGATCGCCGCCGGTCTGACCGAACGGCTCGGCGACCACGTACAGGTGCGCACCGCGATCCTGGAGGAACCGGAGCACGGGCTGTCGGAGAAGGTTCTCGCCGAGACCGACGTGCTCACCTGGTGGGGGCACATGGCCCACGAGGAGGTGTCCGACGAGGTCGTGGAGCGGGTGCATCAGCGCGTGCTCGGCGGGATGGGCCTGCTGGTGCTGCACTCGGGCCACTACTCGAAGATCTTCCGCAAACTGATGGGCACCACCTGCTCGCTCACCTGGCGCGACGCGGCCGAGCGCGAGCTGGTGTGGACGGTCGCCCCCGGCCATCCCATCGCCGAGGGCGTACCGCGTCCGCTGGTCATCGGCGAGCAGGAGACGTACGGCGAGCCGTTCGGCATCCCGGAACCCGACGAGCTGGTCTTCGTCAGCAATTTCAGCGGCGGCGAGGTCTTCCGCAGCGGCTGCTGCTACCGCCGGGGCCTGGGCCGGGTCTTCTACTTCAGCCCCGGCGATCAGGGGCACCCGGTCTACCACCACCCGGACGTACGGCGCGTGCTGGCCAACGCGGTGCTGTGGGCCGCCCCCGCGTCCGGCGTCGGCGACCCCCTGCGGAACGCCCACACCCCCATCACCTGGTAGGAGCCGCATGACCTTCATCACCCTCGACGAGGACCGTCCACTGCGGGCCGTGGTCGTCGGCGCCGGGTACATCGGCGGCCAATGGGCACCCGAACTGCTCGCCCATCCCGGCACCGAGCTGGTCGGCTGGGTGGACGTGGCAGAGGAGCGCGCCCGCGCCTCCGCCGCCGCCCTGGGCCTGGACGGGCTGCCCGTCAGCGCCTCGCTCACCGCCGTGCTCGACGGCGAGGAGCCCGACTTCATCGTCAACTGCACCGTACCCGGGGCTCATCGCGAGGTCACCGTCACCGCCCTGGAGCGTGGGGTGTCGGTGCTCAGCGAGAAGCCGATGTCGATCACGCTCGACGAGGCGCGGAGCATGGTGAGCGCGGCGGACCGGGCGCGGCGGCTGTTCGCGGTCAACCAGAACCGCCGCTTCCTGCCGAACCTGGTGGCCTTCCGCAGGACGGTGGCCGAGCTCGGGCCGCTCGGGCTGCTGACCTCGGAGTTCTTCATGCCGTACAAGGGGCCGCCGTTCCTGGACACGCTGGAGCACCCGCTGTTACAGGACATGGCCATTCACCTGTTCGACGCGGCCCGCGCGGTGTCGGGGGCCGATCCGGTCAGCGTCTACTGCGAGTCGTTCCGGCCGCCGTGGACCTGGTATCCCGGCACCTGCTCGGCCACGGCGATCTTCGAGATGACCGGCGGGCTCCGCTACACCTTCACGGGGAGCTGGTCCGCGCCCGGCCAGGCGACGTCCTGGACCGGCAGCTGGCGGGCCGCCGGCACGCACGGCACGGCGCGCTGGGACGGCGAACGGCGGCCGACGGTGGAAGGGGCAAACGGCCACAAGGTACGCAGACATCCACCCGAACCTGACCGGTACCCGGGGCGGGCCCGGTTCAGCGGGCTGGCGGAGGGGCTGGAGGAGTTCCTGGCCGGTCTGCGTACCGGTCGACCGCCGCAGGGTGAGTGCCATGACAACATCCGCAGCCTGGCCATGGTGACGGCCGCCCTGGAGTCGGCCCGCACGGGGGCCCGGGTGCCGGTGGGCTTCGACGTCTGAGGGGCGCGTGGGTCAGGTCCGCGACAGCGGGTTGGGCAGCCGCGCCCAGCGGTCGCCGGTGGGGCCGCCTTCGAACTGCATCACCGTGTGCGCTTTGACGGGGAGCTCCGCGCCGAACAGCGCCGCCCGGTCAGCGCGGGTGTCGGCGGTGGCGGGCAGGTCGTCGAAGACCTGGCCGGCCACCGCCGCCACCACCGCCCACAGCCGCCCCTCCACCTCCCGGTCACCCTGCCCGAGAGCCGAGACGAGGCTGCTGAACGTGGTGCCGACGAGCGAGCCGAACAGCTTGGCGTGCAGCTCGTCCGGATCGTCGGTGATGAGGCGGGCACTGAGCGGTGGCGGCGTAAGGCCGTTGCGGCGCAGGCGCGCCGGGCTGACGCGGATGTCGGCCAGGTCCCGATAGACCAGACGGATCGGGCGACCGTGACGGTCCAGGACGACCAGGAGATTCTGCCCATGCGCCTCCAACGTCACGCCGTACGCCAACAGCCCCAGCGCCGCCTCCAACGCCTGCCGCGCGAACTCCCCCAGCCACTCCACGACCGCATCCAGCCGTGGACCGCCGGACGGAGACTGGACGACACCATGGATGAAGGGTGGACCATCGGTCGGAGACTGGACGATGCCGTGAATCAAGGGCGGGCCACCGGTCGGGGGCCGGACGATGAGGGCCGCCACGGGAAGCACGGTCTCGCCCGCGCCCGCGTACTCCGTCGGCGACTCGCGCACCAGGACCGCCAGGTCGGCACTGGGCTCGCCATCCACCACCGCGCAGGCGGCGGCCAGGTTGCGGGTGATCCGCAGCGGCCCGCCCAGCCGCCGGACCAGGTGCACCAGCATGGCCGAGAGCGGCGCGCTGTCACGGATCGAGCCCGGCGAGATGTCCCGCACGTTGGACGTCAGCCGCGTGGAGAACGCCGTCTTGAAATGCGGCCCGCCGCCGACGGGCGCGAGCGTTCGTACACAGATCAGCGGCCGGGCCGCTATCCCACCGGCCACGAACGGCCGGAACCCCAGCTCCGGCAGCACATGCCTGCTCTGCCACGGATGGGCGGGCAGCAGCAGCCGGTCACCGTCGCGCAGCCAGTCGGGCCAGGCTCCGATGACCACGCACCGCGACGCCGGCACCGCCACCAGATCCAGGTCGACGACGGGCCGATGTTCGGGCATGTACGCGATCTGCTCCGCCGGCGACACCCCCGGCCGGTTACGACAGGACGGATGATAGGGATGCCCGTCCACCACACTCTGCTCGAACCACTCCAGCGACCCCTCCTCCGCCCCCGTCCCCAGCCCCAGCCTGGCTCCGGCCCGCGCGAGCGCCAGGGAGGCGACGCTGCGGTCCAGATCGGCGCCGAAGCGCTCCGATCCCGGCAGTCCGAGCGCGGCCAGCAGCTCGCCCGGCCGCGTGTAGGCCCGCCCGTCCAGCAGCACCGCCGGGTCCTCCCCCGCCCCCAGGTCGTACGCCAGGCGGCTGGGCCCGGTGAGCAGACGCCCATCCGCCAACCGGACCCGCCCGGCCGCGCCATCCCGCCCGGCCAACCCGGGCACCGGCTCGTACAGCAGCCCCCGCCAGAGCAGGCCCAGGATGGTGGCCCGCGCCCCCGGCAGCGCCTCGACGTACGCGGCGGCCAGACCGGGACGGACCTGTGCCAGCTTTGCGGCAAGTTCCGCTTCTGCCCGACCTTGAGGGGGATCCTCCAATTCAATACTCATAACGGGTAGTTACCCCGTGTATGACCACCGATACGAGTGGTGAGGGATCCGCGATGGCACACCATCCCGAGGGGCCGGACCCGGCACAGGTGACCGTCGCCGACGCTCTCACGATGACGGCTCTCCTCAACTGCCTGGTCCGCGAAGTGGTCAGCCCCGAGAGCGGCCAGAACGACGGCCACCAGACCTACCGTCTGCCCACGACCGGCCACCTGCTGCGCGTTCGCGCCGGACGCTACCCCGGCCACCCCGCCCTGTACACGCCCGATGGCTGGCTCCCTCTGTCCCTGGACCTCCTGGTGGCGCTGACCACCAAGGAGCTGACCGCGTACACCGGCGTGTCCAACGACACCCTCGCGAGCGAGATCCGCCACAGCAGAGACGTCGTCGCCACTCTGCTGTCCACCCGGCGCACCCCCACATCCAGCACCCAGCCGTTCATCGAACCCACCGAGCTGTTCCTGCGGTCCGAGCAGGCCCTGGTCGCCGGGCACCGCTACCACCCGGCGCCCAAGGCCCGTGGCGGCCTCGGTCCGGACGCCTGGCTCCCCTACGCGCCCGAGGCCAGCGCCCGGTTCCCGCTGATCCTGCTCGGGCTGGCGCCCGAGATCGTGCTGGAGGAGGGCGACGCCACCGCGCTGGACGCCCTCGGACCGCCGCCGCCCGATGGCGGCCTCCTGCTGCCCGCCCACCCCTGGCAACTGGAGCTGCTGGGCGGCCACGCCGCCCAGCGGGACGGGCGGCTGCAGAACCTGGGCGAAGCTGCGCGCTATCTCGGCGAAACCACCGCCGTGGCCGTACCCACCTCTTCGCTGCGCACCGTGTATCTGCCCGACGTAGACCTGTTCTGCAAGTTCAGTCTCGACGTCCGGATCACCAACGACGTCCGCCGCCTCTGGGTCCATGACCTGCGCCGGCTGACCACCATAGACAGCCGGCTGCGGGAGGTCTTCGACGACCTGCCCGCCCACCTGCCGAGACCGTCCGTACTCTCCGACCGGGGCTACCGCACCGTGGACCTCGGCGATGGCGACGGCGGCGAGGCGCTGGCGGTGGTCGTGCGCGACGGCCTGGGGGCGCACCTGCGTCCCGGCCTGGCGGCACTGCTGGCGGCGGGGATCAGCGAGGGCTTTCCCGGCAACCCGCTCGACGGCCTCGACGAGGACCGGGCGCTCGCCTGGTGGCAGGGCTACCTGGAGCACGTCGTACCGCCGGTCCTGCACGCGTACCTGCGTCACGGTGTGGTCCTGGAGTGCCACCTGCAGAACGTACTGATCGGCGTGGACGCCACCGGCGCCCCGGCACAGGTGATCTTCCGTGACCACGAGGGCGTCAAGTTGGTCGCCGACCGGCACCCGGACACGACACCGGGCGTCAGCGCGGCCTACGGCTGGGAGCGGCTGGTCTACTGCCTGGTGACCAACAATCTCTGGGAGATCGCCGGCGCGATCGAGGAGCGCCACCCGGGCCTCGGCGGCGCGCTGTGGGCGCGGGCCAGAGATCTGCTCGCCGGGTACGCGGCGGACCACATAGAGGTCCGCGCCCTGCTGGCCGCCGACCACGTGCCCGCCAAGGCCAACCTGCTACTGCGCTGGCTCGGCGCCGACGGCGGCGCGATGCGCTGCGTGCCCGTCCCCAACCCGCTGCGCGCCCGTCCCAACTCCCTGCGCGCCCGTCCCTACTAGCCCCTCTGCGTGCCCCGTCCCCAGTCCCCTGCGACCAGTAGCCGGTCGGCACAGAAACCGTGACCATGGTCATCGCTATTAGTAACCGAATAGCTACTGTCAGTGACAGTGCCAGGTAGATAGACATGGGCGTGACCGACATCATCTCTGAAAGGAGAAGGTCATGCACGCACCAGCCGCGTACGAGCCGCCGGCCCTGGCCGAAGTCGGCGACTTCGCCGACCTGACGCGCGGTTTCCCGTCAGGCTTCGTCCTTGACTGGGCCCCCCAGCCGTTCCAGTGGTTCTCCGGCTGACGGGCGGGAGCTTCGGTGCTAGGTGAGATGTGGTTCGCCGTCCTCCCCGACGGTGAAGCCGGTCTTGCCGCGGCAGGCGTGCTGCTTCCTGGAGCCAGTCAGGTGATCGACCACGCCTCCGGGCGGCCGTGGTTGATCGGGGACTGGCCCGGCCACCAGATCCGTCTGGCGGCAGCGGGAGCGGCACGGGTGGCGGTGGTCGGGCGCTGCCCGGTCACCGCCACTGACCTGGCCCTGCGGCTGGCCCGGATATCCGACGTCGAGCGGATCGAGCAGGTCGTCGCGGGGCTGACGGGCAGCTTCCACCTGGTCGCCTCGATCGACGGCCGGGTGGCGGTGCGCGGCACCGCCTCGGCCGTCCGCCGCGTCTTCCACGCCCGCGTACGCGGTGTGACCGTGGCCGCCAGCCGTTCCGACGTGCTCGCGTGGGCGACCGGCGGGCGGATCGACGAACGGGTGCTGGCCACGCGGCTGCTGCCGAGCGGGGTGGTCGGCCCGTTGCAGGACCTCGGTGTGTGGCGCGACGTCAGCTGCCTGCCGCCCGACCGTACGCTGCTGATCGAGCCCACCGGCATGACCGGCATCCGCACCTGGTGGCACCCACCCGAACCGGCCCTGCCCCTGGCTGAGGGGGCGACGGCGCTCCGCGAGGCGCTGACCGGCGCCGTGGACGCGTGCACCGCCGACGGCGGCACGATCAGCGCCGACCTGTCCGGCGGCATCGACTCCACCAGCCTCTGCTTCCTGGCCGCCCGCGGCCGGGCAAGCCTGATCACCGTGCACTGCGAGGGCATGGACCCCGGCAACGACGACCCGGCCTGGGCTTTCCGCGCGGCCACCGGCCTTCCGGATGCGACGCACCACGTCATCGGCAGCGACGAGCTCCCGCTGTGGTTCGCCGGGCTGACCGAGCCCCAGCCGTCGATGGAGGAACCCTCCGGCTGGGTACGCGACGCGGCGCGGCTGGCCGACCTGGCCTGGCGGCTGAGCACCGCCGGTTCCCGGCTGCACCTGATGGGGGTCGGCGGCGACGAGCTGTTCTCCGCGCTTCCGCCCTACCTTCACGACCTGGTCAGAGACCGCCCGTTCACGGCGCCCGCGCACCTGCGCGCCCGCCGGGCCCGCTGGCGCAGCTCCTGGTGGCGGATGCTGCGGGCGCTGGCCGACCGCACCGACCACCCGGCCTGGCTGGAACGCTGTGTCGCCGACTTGAGCACCACGCCCGCGGTCGCGGACCCCTACTCGATGGCCTGGGGGCCGCCGCTGCGCATGCCGCCCTGGGCCACCGCCTGCGCCGTGCACGCGGCCCGCGACGTACTGGCCGGGATCGCCGCCGCGCGGCCGGCGCCGCTGTCGCCGCTACGTGCCCAGCACCAGACCCTGCTCTACGCGCGCACCGGCGGGGCCGGGCTGCGCCAGATCGACCAGGCCACCTCCCGCCTGGGTCTCCCGTACGCCGCGCCCTACCTGGACGACGCCGTGATCGAGGCCGCGCTGTCGGTACGGCCGGACGAGCGCGCCGGCCTCGGCCGTTACAAGCCGCTGCTGGCGGCCTCGATGGACGGCGTCGTGCCGGCCGAGATGCTCGAGCGCTCGACCAAGGGCGAATACGGCGCCGACTTCTACGCCGGCTGGCGGCGCCATCGTGACAGCGTGCTGGAGCTGTTCGAGGCGTCGGAGCTCGGCCGGCTCGGGCTGATCGACACCGGCGCCCTGCGTGCCGCCCTGCTCGGCGTGCACCCGCGGCCGCACGTCATGGAACCCCTGTCGCAGACGCTCGCCTGCGAGATATGGCTGCGCTCACTGACCCCACACCGGATGCCGGCCATGACCACGGGAGACTCCTGATGCCCTTCAGCCTGCGCGGCGGCGTGTCCGCCGCGCACTCCATCGACGGCATGGTGCTGCTCGACGAGCACGCCGGCCGCTACTGGCAGCTCAACGCCACCGCCACGCTGGTCCTGCGCGCCCTGCTCTGCGGCGCCTCTCCGGGCGAGGTGGCCAAGAGGCTGACCGGCAACCATCCGGGGCTGTCCGTCGAGCAGGCGGACCGCGACGTCGCCGACCTGCTGGCGGCCCTGCGCCGAGCCGGGCTGGTGAGGCCGTGAGCCACCCGATGGCCTCCGAGTCACGCGCTCGGGTTTCGCCGGCCAGGACATCGGTGGCGCTCCTTGCCGTCGCCGCGGCCCGGCCACTGGCCGGGCTCAGGCCGTACCGCATCCGGCGCGTCCTAGGGGTGATCCGGCGCGGCGCCGTCGCCGCCACGGCCGCGCAGGCCCTGGCCGCCAGGGACGACGTGGTCGCCGTGAGCGCGCGCTGCGCCGGGCCCGCCTGCCTGCAGCGCTCGCTGGCGACGGCCATCCTGTGCCGGCTCCGGGGCACCTGGCCCACCTGGTGCGCGGGGGTGCGCGTGGAGCCGTTCCGCGCGCACGCCTGGGTGCAGGTGAACGGGCAGCCCGTCGGCGAGCCCTACCCGGCCGGCTACTACCGGCCGATCATGACCGTCGCGGCCCCCCCGACCGCCCCATGAGGCCGGGGGCGATCCACACCCGCTCGCTGCGCAAGTCCTACCAGGGCATGCGCGCTGTGTGCGGGATCAGCCTGAACGTCGAGGCCGGGGAGATGTTCGGCTTCCTCGGGCCCAACGGGGCCGGCAAGTCCACCACGATCTCGATGCTGTCCACGCTGCTGCGGCCCAGCGGCGGCCGGGCCCTCGTCGCGGGCATCGACGTGCGCGACGACCCGAAGGAGGTACGCCGGCGCATCGGGCTGGTCTTCCAGGAGCCGACCGTCGACGCCGACCTGACCGTACGCGAGAACCTCGCCTTCCACGCCACGCTCTACGGCCTGGGCAAACACGACGCGCGCCGCCGCGTGGCCGAGGCCGCGGACCTCGTGGGCCTGACCGGCCGCGGCGACACGCTGGTACGCACCCTGTCCGACAGCATGAGACGCCTGCTGGAGATCGCCCGCGGGTTGCTGCACGAGCCGGGGGTGCTGTTCCTCGACGAGCCCACGGTGGGCCTGGACCCGCAGGCCCGCGCGGAGATCTGGGAGCACCTGCGTGAGCTGCGCCATCGCCGGGCCATCACCGTGTTCCTGACCACCCATCACCTGGAGGAGGCCGAATACTGCGACCACATCGCCATGGTCGACCGGGGCCGGGTGGTCGCCGACGACTCCCCGGCCGCGCTGAAGCGACTGATCGGCACCGACCGCATCCATCTGCGCACCGGCGACGACCAGGCCGCGGCCGCCACGTTGTCCGACTACCTGGGCCTGTCGAGCGCGTGGGGGCCCGACGGCCTGTACGTCCAGGTGACCGACGCGGCCACCGCCATCCCCTGGGTGTGCACCGTGCTGCGGGTGCCCGTCCATTCGATCGAGGTACGCCGTCCCAGCCTCGACGAGGTGTTCCTGCGCTACACCGGCCGGACCTTGGACGGCGCGTCACGTCCGGGGGTGTGGCCGTGACCGTGGACGCCCGTCCTTCCGTCTGGTCACGTCTGCTGCGCCGGCTCTGGTGGGAGACGCGGGCCGCCCACGTGGTGTGGCAGCGCGAACTGCTCCACTATGTCCGCAACCCCGCCCGCCTGATCATGACCCTGGTCCAGCCGGTCGTGTACCTGCTGGTCCTCGGCACCGGGCTCAGCGCCATGCTCCCGGGCGGTGGCGGCTATCTCACCTACCTGTTTCCCGGCGTACTGCTGATGACCGTCCAGGCGCCCGCGATCGCCATCGGCGCCTCCGTCGCGGCCGACCGCGAGGCGGGCTTCCTCAGGGAGATGCTGGTCGCGCCCGTCCATCGGGTGAGCCTGCTGGCGGGCCGGTGCGCGGGCGCCGCCACGGTGGCCACCTGTCAGGGCGTGTTCGTCCTGGGTCTGGCGGGGGTGGCGCACATCCCGTACGCGCCTGAGCTGATGCTCGCCCTGGTCGCCGAGATGGCGCTGATCGCGTTCGCCATGACCGCGTTCGTCGCCCTGCTGGCCGTGGTCATCTCCCCGACGCCGTCCTTCCACGCGGCGCTGGGGTGCGCGCTGACGCCGCTGGTGTTCCTGTCGGGCGCGCTGTTCCCGATCGCGGGCCTGCCGGGCTGGTTGACCGCTCTGATGATGGCCAACCCGCTCACCTACGTGATCGACCTGCTCCGGCGGACCATCGCCCCGTACCTCGCCCGGCCGGAGCCCGCCACCGTCCACTCGCCCGTCCTCATGGAACTCGCCGTCACCGCCGGGGTAGGCCTGCTCTCCCTCCTGCTGGCCGCCCGCCGCCTCTCCCGCCCCCACTGAGGCCACCCAGAGACCCCAGCCCGACGGACCGTCTTCCTCCCCTCCCCGAAGGGGGTCCCTCCAGAGAGACATTGCGGTCCCTACACCAGGCCGACCATGAACCCCTCGTCGCGGATCCCCAGGTAGGCCGCGGGATGATATTGCCGCATAGCCCGCTCGATGACCGGAATGTACTTGGGGTTGGAGCCAAGAGGCAGCCGGTAACCGTTCTTGACCGTGTGGAACTCCCACAGGTGCTCCAACTCCGGGTGGCGGGCGCGGAACCCGGGGTCGGCGGGGAAGAGATCGAGGCGCACCATCACCTTGCGCATGATGTAGTCGGCGAGCTTGACGCGGCGCTGCTGGGTGCGCGAGATGCCGACTCCCGACAGCTCGGCCCACGGCACGGACCACGGCCGGCCCTGGGGATCGTCCCAGCGCACGCCGTAACCGTCGAAAACCAGCCTGCGGGGGCGGCTGAGCTTGCGCCACGTGATGATCGGGAGGGCCCCGATGGCCAGGAACAGCAGCCCGAACAGCACGGCGACGACAGTGGTCCCGGCGCCGCCCCTGACCTGGCCGGTGAGCGACGACACGATCGTGATGAGCCCGATGACCCCGGCCACGGAGCCGCCGATCAACGCCTTCGTCTTGGCGTCCCCGCCGACGTCGATCACCACGGGAGGCGGGGCAAAGGTGGGGGGTTGCTGCTGCGGGGGATACGGGGCGTTGAACTGCTGCTGGTGGTGAGGTGGATACGGTGGCTGTTGCGGCGGCCGGTACGTCATGAAAAGTCAGGCTAGTTCGGGCGCCCAGGCCCCCCACGATGCTTCACCGTTTTGCGAAGCGAGTTCGAGCGGGTTCGAGCGGGTTCAGCAGCTCCGGGTGGCGAAGGCCAGGAACTGCGTAGTCTCCTCAGCGGAGAAGTTGTCGTCGGATCCGATCACCAGCGTGCACTCGCCCGTGCGCAGCCGCGGCCCCCAGGCGAGGCTCTCCAGGTTCTGTACCGGCGTCCGGATGTCGTCGAGGTCGGTGACCAGGCGCTTGGAGACCGCCCGGTAGGGCCCGCCGGTCGTCAGGCTGTTCCTGGCCAGCACATTCGTGGCCCCACGCAGGTCGATCTCGTACAGCTTCACCCGGTAACCGACGCCTTCGAGCCAGGAGCGCTCCAGAGCAAGGAACCGGTGCTCGTCGATCGCCAGGATCTCCGAGACCCCGCTGTCGGAGTGCCCGGTCGGCGGGACGGGGGCGGTGGGCAGGGGGTCGATGGGGTAAACGTACTGGGCGCTCGGCTTGGTCCCGAAGCGGCTCCATACGGTGAGGCGGGCCGGGGCGCCGTGCTCGACGGTCGGCGGCTCCCCGTCCTCGAAACGCGGGCCCTCGGTGACGGTCGTGATCGTGCGCGGGGTGAGGGCCAGGCCCTCGATGCCGAAGTTGCGCCTGGGCCCGCTGTCCGTGGCGGTCATGCGCAGGTTGGCGGGCATCGGTAGCTCGCCGACCTGCCGGCCGTGGGCGTCGGCCCGGTGGACGTACGGGCCGGACGGCGGGATGTCCGGGTGTCCCTCGTCCGGGCGGTCGCCTTCGTCACCCCACAGCAGCCGGTCGGTCCACCGGTCGTAGCGGATGCTCTCCGGATCGGCGGCGTCGGGCTCGCCGTACGGCGGGTAGGTGCTCCCGTCGGGACGCAGGAAGGAGTTGACCCCGGTGAGCTGCACGCCGGTGAACGCGCCGGTCGTCCGGTCGATGGCGAGACGCCCGGTGTAGAAGCGAGCCGGGCCGTAGCGGCCACGGTCGTCGGAGATGAGGTACCAGGTGCCGGTGAGCGGGTCGCGATCGAGTCCGGACAGGCCGCCGACCGTGCTGCCGGCGTAGGACATCTTGTACGGCAGTCGCTGCTCGCCGAGGAACCGGGTGATCTCGACCGGCTGCGGCGAGGCACTCGCCGCCGTGGCTGCGGGCACGGCGGCGAGGCCGATCGTGACCGCGACAGCCGCGGTGATGCCCACTATTCTCCGCATTCATCTCTCCCCACTCGGCGATACCCGCGGGGATATGAGATCGCGGTTTCATCGGAAAGTCCACGCGTATTAATGACGGCGATTCAGCCGCGATCAGCGAGAAAAGTGCTCACATGATGGCGAGTTGCCCGCCGTCGATGACCAGCTCGGTGCCGTGGATGAAGGCGGCGTCGTCCGAGGCCAGGAAGGCGTACCCGGCCGCGACCTCCTCGGCCAGCCCGGCCCGGCCGAGCGGGATGTGGTCGCGTTCGTACGCCGACACGAAATCGTCCGCCAGCCCGGCCGAGATGGTGGAATTCAATGGGGTCTTGATATATCCGGGACAAAGGGAATTGACGCGGATGCCGTGTTTTCCAAGCTCCACGGCCATGGTCTTGGAGAGCAACAGCACGCCGCCCTTGGAGGCGTTGTAATGCGCGTAGTCGGCCTCACCGCCGAGCCCGTTCGTGGACGACATGTTGAGGATCACTCCGCCGGCGCCGCGCGCCACCAGATGCCTGGCCACGGCCTGCGCGACCAGGAACATCCCCCGCAGGTTCACCGACACGATCCGGTCCCAGTGGTCGGGCGTGATCTCCAGGAACGGCTCGCGCCAGGCGATGCCCGCGTTGTTGATCAGGACGTCGATCCCGCGCAGTGTCGAGATCGCGCCGTCCACCAGCCGGGTGACGTCGTCCTCCGAGCTGATGTCGCCCGCCAGCCCGTGCACCTCACCCAGCGGGGCCAGCTCGGTCACCGCCTGGTCCACCTCGGCTTCGTGGAGGCCGCCGAGGACGACCCGGGCGCCCTCCTCCAGGAACCGGCGCGCGGTGGCGGCGCCGATGCCGCTGCTGCCACCACTGATCAGCACCCGCTTTCCGGCCAGCCCGCGCATGATGCCCTCCCCCTGTCGCGACTCGGCTCCGAACGTAGCATTGATTCCGCCAGGCGCACGAGCATTCTGCTATTCGGAAAGCTCAACGGGCTCCGCGAGTCCTTGACGCCTGCTCACATAACCGTAGGTAGCCCGGAACAGCGTTCTGTTTTACGGAAAGGTGGCCCCGCCCCCGGTGGGGCCACCTCGCCCGCCTACCTACAGGGCTTGTAGGGCAGATCCTTGAGGGAGTAGTCGGTCGCCTTCTTGATGGCGTTGACGTTGAGCGTGGCCGCCTTGCCACAGAAGCCGGCCGGCGAGGTCAGGTACTCCACCTGGAACACCGGCTTGCCCGCCTGGATGAACGGCGTCAGCTCCCCGCACTCGTCGAACTCGAAGCACTGCTCGTTGACCGCGTAGTCGAAGTCCCCCACCAGGTCGGACACCTGGGAGAGGTCGTTCTTCAGCGCCACCGACAGGCCCTTGGCGTGGCCCAGGGCGGCCAGGGCCCGGTTGAAGATGAGCTGGGTGGCCGGGGTGACCGTCCAGCCGGTGACCGACTTGCCCTCCTCGTGCGCGTTCACCACGTCGAACTCGACGCCGTCGAACCCGGCCCGGGCGCACTTGTCGACCCGGGCCGCCATCATCGTCAGCAGGAAGTCCCGCTGGCCCTTGTCGTTGTTGATGTTGGCCCAGCGCTCGTTCGGGAACTCCTCGCTGAACGGCTTGCCCAGCAGGGAATTGCCGTGGCTGTTGTCCCAGTCGACGAACGTCTGGTAGTCGGGCCGGTACTCCTCGATCGAGCCGGCGTCGACGTAGCAGATCGCCTTGGCGCCCTTCGCGTGGATGGCGGAGACGGCGGCGGTGTTGAGCGTGGTGTTGTTGCCCACCACATCGGCGTCCGCGTAGAGGTCGATGTCGAACACCGTCGGCTTCACGCAGGCGCCCCCGGTCTGCGGGACCTGGCAGATGTCGACGTTGACGCCGCCGGTGGCGGGGTAGGCGGAGTTGCCCTGGAGCTGGTACTGCCAGCGGCTCCGCAGCGGAGGCTTCCAGATCGCCGCACGAGCGCCGGCGTTGGGAGTGGCGGCGTTGGGAGTGGCGGCCTTGGGAGTGGTCGCGGCGGCGGCCGATCCGGCGGCGCCGAGGACCGCCACCGGCGCGATGACCAGCGCCGCGGCCACGGCGGACCGGGTGAAGAACGATCGGAGGTTGATCATACACTCACCTTCTATTCCGAGGGGTGGAATGTAATTCCGACACCAAGGAAATCGGGCAAGATCACACGCTGTCAATCTTGTCTCGATGTCGAGAATTCCTCACAAAAGGCGTGTAACGCCGACCAGGCCGTGCTCTCAGGGCTTTCCGCATAGCGGAATGCTAGTCTGTATCGTGGATGGATGGCTATACTCGCCGCACGCAGCGGGCCGCCACGCCCGCCGTGGTCCGTGGAGGGAAAGAGCCCGATGGCACGCATCGTCTTCATCGGCGCCGGCAGCGTCGAATTCACCAAAAACGTCCTCTCCGACATCCTGACCTTCCCCGAGCTGGGGGACTCGACCTTGGTCCTCCATGACATCAACCCCGAGCGGCTCGCCACCGCGGCCGCCATGGCCGAGTGGATGGTCGCCGCGCTCGGCCTCGGCGCCAAGGTGGAGGCCCACCTCGACCGCCGCGCCGCCGTGGACGGCGCCGACTACGTCATCAACGAGATCGCGGTCGGCGGGCACGCCGCGACCCGCGTCGACTTCGAGATCCCGCGCCGCTACGGCCTGCGCCAGACGATCGCCGACACCCTCGGCATCGGCGGCATCTTCCGCGCGCTCCGTACGATCCCGGTGATGGTCGGGCTGGGGAACGACCTGGCCGAGCTGGCACCGGACTCCCTGCTGCTCAACTACACCAACCCGATGGCGATGATCCCCCGGGCCGTCTACCAGGGCACCGACTTCAAGCGGGTCGTCGGGCTCTGCCACTCGGTGCGCGACACGCAGGCCCGCCTCGCCTCGCTCGTGGGCGTACCCGAGGACGAGGTCTCCTTCGTCACGGCCGGGGCCAACCACCAGGCGTTCGTGCTGCGGTTCGAGCACCAGGGCCGGGACCTGTACCCGGCGCTCGACGACGTGATCGCCCGGGATGCCGACCTGCGCAGGACCGTGCGGGTGGAGATGTACCGCCGCTTCGGCTACTTCCCCACCGAGTCGAGCGAGCACGGCTCGGAATACCTGCCCTGGTTCCTGCACCACGACGACCAGGTGGCGCACTTCCGCATCCCGGTGGACATCTACCTGCGCTGGTCGGAGGAGAACCTCGACACCTACGAGGAGACCAAGCGGCGCCTGGCGGCCGGCGAGGGCGTGGAGATCGAGCCCGCGATGGAGCTGGCCTCCGAGGTCATCCACTCGATCGAGACCGGCACCCGCAGGGTGGTCCACGGCAACGTACGCAACGACGGGCTGATCAGTAACCTGCCGCCCGACGCCTGCGTCGAGGTGCCCTGCCTGGTCGACCGGTCGGGGATGCGCCCGACCCGGATCGGCGACCTGCCGCCCCAGCTCGCCGCGCTCAACCAGACGTTCCTGAACGTCGGCGACCTGACGGTACGGGCGGCGCTCGAAGGCCGCCGCGAGCACGTCTACCACGCGGCCATGCTCGACCCGAACGCCGCCGCCACGCTCACCCTCCAGCAGATCCACGACCTCGTGGACGAGATGATCGCCGCTCACGGCGACCTCCTTCCCGAGGGCGTCCGATGAGGCGCGCCCTGGCCACCGTCACGGGCCTCGCCCTGCTCGCGACCGGCTGCGGCTCGCCGGCCGGGAGCGAGCAGGCGGGCGGCCCGGTGCGGATCACCGTCTGGGACGGCCAGTCGGACGCCGCCGCCAAGTCGATCGCGAAGCTGGTGGCCCAGTTCAACCAGGCCCATCCGGACATCAAGGTGAGCCTCGAGTCCGGGGCCGCGACCGCTGACGGCATGCTGCCCAAGCTCACCGCCGCGCTGACCTCCGACGCCTATCCCGACATCGCCTACCTGTACGGCTCCTGGGCGCCCAACCTGGCCAGGAACCCGAAGACGGCCGACCTCACGCAGTACGCCAAGGATCCGGCCGTCGGCTGGGCGGACTTCTGGGCAAGCGAGCGGGAGGCGGCCACCGTCGAGGGCAAGGTCATCGGCTTCCCGGCGGTGGTCGACAACATGGTGGTCCTGTACAACAAGAAGCTGCTGGCCAAGGCCGGGGTCGAGGCGCCGAAGCCCGACTGGACCTGGGACGACTTCCGGGCGATCGCCAAGAAGACCACCGACGCCGGGTCCGGCACCTTCGGCACCACCTGGGCGATCAGCGGTGGCGAGGAGGCCGTCTGGGGCCTGTGGCCGCTGGTCTGGCAGGCGGGCGGCGACGTGCTCTCCCCCGACCGCAAGAAGGCCGTCTTCAACTCCGCCGCCGGACAGCAGGCGCTCGGCCTGCTGCGCGGCATGGCCATCGACGACAAGTCGCTCTACCTCGACTCCAGCCCGGCCGAGAAGGGCCAGAAGCTCTTCGAATCGGGCCGGCTCGGCATGTTCCTGGCCGGTCCGTGGGTGCTGCCCGACCTGCAGGCCGCCAAGGTCGACTACGGCGTCGCCCAGCTCCCCGGTACGAACGGCAACCACGAGACGGTCTCCGGGCCCGACAACTGGGTGGTGTTCAAGCACGACGACCGGCGGGTCAAGGCCGCCGCCACGTTCCTGACCTGGCTGACCGCGGCCGAACAGCAGCTGGAGTGGATGAAGGACACCGGCTCGCTGCCCATCCGCGAGTCGATCACCAAGCTGCCCGGCTACCAGGACTACCTCATGAAATATCCGGGTATCGAGGTGATCTCCACCAACCTGGCCAACGCTAAGCGGGTCAGGCCGCCGACGACCAGATATCCGCGGGTGTCGGCGTTCGTGGCCGAGGCCATCGCGCAGACCCTGCTCGGCAAGGCCGATCCCAAGACGGCCCTGGACGAGGCCGCCGCCAAGGCCGACGCGGCGCTCGCCGTACCGGGATCGTGAACAGCACCGCGCCGGCCCTGGGCCGGGCCGCCGTCGGCCACCGGCAGCCGCGCGACCGCCGCAGACTCGCCGAGAACGTCGCCGGCTGGACCTTCGCCGGCCCCGCCTCGCTGATCATCCTCGGCTTCTCGCTGGTCCCGATGGTGTGGGCGCTCGCGCTGTCCTTCACCGACTCCGACCTGCAGACGCCGGGGCGGAACGTGGGACTGGCCAACTACCGGGCGCTGCTGGAGGACCCCGTCTTCTTCCAGGCGCTGCGCAACACCGGGCTGCTCGTCGTGCTCTACATCCCGGCGTCGCTGATCGCGGGCCTGCTCGTGGCGGTGCTGCTGAACAGGAAGGTACGCGGGATCGGGTTCTACCGGACCTGCTTCCTGGTGCCCTACATCGCCTCGGCGACCTCGGCCGGGCTGCTGATGGGCTACATCTTCGACCGGGACTTCGGGCTGATGAACGGGCTGTTCGTCAAGCTCGGGCTGCCGGTGCAGGGGTTGCTGAGCAGCCCTTCGCAGGCCATGTTCGTGCTCACCCTGATCTTCTTCTGGACCCGGTTCGGGTTCGCGGTGGTGATCTATCTGGCCGCCATCCAGGAGATCAACAAGGAGATCCTGGAGGCTGCCTCGATCGACGGGGCGGGCCGGTGGACCACGTTCCGGCACATCATCGTGCCGTCCGTACGGCCGATGACGCTCTTCCTCACGGTCTGGGGCGTGATCGACGCGCTGCAGTTCTTCGACCTGGTCATGACCACGACCAAGGGCGGCCCGGCCAACGCGACCGTGACGATCGTCTACTACATCTGGCAGCTCGCCTTCAACTACTTCACGGCCGGCTACGGCGCGGCCGTGGCGTACGTCCTGTTCGTCGGCACCCTCGTGCTGATCATCGGTGGCTTCTTGATCGCGCGCAGGAAGGGAGCCATGGCGTGAAGCTGCGCCTGCCCAGCAAGTGGCATCTGGTGCTCCTGCCGATGTCGGTGGTGACCGTGCTGCCGTTCGTCTGGATGATCCTCAGCTCGGTGATGACCCAGGGCGAGCTCAACCGGTTCCCGCCGCCGTTCTGGCCGGAGGGGATCGACCTGGGCGGCTACCGTACGGTGCTCAACGGCTCGAACTTCCCGCGCTGGTTCCTCAACAGCGTGATCGTCTCGGGCGCCATCGTGCTGGCCCAGCTGGCGCTCTGCAGCCTGGCGGGTTACGCGTTCGCCAGGATCAGGTTCACCGGCTCCAGGATCACGCTGGTCCTGGTCATCGCCACCGCGCTGATCCCCTTCCAGCTCACGGTGATCCCCACGTTCCTGATCTTCAACAAGGTCGGGCTGACCGACACGCTCGGCGCGCTCATCGTGCCGCAGCTCAGCTCGGCGGTCGGCATCTTCCTGATGACCTCGTTCTTCCAGTCCTTCCCGAGGGAGCTGGAGGAGGCCGCGCGGATCGACGGCTGCTCGCGGTACGGGGTGTTCTTCAAGGTGGTGCTGCCGGTGGCCCGGCCCGCGCTGGCCGCGCTGGCGGTCATCACGTTCATCACCGCCTGGAATGATCTGTTCTGGCCGGTGGTGGCGATCAACTCGGACGCCAACTACACCGTGCAGGTGGGGTTGACGTCGTTCCAGGGCCAGCACCGGGCCGACTGGCCGGCGATCATGGCGGGCACGGTGCTGACGACGCTGCCGGTGCTGGGCGTGTTCCTGTTCGGCCAGCGCCGGTTCGTCCAGGCGCTGACCGGCGCGGTCAAGGGCTGATCGGGGCGGGGGCTGAGGTCGCGGTCACGGGTTCAGGTCGCGGTAGGGGTTGGCGGGCAGGCCGGTGAACGAGGTGCGCCGCTGCCACAGCTCGCCGCCGGTCCGGCCGTCCCAGGCGGTGGTGACGTACAGGATGTCGAGGTCGGGGCCGCCGAAGGCGCAGCTCGTCACGTTGGTGGCGGGCACCTCCACCGTCAGGTCGGGCTGCCCGTCCGGCCGTAGCCGGACCACCTTCCCGCCGCCCCACAGCGCCACCCACACGTGCCCCGACGCGTCGACCGTGAGGCCGTCGGGGCTCGGGAGCACGGCGAACAACCGGCGGTACGCGACCTGACCGGTCGCCGGGTCGTAGTCGAAGACGTCGACCCGGTCCGTGAGCGTGTCGACGTAGTACAGCAGCCGCTCGTCGGGGCTCCACCCGATGCCGTTGGAGATGCTGACGCCGTCGAGGACCCGCTCGACACGGCGGTCGGGGTCGAGGCGGTAGAGCGAGCCCGCGCCAGGGGTGTCGTCCTGCGCCATTGTCCCGGCGAAGAACCGGCCCGCGCGATCGCAGGCGCCGTCGTTCATCCGGTTTCCGGGTGGTTCGGCCGCCGTCACGGGCGCCACGACGGTCAACTCTCCATCGTGTACGGCGAAACCGTCCCTGACGGCGAGCGCCAGACCGCCGGAGGCACGCGGAACCGCCACGCCCACCGGCTGCCCCACGTCGATCGACTCGTGCGAGCCGTCGGCGGGGTCGAGCCGGTGCACCAGGCCCGCGGGGATGTCCACCCAGAGCAGCGTCCCCGTCCGCTCGTCCCAGCACGGCCCCTCACCCAGCCGCGCGTGCGGTACGGGTACGACCTCCATCGCCACTCCCTTGTTCCGTATGTCAGAACGGCATTCCAGTTAGAGTGTCAGGAGATCACCCGGAAGATCGCACTGTCAACCGATCAGCTCTGCCGCGGCGACCGCCCAGCGCAGATCGTGGCCGCTGGTCAGCCCTGCTCCGCGACCGCCCGCCGCAGGTTGTGGCCCACCTCTTCCATCCGGGCCGGTGACATCCTGTCCTTGATCGCGGTCACGCTCACCGCGGCGACGGGAGCCGTCCGCCCCAGGAAGACCGGGGCGGACACGCAGCGCACGCCGGGTTCGTTCTCCTCCATGTCGAGCGCGTAGCCGCGCTGCCGGACCTGGTCCAGGTGGGTGGCCAGCTTGGCCGGGTTCGTGATCGTGTTGCGGGTCCTGGTCGCGAGCGGGCCGTAGCGATCGGCCCAGGCCTTGATCGCCTCGTCGGTCGGGTAGGTCCAGGCCAGCAGTGCCTTGCCCACGCCCGTGCAGTGGGCCGCGTTGCGCCCGCCGACCACGGAGGTCATCGTGATGGACCGCACCGCCTCGACCTTGTCCAGGTAGACGACCTCGCCGCCGTCCAGCATGGCCATGTGCACGGTCTCGGCGAACTCCTCGCTCAGCCGCAGCAGCAGCGGGCGCACCAGCGTGCGCAGGTCCATGGTTTCGTAGAATCTGAAGGCTGTGGCGAGCATCTCGGTGCCCAGGAAGTAGGGCCCGCTGGGTTCCGGCTGCGCGGCGAAGCCGCGATGCTTGAGCGCGCCGAGCAACCGGTGGAGCGAGCTCTTGGGCAGGCCGAGCCGGGTGGCCAGCTCGTCGAGCGTCACCCCTCGGCTGTGCTTGCCGATCTCCTGAAGGATCAGCAGGGCGCGGTCGACGCTGCCCACCGGCGACTGGGCCTCGGCCATGGATTCTCCTAGCGTATTCCGAATAATGGAATGCTATCGCGTACTGCGGAAAATTGGCTAGTCGCCATGCTCAACTCTTTACGGCATAAGCTATTGTGTGGATGATTGGTTTACAGCGTATGGAGTTAGAAGGAGATCCTTGATGACCGAGGCCAAACTGCACGACGGAAGCACGATCCACCTGGAGGTGCACGGCCAGGGCCCGACAGTGCTACTACCGGTCAACCCGGTGCCGATCGAAGGCACCAAGGCCGACGACATGCGCAAATGGGGCGTCGACCCGGCGCTCGGCCGCAACCTCATCGACGGGCTGTCAGACGCGTTCAGGGTCGTCGCCTTCGACTACGAGGGCCACGTCCTGGCCACCCCCAAGCCGGACACGCTGACCCCGGCCAACATCGCCGCCGACCTGCTCGCCGTCGCCGACGCCGTGGACGCCGACCGGTTCGCCTATTACGGCTACTCGTGGCTCGCGCTCAGCGGGTTGCAGCTGGCGATCAGGACCGACCGGCTCTCGGCGCTCGTCATGGGCGGCTACCCGCCGCTCGACGGGCCGTACGCGGAGATGCTCAGCGTGACCATGGCCACCTACGAGATGTCCGGCCAGGACCCCGCCCCCCAGCCCAAGACCGAGGGCACCAAGGCCGACGAGTACGACTGGGACTCCGCCGAGGTCACCATGACGGAGGCCCAGACCAGGCAGTTCGTCACGCTCTACGAGGGTCTGCAGGAGTTCGACGACCAGGCGGCGCAGGCGAGCCTGAGCTGCCCGCGCCTGTGCTTCGCGGGCTCGGCCGACAAGATCGAGTACGGCGAGCGGTGGGGCGGCGTGGACGTGGACATCGCCGGGCCGATGGTCAACCGGCGGGCCGAGCTCGAATCGTTCGGCTGGGACGTGCGCGTGCTCGACGGCCTCGACCACATTCGGGCGATGCAGGTGGCCAACGTCCTGCCGATCCTGCGGCCCTGGCTGGAGAGCCGGATCAGCTGAGCTCGGCGATGGGGACGCGGCGGAAGGCGATGGTGGAGTAGGCGCTGGTGTCACCTGTCTCGTACAACAGCCCGACCGTGTCCGCGTCCACCCTGACCAGGTCCGAGTAGGCCGCGGGCAGGCCCGACACCGTGTGCACGGGCCGCCACGTGACGCCGCCGTCCGCGCTGGCCCGTACCGTCATCACCGCCCTGGCGTCGGGCGCCCCCGGGGCGGAGAACAGCAGGACGTCCGGCGTCTCGCACTGCAGCACACTGCCCTCCACGACCGGGCAGACCAGATCGGCCTGCGGGCGGAACGGCGCTTCGAGCGTCTGCCCGCCGTCGGCCGAGTAGGCGTCGGCCCGGTTGCCGGGAGCGGTGGAGTCGGTGCGGGAGTTGACGTAGAGGCGGCCGTCCGGCAGTTCGGTGGCCGTGGACTCGTTGATGTTGAGGTAGCCGTCGGGGTTGCCGTCGACGTACCCGATGCGCCACGAGGTGCCGCCGTCGTCGCTCAGCAGGCAGTGGCCGCCGTTGTACTTGCCCTCCGTGCCGTTGTCGCGACCGGTCGGGGGCACCGAGTGGTTGGCGGGTACGACGAGGCGGCCCGCGTGCGGCCCCTGCCGCAGCTCGACCGCGTGGCCGGGGCCGGTGGCGTACCAGCGCCACTCGGGCCGCTTCGCGCTCGCGGTGATCTCGCGGGGCGCCGACCAGGTGACGCCGTCGTCGTCGCTCGCCTGCACGTACACGCGGCGGCCGTCGGCGGCGGCGACCTGCCCGCGCCTGATCTTGTCCTCGGTGGCGGCGGGGCCGTTGCGCACGTACACCAGGACGATCCGGCCGTCGCGGGTCACGATGGGGGCCGGGTTGCCCGCGGTGCCCTTGTGCGGTTCGGCGGCGACCACACGCGGCCCGTCCCACGTGGCACCGCCGTCGGTCGACCTCTTGAGCACGATGTCGATGTGTCCCGAGTCGCCGGCCGAGCCGCGCCGCCCCTCGGCGAAGGCCAGGATCGTGCCGGCCCCGGTCACCACCGCCGCCGGGATGCGGAAGGTGTGGTAACCGTCGGTGCCCGCCCGGTAGGGCACCGATGTGGGGTAGCCGTGCGCCATCGGGTTCCTCCTCGTCCGCCTGCGGATGCGACTTTATGGATGCGACTTTATGGCGAGTACGTACGGTCGCCGGATCCCGCTCACCTCCCCGCCCGCAGGCGATCATCCGCTGCTGCACCAGCGTTAACTCCCTCTTCACCTGACCCGCGCCGATTGTCCGCTGCCAGCGAATTGCCAGGAACGCTGGGTAACCTCCAAGCGCATGACCTGGCAGCACAAGATCAACAAGGCGCTCGGCAAATATGCCGGCGTCCAGTTCTCGCGGGTCAGCAAGGCGGCTCCGGAGAGCCCGGCAAGGCCACCTGCCGACCCCGCCGACAGGCTGTTGAGTGAGCCGGTGTTCATCCTGTCGCCCGTCAGATCGGGCTCCACCCTGCTGCGCACGATGCTCGACGCCCACTCCCTGGTCCACGCCCCGCACGAGCTGCATGTGCGCAGGCTCGGGGTCGAGTTCGGGACGTCGCTGGCGGAGCGGTCGATGGCGGCGCTCGGCCACAACCGGGCCGATCTGGAACACCTGCTCTGGGACCGGGTGCTCCACCGCGAACTGGTCCGCAGCGGCAAGCGGCACATCGTGGACAAGACCCCGGCCAACGCCTTCGCCCACGAGCGCATCGCCACCTGCTGGCCCGACGCGCGCTTCGTCTTCCTGCTGCGCCACCCGGCCTCCATCGCCGCCTCCTGGCACGAGGCCGCCCCGGACAAGCGCGACCGCGAAGCGGCGGCGGCCGACGCGCTGCGCTACATGAAGGCGGTCCAGCGGGCCAGGAAGGCGCACACCGGCCTGACCGTGCGCTACGAGGACCTGACCGCCGACCCCGAGCGCGAGACGAGAGCCGTCTGCGAGTTCCTGGGCGTCCCCTGGGAGCCGGAGATGCTCGCGTACGGCCGGCCTGACGTGCTCACCAAGGGGCTCGGCGACTGGCGAGACAAGATCCGCTCCGGCAGCGTGCAGCCGGGCCGCGAACTTCCCACACCTGAGGAGGTGCCCGAGATGCTCCGGGCCATGTGCCGGAGCTGGGGATACTCATGAAGATCCGATATCTGCTGCTGCATGCCTATGGGCAGGGCGGGACAATCCGTACCGTCATCAACCAGGCCAACGCGATGGTCGCGCTCGGTCACGAGGTGGAGATCGCCAGCGCCGTACGACGGCGCGACAAGCCCCAGTTCCCCATCGATCCCCGCGTGAGGCTGGTTCCGCTGGCCGACCAGCGCGCCGGTGTGCCGGTCGACTCGCTGGGCCGCAAGCTGTGGCGGAGGATGCGCGGCAAGATCGTGCCCTTCGGGGAGTTCGCCGCCGACTACTTCACCGAACGGGTGGAGAGGGCGGTCATCGACTATGTCTCGCGCCTCGAAGGCGGCATCCTGGTCACGACCCGGCCCGCGCTCAACCTGATCGCCGCCCGCCGTACTCCCAAGAGCGTCATCTGCGTCGCCCAGGACCACATGAACGTGGGCGCCTACCCCGAGACGATCACCCAGGACATCGCCCGCTACTACGGCCGCTTCGACGCGGTCGTCGTGCTGACCACGAAGAACCAGATCGAATACCGCATCCTCCTGCCTGACACGCCCATCGTGCGCATCCCCAACGCGCTGCACGGGTCGGGGCCGGTCTCCAAGCAGGTGAACCCGGTCGTGGTGGCGGCCGGGCGGCTGGTCAAGCAGAAGGGCTTCGACCTGCTGATCCCGGCGTTCCAGCAGGCGGCGCGGCGGCATCCGGACTGGCGGCTGCGCGTGTACGGCGGCGGCCCCAGGAAGGCCGAGCTCAACGCGCTCATCGCCGAGCTCGGCCTGGAGGACCGGGTGCAGTTGATGGGCCGTACGGACCGCCTGGAGGAGAAGCTGGCCGGGGCGTCGATCTATGCGCTCTCGTCCCGCTTCGAGGGGCTGCCGATGGTGATGATCGAGGCGATGGGGCAGGGGTTGCCGATCGCCGCGTTCGACTGCCCCACCGGGCCCGCCGATGTGCTCACCCCGGGCAAGGACGGGCTGCTGGTGCCGGCCGGGGACGTCGCCGGGCTGGCCGACGCGCTCGACCGGCTGATGTCGGACAAGGCGCTGCGGGTGCGGATGGGGGCGGCGGCCAAACGGACGGCCGCCAACTACCACGCCGACTCGGTGATGCCGCTGTGGGAGGACCTGTTCGCGGAGCTGCTGAGCCGCGAGCCCATCATCGACAGCTATTGGACCCGGTAGTGCGGTGACGAAGAGCCCTCCACAGGGACCCGCCTCGATCTCTGTGACGGTCCGTCGTGGCTGGGGTCCTTATAGGGGTGATACCCCCTTCGGGGGGATGTGGCTGGGGTCAGCGGCCCTGGTGGTCGCGCCATTCGGAGATGACGCGCTCGACGTCGTACGGCATCAGGTTGAGCGGCGGGCCCTGCAGCCCGGTCCTGATCGCCTCGCGGATCCGCGCGTTGATCTCCTCGATGATCCGCCGCGCCTCGGCCTCCGACCTGGCGCCCACGGCCTCGGCGCGCGCCTCCTGGGCGTCCTTGCGCAGGGCGAGCGTCGGCGGCAGCGGCATCGACAGGCCCTCGCTGCGCACCTTCTGCTTGATCCACCACATCTCGTCGTACGGCTTGTCGAGGTCTGGAAGCGGCTTGCCGGCGCCTGGCAGGTTGTCGAACTCGCCGCGCTCCGTCGCCTCACGGATCTGCCGGTCGATCCATGACTCGAAGCTCATCCCACCCGGTTTGCGCTCAGTCATCCGCGGCCCCTCTCCTCACCCAAGATTATGCCGAGGCGCGATCGGCGCTCTCCAGCCGAGCATGGCTTCGGTCATCCGTACGGCCGCGACCGTCGAGGGCACGTCGTGCACGCGGAGGATCCGGGCGCCCTTCAGGACGGCGGTCACGTTCGCGGCGATCGTGCCTTCCGTCCGCTCGCGCTGCGGGCGATCGAGGGTCTCTCCGATGAAGTCCTTGTTCGACAGGGCGACCAGGGTCGGGTAGCCGATCGAGGTGATCTCGTCGAGCCTGCGCATGAGCTCCAGCGAGTGGAAGGTGTTCTTGTTCAGGTCGTGGCCGGGGTCGATGATGATCCGCTCGGCGGGGATGCCGGAGTCGAGCACGAACCGGACCCGCTCGCGCAGGAAGTCGGCGACCTCCGTCACGACGTCGCCGTACACCGGCCGGACGACCGCCTTCCCGGGGCCGCCGAGGCTGTGGGTCACGATCACGGTCGCGCCGCTCTCCGCCGCGACCGCGGCCATGCCGGGCTCGCGCAGGCCGTTGGTGTCGTTGATGACCTCGGCGCCGGCCGCCAGGGCCGCCTTCGCCACGTCGGCGCGGTGGGTGTCGACCGAGATGACGGCGTCCGTCACCTTCCGGATCTCGGCGATGACGGGGACCACCCGGTCGACCTCCTCGCCGACGCTGATGCCGTCCTGATCGGCGCTGAACGCGAACCCGCCGACGTCCACCCAGTCGGCGCCGGCCGCGACGGCGGCCCGCGCCGCCTCGACGGCCCTGTCGAGCTCGAACGTCCGGCCCTTGTCGTGGAAGGAGTTGGGTGTCCTGTTGACGATCGCCATGATGGCCACCTGGCGCGCGAAGTCGAACTCGCGGCGGCCGATGCGCCGGACGGGGAAGAGGATGTCGCTCACGTTGATGCACTCTCCAGGAGATTCGCCCAGCGATCGATGGACCCGTCGAACAGCCGGGCCACGAGCGCCGCGTCCATCACCATCTCCCCAGTATCGAGCCTCGGCTGTCACACGCCGACCTGGGTCCGGCTCACGGGGGGCGGGCGCTTTCAGAATCTTCGAAATGCTCGACAAAGGCCCCCTGATCACACCAAACTCTCCTGGCAGGGGGCGCGCGACGAGGGGCGTCACCGCCGCTCCCATCAGGTTGGCCGAGGCCCACTCTCCCAAACGGCGGTGGCCCCCGTGGACAGCGCGGCGGCTCCTGTGGACAGCGCGGTGGCCCCCATGGCCTTGGTCACCAGCGCGTCCACCAGCCAGGCGAAGCTGTCGTCCAGCGAGACGCGCAGCGCGAACACCCCGGCCGACTCCAGCGCGCAGAACCCCTGGACCGCGCTGCGGATGCCGCGGGCGGCGTGCACCAGGGCGGCTCCGGTCAGCGAGCCGACGGCCAGGACGTCGACGGTGACGGCCGCCGCCTCGTCCGCGGCACTGCGTACTTCCTCGTCGTCGAAGCCGTCCACCGCGAAGTGCGTGGCCGCGTACAGGGAAGGATGCTCGCGCGCGTATGCTCGCTGGGCGTGGGCCAGCGCTCTTAAGGCGTCGGCTCCCGAGCGGCCGGTGGCGGCGCGGCGGCAGTGTTCGGCGAGGTCGCGATGTCCCTTGACGGACAGGGCGATCCGAAGGTCACGCAGCCCGCCGGGCAGGTGGACGTACAGGCTGGGCGCGGCCACACCCAGATGGCGGGCCAGGGCGCTGATGGACAGGGCGTCGATGCCGTGCTCATCGGCATAGGCGATCGCCCCATCTATCGTCGTCTGCCGCGTTAGTCTCTTACGCATCGTCCGCCCCGCAACCCTAACGGCTATAGGATTAATCCTATAACCAATAGGGGGGAAGCTGACGTGATCACCAGGAGTATCGCGCGTCTTGCCGGAGCGGGAGCGGCTGCGGGTGTGCTGGTGGCCGCTATCGCCCTGCCTGCCGTGGGCGGCGCGGGGGCGCTGTTCAAGACCGCTTCCGCCGAGCTGAATCTCAAGGCGACAGATCTCCGCGAGGAGCCGCCGGCCGAGATGACCGCGATCCTCGACGCCAAGGGCAACCAGATCGCGCAGTTCTACGAGCAGTACCGCAAGGTCATCCCGTTGGCCGACATGGGCGACCTCATGAAGAAAGCCATCATCTCGATCGAGGACTACCGGTTCTACGAGCACGGCCCGATCGACATCGAGGGCACGGTCCGCGCGCTGGCGAAGAACCTGGGCACGGGCCGGGTGGCGCAGGGCGGCTCCAGCATCACCCAGCAGTACGTCAAGCAGGTGCTGCTCAACAACGCCACCACCGAAGAGGACAAGAACAAGGCGCTGGAGGCCACCTACGCGCGCAAGCTCAACGAGCTGCGTTATGCGATGGCCGTCGAGGAGAAGTACACCAAGGACCAGATCCTTGAGAAGTACCTGAACATCGCCTACTTCGGCGCGAGTGCCTACGGGGTGGAGGCCGCGGCTCTGCGGTTCTTCGGCGTACACGCCTCCGAGCTCAGCCTGGCGCAGGCGGCCACTCTGGCGGGCGCCGTGCAGGACCCCAACTCGACCGACCCCAATCTCGGCAAGAAGTTCCGGGATCGCCTGGTGGTCCGCCGCGACACCGTACTCAACCGGATGGCCGAACTCGGCAAGATCACCCCGGAAGAGGCCAAGGAGGCCAAGGCCAAGAAGCTCGGCTACAAGGGCACCCCGCTGCCCGGCGGCTGCGAGTCCAGCAAATACCCATACTTCTGCGTGTACGTACGCAACGAGATCACCAAGAGCAAGCTCTTCGGCAAGACGCCGAAGATCCGCGCCGCGCTGCTCAGCCGGGGCGGCCTGAAGGTCAAGACCACGCTCGACCCCAAGATGCAGGCGGCGGCCGACAAGGCCATCAAGAAGCACGTCTTCGCCACCGACAACCCGATCGCCAGCGAGGCCCTGATCCAGCCGGGCACCGGGGCGATCAAGGCGATGGCGGTCAGCAGGCCATACGGCACGTCCAAGCGGAAGCACCAACTGTCGCTCAACGTGGCGGCCGACGCGGCCCACGGCGGCGGCACCGGCTTCCAGCCCGGCTCGACCTTCAAGACGTTCACGCTGATCACCGCCCTCAAGGAGGGCATGAAGATCAACGACGGCTTCACCGTGGGCAGCGGCTACCGGGCCCCCTACTACTCCTCCTTCAAGAACTGCAAGGGCGAGAACATCGGTGACCCGTCGCACACCGTCACCAACGACGAGGGCGGCGGCGGCTTCAAGACGCTGCAGACCGGCACCTGGGGCTCGGTCAACACCTTCTTCCTGACGCTGGAGCAGCGCGTCGGCCTCTGCGACACCATCAAGACCGCCCAGTCGCTCGGCATCAAGCGGGCCGACGGCGGCAGGCTGCAGGAATACGAGACCTTCACGCTCGGCATCAATGAGATGGACCCGATCACGGTCGCCAACGCCTACGCCGCCATCGCGGCGCGCGGCAAGTACTGCACGCCAATGGCCATCACCCAGATCACCGACCGCGACGGCAAGGTCACCAAGTACAACCCCAACTGCAACCAGGCGGCCGGCCTCGACCCCGAGGTCGCGGACGCTGCGGCGAACGTCCTGAGCGGGGTGTTCACCAAGGGCACGATGCGGGGCGTCGGCGGCATCGGCCGGGACGCCGCGGGTAAGACCGGTACCACCGACAACCAGGCCACCGCCTGGTTCGCCGGGTTCACACCCGACCTGGCCGGCGCGGTGAGCATCGGCGACATCCGGGGCTCCCAGAAATACAAGCTCAACAACATCACCATCGGCGGCCGCTACTTCGGCTCGGTGTTCGGCGCGAGCGTGCCGGGGCCGATCTGGAAGGACACCATGCTGGCGGCGCTGAAGGACACCGAGCCCACCTCGTTCACGCCGATCAACTCCGCCCGCTTCGGCGGCTGCGGTCAGGGCTGCGCTCCCGTACGGACGCCGACCGACGACGAGCAGAACGACACGGGCCCCAACGACGACGAGCCCATCATCGACAACACGCTCCCCCACTAGCCGGTCCAGCGTTCCGCGTTCCGAGACCGACCAGCCGGTCCAGCGTTCCGAGACCCGCGAGCACGCCGTGCTCGCGGGTCTCGTGCTGACAACACTGTCAAATCGCCCTGTTAACAGCGGCGAAACATTGGTAACGTGGGAGCGCTCCCAGGATCTTTTCCGCGAGGTGCTCCCATGTCTGAGCAGCCCACACTGGCACAGGTAGCGGCCGAAGCGGGGGTATCGCCCGCGACCGCATCCAGGGTCCTCACCGGCTCCGTACGGGTCAGCACCTCGACCCGCCGGCAGGTCTACGACGCGGTGTCCCGCATGGGATACGTACGTCATCGCGCGCCCAGGGGAACGGGGGCCAGAGGACCGGCCGCCGGGGTGACGGCGGTGGTCTGCGACCATCTGCCCCGATTATTCTCCGAGCCCTACTACGCCAGGCTGCTGTCTGCCGCCGGTGCCGTACTGGCCGAGCACGGCACGCAGCTCATGGTGACGACGGTGACCCCGACCGCGTCGGTGCTTCCCGAGTTAGGCGGCGCGGTGCTCCTCATCGGCGCCCGCGAACGCCATCCCCTGGCCATCAAGCTCTGTACATCGGGCGTACCGGTGCGGAACGTCGGCCGCCCCCCACACGACCTCAAACTGCCATACGTGGACGTGGACAACCACGACGGCGGCCGGCAGGCCGCCGAGCACCTGCTGCTGTCGGGCCGCCGGACGATCGCCGCCATCGGCGGCCCGCCGTCCCTGCCAGGGGCGCGCGACCGGCTAGACGGGCTGGTGCGTACGCTGCGCACCGCCGGAGCGACGGAGGTGCCCGTGGCCTACGGCGACTTCACGGCCGCCTCCGGCACGCACGCCATGCAGTGGCTGCTGCGGCACGCCCCCGGGCTCGACGCGGTCTTCGCCGCCTCCGACCTGATGGCCGCCGGGGCGGTCCAGGCTCTGCGCCGCGCCGGTCGCCGGGTCCCCGCGGACGTCGCGGTGATCGGCTTCGACGACGCCCCCGTCGCCCGGCGTACCGTCCCGGCGCTGACCACGGTCCGGCAACCGGTCGAGGAGCTCGCGATGGTCGCCACCCGATTACTACTGGCCGGTACGACCGGCATCGACCCAGTCCTCCCCACGGAACTGGTCATCCGTGAGTCGGCTTGACCCGGGTGACGTCCTGGCCCGCAGATACCTGCTGCTGGATCCCCTCGCCCGCGGCGGCATGTCGATGATCTGGCGGGCCTTCGACCAGTCGCTGCACCGGCTGGTCGCGGTCAAGGTGCTGACCGCCTCGCTCCAGGCCGGGCTCGGCGAGCGTGTCCGCGTACGCAGTGAGGCCCGCGCCGCCGCCCGGTTCCTCCATCCGGACGTGATCGACATCTACGACTACGGCGAAACCGTGACGGAGGACGGCGAGGTGGCGGCCTACGTGGTGATGCCGCTGCTCGACGGCTCCACCCTTGGCGAGCGCATCGCCGAGGGGCCGCTGCCCTGGACCGAGGCCGCGGCGATCGCCCTGCGGCTGGCGCGGGCGCTGCGCGACGGACACGCCCGCGGCGTGGTCCATCGCGACGTCACCGCCGACAACGTGCTGCTCACCGCGTCCGGCCCGAAGCTGCTCGACTTCGGGATCGCGGCCGCCTCCGGCGACCCCGACGACGACCGGGGCACCCCGCCCTACGTCGCACCCGAACGGCTGGCCGGTGCCCCCACCCATCCGGCGGTCGACGTGTACGCGCTCGGGGTGCTGCTGTTCGCCATGCTCACCGGGCGTACGCCCTATCCGGAGACCACCTGGGAGCAGATCGAGGCCGCCCACCGCACCTCGCCGCCGCCCCGGGTGACCGGCGTGCCGCACGGCATCGCCTCATTGTGCCGGAACTGCCTCGCGCACGACCCGGCGCGGCGGCCCACGGCGGCGGAGATCGCGGACTCGCTGGCCGCCACACTCAGGGGCGCCGCGCTCGGCCGGCGGGTACGGCATGGCCTGGCCGTCGCCGGGACGGGTGTGATGGTGCTGTCCTCGGTGCTGTGGCTCAACCGCCCGGTCGACCGCCTCCCCATCTCGCCCTCGCCCCCCGCCGGCACCACGGCCACGCCGCGAGCCTCCAGCGAGACCCCTGGCGCCGCCACCACCCCGCCGCGCGCGTCCGACACCATCCCCGGCACGCGAGCCCCCGGCGATACGGCCGTCCCGCGCGCGTCCGGCGATGGCGCCATCACGGCCGGGCGGTCCGCGAGCCCCGCCGCCACCGCGCTGCCGCCGGCCACCGCGGACCCGGCTAGCACCACAGGACCGGCTGTCTCCGAGGGACCATCCACCCACACCGTCCAGCGGTCGGCCGGCCAGGAGCGTACGGCCCGGCAGGCGGTGGCCGGCTTCCACGGAACGCTGTCGGGCGCCGCGGCGTGCGGGGCCATCGATCACGACGTCACGCTGGACCTCCAGCAGGTGCTGCAGGGCGTGCTCGACACCCCCGGCCCCATCGAGCCCGGCATGGCGAAGCTGAGGCGCAAGCTGGCCGACCGCGAACGCGAAGGCCGCCTCACACCGTCCTGCCGAACGCAGCTCCAGGCCCGTCTCGACGAGATCGCCATCGCGCTGGGCCCCCAATGAGGAGTACGGCCGGAACGTTGGACGGTCTTCCCTCAAGGATCCTCCAGGGATCGGATGAGCGTGGCCAGGAGGTCGGCGGCTGGGGTCAGCACGGCCTCGTCCAGGTCGAACGTCGGCGAGTGATGCGGTCCGTATGTTCCGGCACCCATGAGCAGGTATCCGGCGAGTCCGTCGTGTTCCTGGACGTGCCGCATGAACAGCGTCGCGTCGTCGCTCGCGCGCAAGGGACGCGGCGGCAGTAGACGCAGACCGCAGCTCGGGGCGAGGGTTTCCACCCTGCCGAGGATCGCGCCGTCGGTGGTCGCGCTGGTCGCCCAGCCGGTTCTGGTGATGTCCACGGTGACACCGTGCATGGCGGCCGCGCCGTGGAGGACAGCGCGGGCACGCCGCTCCAGGTCGTCGTGTTCGGCGGCGGCGTCCGCCCGGACCTCGGCGTCGAGAACGGCGTGGGCGTTGACGATGTTCGCCGCACCGGGTGCGTGCAGCGCCCCGACGTTGACGCGGGTCGTCGCCGTCGCGTAGCGGGGCAGAGCGTGCAGGCCCAGAACGGCGGACGCCGCCGCCAGCAGGGCGCTGCGGCCCTGTTCGGGCGCTCCGCTGGCGTGGGCGGCGACGCCGGTGAACTCCGCGCGCAGCTTCGAGGTCCCGTACAGCTCGGTCGCGGCCGCGACGCACCCGTCCGGGGTGCCGAAACCGAGGTGGACGGCCAGCAGGACGTCGACGTCGTCGACCAGCCCGGCGGCCACCATGGGAGCAGCGCCGCGGACACCCTCCTCGGCCGGCTGGAACAGCAGCCGTACGGTGCCGGCGAACCGCCTGTCGGACAGCAGGGCCGCGGCCCGCAACGCGATGGCCACGTGCCCGTCGTGTCCGCAGGCGTGCATCGCGCCGTCGATGGTCGAGTCGAAACCCTGGGCCGCCGGGTGGTGGCCGCGGTGGCGGCTCTCCTGGATCGGCAGGGCGTCCATGTCCACCCGCAGGGCGATCAGCGGACCCGGGCGGGCGCCCCGCAGCTCCGCGACGAAGGCGGTGTTCCCGTCACGGAAGCGCCGCACCGATGACTCCGGCACACCGCGCGCGACGGCCCGCCGGACGGCGGCGTCGAGCTCGTCGCGGCTCGGCAGACCAGGGTGATCGTGTACGTCGACGAGGTCGCCGCCGCCGCGTAGCCGCCAGCCCAGATCGGAGAGAAGGTCCCAGGCCAGGTCCGCGGTCTCGATCTCGAGGAAGCCGATCTCGGGCCGCCGGTGCAGATGACGCCGGACGGCGCTCGCGTCCAGCGGATCCGGCCGAGCCTCAGCTCGCGAGCGTGCGCTCACGGCGTTCCCCCGGCGAGGGCGTGGACGACGGCGGTCGTGAACTGCTCGGTGCTCGCCGTGCCGCCAAGATCGGGTGTGGCGGTCCCCGTACGGAGGACGTGCTCGAAGGCGGACACGAGCCTGGCCGCGGCCGCGGGTTCGCCGAGATGGTCCAGCATCATGGCCGCGGCCCACAGAGTGCCGACCGGATTGGCGATACCCATGCCGGCGATGTCGGGTGCCGATCCGTGCACCGGCTCGAACATCGACGGGTACGTCTTGGTGGGGTCGAGGTTGGCGCTGGGCGCGACCCCGATCGACCCGGCCAGGGCACCGGCGAGGTCGGACAGGATGTCGCCGAACAGATTGGAGGCGACGATGACGTCGACGGACTCCGGCCGCAGCACGAGACGCGCGGCCAGGGCGTCGATGAGGACCTTCTCCAGCTCCACCCCGCTGCCGTCGGCCACCTCGGCCACCACCTCGTCCCAGAACGGCATCGTGTGAATGATGCCGTTCGACTTCGTCGCCGAGATCAGCCGGCCCGAGCGTCGCCGGGCCAGGTCGGCGGCGAAGCGGGCGACCCGCTCGATGCCGGTCCGGGTGAACACCGCCTCCTGGACGGCGAACTCGCCGGGCCGGCCGCGGTTGACCCGGCCGCCGACCTCGCTGTACTCGCCTTCGACGTTCTCGCGTACGACGACCAGGTCGATGGGGACATTCGACCGCAGCGGCGTGCGGATTCCGGGCAGGGATCGGACCGGCCGCAGGTTGACGTACTGCACGAACTCCCGGCGGATGGGGATGAGCAGACCCCACAGGGTGATGTCATCGGGGATGTCCGGCGCTCCGACGGCGCCCAGCAGGATGGCGTCGGCGGAGGCCAGTCGTTCGAGGCCGTCGACGGGCATCATGCGCCCGTGCGCCCGGTGGTGGTCGCAGCCCCACGCGCGGTCGCGCCACTCGATGGTGAACCCGAAGGTTCCGGCCAGGTGGTCGACGCAGCGGACGGCGGCGGGGACGACCTCGGTGCCTATGCCGTCCCCCGGGATGACGTCGATGACGTAGCGCCGTGTCGTCCCAGGGCCGGTGTGTTCGGGGGTGGTCGTGGTCACGACAGCTTCGTGTCCATCGTCAGCAGGGTTCGCTCCATCGGGTCGGTCGGCAGGCCCTTGACGGCGGCCGCCAGACCCATGGTCAGGCTCTCGTGGACGAGCGGGATGAACGCCACGTCGCCGGCCAGCTGGGTGGCGATCTGACCGTAGAGGGCGTGGCGCTTGGTCGTGTCCCCGGTGCTCCCGGCCTCCTTGACCAGCCCGTCGACCTTCGGGCTGCAGTATCCGGCGAGGTTGAAACTGCCCTTGCAGGTCTCGTCCGAGCGCAGCATGCTGATGGGCTCGGGCATGTCGATGAGGTGGTTGCGGGACAGCAGGGTCGCCTGGAACTTGCCGCTCATGAGGTCGTCCTCGACCGAGGCGTAGTCCCCGGTGCGGATCTTCACGGTGATGCCGGCTTCGGCCAGCTGCGCCTGGATCACCTGGGCGAGGTCGGCGAACTCGGGCCGGTCGGAGTAGGCGATGAGCTCGAAGCCGAGGGAGGCGGGGTCGATTCCGGCGGCGGCCATGGCGGCCTTGGCCGCCGCGGCGTCTCCCTGCACCGGCTTCAGTTCGGCCGGTGTCCAGGGCTCGTCGGGGGTGAACGGTCCGGCCGCCGGGGTGGCGGTGCCCTCGTAGACCCCCTTGACGATGGCGTCGAGTCCGATGGCCTTCTGGATCGCGCGGCGGGCCTCGACGTTGTCGAAGGGGGCTTTGCGGGTGTTGAGGTAGAGGCCGGTGGTGCGGGGCAGCGACGTCTGCTGAAGGGTGATCTTGTTGTCGCCCTTCAGGGTCGTGAGGGTGGTGACGGGGAGGTTGGCGGCCACCGAGACCTCACCGGTACGCAGCTGGGTGGCGCGGGTGGCGCCGCTCTCGGCGTAGCGGATTTCGGCGCTGCCGAGGGCGACGTCCCCGCCCCAGTAGTCGGCGTTGGCGGTCAGTGCCAGCGACTGCCCCGTTCCGGTGCTGGTGATCTTGAACGGCCCGGTGCAGGTGCCGACCGGGTTGGTGGTGGTGCCGGAGAACGCCTCGGGGGCGAGGATCCCGGTGTTGGGCACGCTGACCCGTAGCGGCAGGAAGTGGTCCTCTTCCGGTGTGTCGATCCGTACGGTCCGGTCGTCGACGGCGGTGACCGCGGAGATGACGCTGGGAGAGAAGCTGCGCGGCGGTGCCGTGGCCTTCAGCAGCCGGTTGAGATCGTCGGCGACGACCTTGGCGGTGAGCGCGGTGCCGTTCTGGAACTTGGTCTCACGGATGGTGAACGTCCAGGACGTGGGTGCCGCCTGCTTCCATTCCGTCGCCAGAGCGGGCTGGGCCTGGTTGTCGTTGTCCACGGCCACCAAGGTCTCCAGGCAGCCCGCGCGGGTGAGGGTGAAGGCGTCGTCGGTCTCCAGGGCGTACCCGGAGTCGGGCGCCCACAGGTCGGCGATCACCAGCTTGGAGGTGCCGCTCGTGGTGGCATCGGGGCTTCCTGAGTCGAACGAGCAGCCGGCGAGCAGGACGATGCCTGTCGACAAGCCGGCGAGGGCGGTGAGGGTGCGGGCCATGCTGGTGTTCCTCCGGAACGTCGTTGGGGGGAGAGCAAGGGGAAATGGGCACCACGACATGACCCGGTGAGGGCTGTTCGTCCCGGTCGGGCTGGCAGAGCCGATGGATATTTCGTCAGTGAAGAGAGCTCAGCTGATGGAGGTCAGCCGGGCCGCGATGACCTTGGGTGCGGTCATCGCCACGACGGCGCTGGTGACGCCTTCCCGGCCGATGCCGCTGCGGTGGAAACCGCCGAACGGCATGGCGTCGATGCGGAAGTCGGACGTGTCGTTGATCATTACCGCGCCGGCTCGCAGCAGGCGGGCCGTGCGCAGGGCCGAGGTGGTGTCGCGGGTGAAGACCCCGGCCTGCAGACCGGTGGCCGCGCGGTTGGCCTGGGTCACGGCGTCGTCGAGATCGGCCACGGGCAGCACGCTGACCACGGGGCCGAAGATCTCGTCGGTGATGATGGGATCGTCGGGGGCGAGGTCGGTGAGGATGGTCGGCTGATAGGTGGCTTCCTGACGGACCGCTCCCGCGCGTACGACCGCGCCGCGGGCGACGGCCTCCTCGACCCGGCGCTCCACCCGCCGCGCGGCCGCCGTGTCGATCAGCGGCCCGACGTCGGTGCTCTCGTCGTGCTTGCTGCCGACGCTCAGGTGAGCGGTCATCTGGGTCAGGTGGCTGAGCAGTTCGTCGTAGTGCTCGGCGACCACGTAGACCCGCTGCACCGACAGGCAGTTCTGCCCCGCGCACCCGAACGCCCCTTCGGCTATGGCCCGCGCGGCTGCCGCCAGGTCCACGCCATGGTCGACGATGACCGGGTTGGATCCGCCCAGCTCCATCAGCAGGGTCCGGGCGCCGGCCAGCCGGGCCACCTCGTCGGCGGTGCGGACCCCGCCGGTGAAAGAGACGACGTCGATGCCGGGGTGCGACACCAGCTCCCGCCCTGCGGCCGGGCCGCCCGGCAGCACGGCGATCCGGTCGCCGGGAACGCCGGCCTCAAGGAGCAACTCGGCGAGGGCGAGCGCGGACAGCGGCGTCGCCTCGTGCGGCTTGACCGCGATGACGTTGCCGGCCAGCAGCGCCGGGCCGACCTTGTGCGCCACGAGGTTCAGCGGGTCGTTGAACGGGGTGATGGCGGCGACGACCCCGAGCGGTTCCCTGCTGCTCCACCCGAGCCGGTCCGCGCCACGGGAGGTGTCCTCGAACGGCACGCTGGTGCCCTGCAGGGCGTGTCCCGCACCGGCGGAAAGCTGCAAGGTCTCCGCTGCCCGGGCCACCTCCCGGCGGGCATCTCTGATGGTCTTGCATCCCTCGGAGCTCACGATGGCGGTGAACCGCTCGGCGTGCTGTCTCAGCAGTTCGGCGGCGCGGTGCAGGGCCTCCCGGCGTTGCCACAGCGGCCAGCCGGTACGGTCGGCGGTGCCGGCCCGAAAGGTGTCCACCAGCGCGTCGACGGCCTCGCGTACCTCCGCGGCGGTGCTGTCGGCGACCTCGCCGAGGAAAGCGCCGGTTTCGGGGTCGGTGATGGCGGTGTGCCGTGCCGTTTCCCGCCAGCGTCCGCCGGCGTACGCCTTGCCGGGCGGGGTCCAGGTGGCCGCCGTGGCGGCGCGTCCGGTCATGAGGCTCATACGGGGAGCTCCTCAACTGCCAGCCGGCTCCGGGTCTCCGCCGAGCGGTGACAGCGGACCTGGTGGCCGTCTCCGATGTCGACGAGGTCGGGTGGCTCGGTGCGGCAATGGTCGGTGGCCAGCGGACAGCGGGTGTTGAAGCGGCAGCCGGAAGGCGGGGAGACGGGGCTGGGTGGTTCGCCCTTCAGCTGGTCCGCCGCACCGGCGTCGATGCGGTGTCCACGACCGGAATGCAGCAGCGCCAGGGTGTAGGGGTGCAGGGCGCCGGTGAAGATGCCTTCGTGCGTGGCTGTCTCCACGACCTGCCCGAGATACAGAACCGCCACCCGGTCGGCGAGGAACTTGACCACCTTCAGGTCGTGGGAGATGAACAGCATGCTCAGCCCCCGCGAACGACGCAGATCGACCAGCAGGTTCAGGATGGTCGCCTGCACCGAGGCGTCCAGGGCCGACACGGGCTCGTCGCAGACGAGCAGCTTGGGTTCCAGCAGGAGGGCTCTGGCGATGACCACCCGCTGCAGTTGCCCACCGGAGCAGTCACCCGGCCGGCGCTCCAGGAAACTGTCGTCCAGGCCCACCTCCGCCAGCGCGGTGGCGACTCGCCGCAGGCGCTCCGGCGGCGTACCGATGCGGTGTTGTTGCAGGGGGGCGAGCAGCGATTCCCACAGCGTCATGCGCGGGTCCAGCGCGGAGTGCGGGTCCTGGAAGACCAGCTGCGCCGACCGGCGCAGCTGCCGCAGTTGGGCGCCGCGCAACTTGCCGACCCTCAGCCGATCGACGTCGATCCGTCCGCAGTCGGCTGGTACGAGGCCGAGCAGGAGCCGAGCCAGAGTGCTCTTGCCCGAGCCGGACTCACCGACCAGCCCCAGCACCTCCCCTGACCGGATGCGCAGGGACACGTCGTCGACGGAGTGCACGTGCGGCCGGCGGCCGAAACCGGTCCGCGACAACGGATAGTGCTTGCTGACATGGTCGATGACGGCGATGTCGGAGTTCTGGGCGAGGTCGTTCATGCCGGAACCTGTCGTCGGGTGTCGATGGTGACCCAGCAGCGTGAGTTGCGGTGAGTGCCGCAGCAGGTGAGGTCGGGTTCCTCGCTGTCACAGTGGGAGCCCAGTTTCGCGTCGCCGTCCGCGACGGCGCAGCGTGGGCGGAATCGGCAGCCGTTACTGGCGGCGCGGGCCGAGGTGGCGTTGCCGGGGATGACGTGCAGATGGCCCGTGTCGTCGGTCTGCAGAGTGGAGCAGCGCAACAAGGCCTGGGTATAAGGGTGCTCGGCGGTGGTGATGACCTCGTCGGCCGGTCCGTCCTCGACGATGCGGCCCGCGTACATGACGGCGATGCGGTCGGCGATGGAGGCGACGGTGGTGACGTCGTGGGAGATGAACAGGACCGACATTCCGGTCTCGGCCTGCAGGGTGGCGATAAGACGGAGAATCTGCGCTTGGACGGTGACGTCCAGGGCGGTGGTGGGTTCGTCGGCTATGAGGACGTCCGGCTGGGTGGCCAGCGCCATGGCGATCATGACGCGCTGGGCCATGCCGCCGGACATCTGGTGCGGATGGTCACCGGCGCGGCGTTCGGGATCGGGGATCCCGACGTCGGCGAGCAACTCCACGACCCGGCGGCGGGCGGCCGGCCGGCTCATGCCGAGATGCCGGCGCAGTGGCTCGGCGACCTGGCTGCCGATCGTCGCGGTCGGGTCGAGCATGCGCTTGGGCTGCTGGTAGAGCATGGAGATGCGCTGGCCGCGGATGCCGTCCAACGCTCGTGAGGAGGCGGCGAGCAGGTCCAGGTCGCCCAGCCGCAGTGCCTCGGCGTGCATGTGCAACCCGGTCGGCAGCATGCGCAGCATCGAGTGGGCGGCCATGCTCTTGCCCGACCCGGATTCACCGACCAGGGCCAGCACCTCGCCGGGGTCCAGAGTCAGGCTGACACGGTCGAGGATGGGCGGGGCTTGTCCAGGCCGACCAGCGTGAACGGTCAGGTCACGGACCTCCAGGCGTGCGCTCATGGCTGCTCCCGGGGTTGCGGTGGGGCTTTGTGGTCGTCTCCGTGGCGGTAGCCGTCGGCGTGTTCGTGAAAGATCTGTTCATGCGCCAACGGATCCTGGTGGTGATGCGGTTGCGGTCGAAGGTGGTGCTTGTGCGGCTTGCCCGATGTCGCCGCCTGGAGTTCGCCGACCTCGGCGAAGTGCCGGTCCAGAAGTGCCAGGGCGGCGGACTTGTCACCGCTGGCGATGACGTGCAGCAGTTGCTCGTGCTCGGCCGGCAACTCGGAACGATCGCTGTAGCTGTCGACGATCAACCGGAAGCACAGCTGCATCTCGTTGGAGATGAGTCCGTACAGCCGATCCAGCCGGGTGCTGCCGGCACCGCTGACCAGCCGCCGGTGAAAGGCGAGATCCAGGGCGGCCAGTGCGCTCCTGTCCGCGCCGCCGGCGGCGTCCTTCATCCGCGCGACGATCACTTCGAGGTCGGCGACCAGGCCCGCGGAGACCCCTCGGGCGGTGACCCGGCGCAGCGCCTCCCGCTCGATCGCTTGGCGGGCGACGAAGATGTCCTCCAGGTCCTCCCTGGTCAAGGTGGGGACGAAGACCCCGTGACGGGGGTAGCTGACCAGCAGACCTTCCTGTACCAGACGCTGCATCGCCTCGCGCAACGGGCCGCGGGAGACCTCGAAGGAGGCCGCGAGCTCGACTTCGTTCATCTGGGTTCCGGGCGGGAACTCCCCGCTGAGAATGCGGTTACGCAGCAGCCCGGTGACCACCTCCGTCAGCGTGCGCTTCGAGGTCTTGGCCGCCGGGGCCGGGGTCTGAGCGCTCATGGGTGTGCTTCTCCGGGTTTGTGGGCCGTTTCCGCCACTCACAGTCCGCAGGCGCAGGAGGGCGTGAGCGTTTCCAGTCTGATCGCCGCGCGGGTGCAGCGGAGCTCCGCACGTCATGAGGACCCGCCTGTCCTGGCCCGGCGCGTCTCCAGGCCGCGGCCGGCGAGTGTGACGCTGAGGGCGGCCAGGAAGATCGCGGCACCGGGTGCCAGGACCAGCAGCGGCAGGCGGTCGAGGTACGGGGTGGCCTCGGACAGCATCGAACCCCAGTCGGAGGACGGCGGCTGGACGCCGAGCCCCAGGAACGACAGGGCGCCGACGGTGATGAGTTTGTGGCCGAAGCGCAGTGCCGTGTGGGCCAGCAACGGGGGCATGGCGTTGGGAAGCAGGTGGCGGCGGATGATGAACCACCCCGAGCACCCCAGGGCCTGAGCCGCTTCGATGAAGTCGCGGCCGTTGAGTTCCAGGGCGACACCACGGGCCAGCCGGCAGAACGGGGTCCACCCGCCGATGGTCAGGGCGAGCAGCAGCGTCAGGTTACCGGTGCCGAGGACCGCGACGAGGAAGAGCGCGACCACCATCTCGGGAAAGGCCAGCAGGATGTCGGTGACGCGCATGACGAGGGTGTCGAGCAGGCCGCCCCGCCGTGCGGCGAGGAACCCCACGAGAGTGCCGGTGACGGCGCAGATCACCAGCGTGACCGAGGCGACGGCGAGAGAGAACCGGCCCCCGTCCAGCAGTCTGCTGAGCACGTCACGGCCCAGGTGGTCGGTGCCCAGCAGGTGGGCGGCGGAGATGCCTTCCAGACGGGCGGCGAGGTTCTGCTGAGCCGGCGGATAGGGCGACAGCCACGGTGCCAGCAGCAGAAGCAGGGCGATCACACCGAACATGATGGACCCGGCCAGCAACGCCGGTGGGCAGCTTCCGCGCCCCCGGCGGGCCGGGGCGGTGGTGGTTCCGGCCGGTGACGGCGGATGCTCAGCGCCGGAATCGTCGCGACGGGTGTTGTCGCCGAAGACGTTAAGCACGGACACGGCTCGCCCTCGCAGTCGGGTTGATGACGGTGTAAAGCACATCGGTGAGGCTGGTGATGATCACGGCCAGGCCGACGACCGCCACGACCCCACCCTGGATGAGCGGGACGTCGTTGTTGATGACCGCGTCGTACATCTGCCGCCCCACTCCGGGCACAGCGAAGATCACCTCGACGACGACGGACCCGCCGAGCAGGCCGGCCAGCCAGACCGCGAACAGGGTCAGGACCGGCAGGACGGAATTGCGCAGCCCGTGACGCAGCATGGTCTGGGCGAAGCTCAGCCCGCGACCGCGGGCGGCGGTGATGTAGGGCGCCTCGAGTACCTCGACCATCGACGAGCGGGCGACCTGGGTGAAGTAGCTCATCGGCCGCAACGCCAGGGTCAGGCAGGGAAGCACCAGCGACGACGGCCCCTGCCAGCCGGAGGAGGGCAGCACGCCGAGCTGCAGGGCGAACACCAGCACCAGGACCGGGGCGAGCCAGTACTCCGGGACGGCCACGAAAGCCTGCGTGATGCCGGTGATCGCCCCGTCGAGCTTGGTTCCACGCCGTATCGCGCAGAGGGCTCCCAGCGGAACCGCGACCAACAGGGCGAGCAGGAGCGCGAGAACGGCGATCGAGGCGGTGACCGACAACGCCCGCATCAGCTGAGGAAGAACCTCCGTGCCGTTGGTGAACGACCGGCCGAGATCGCCCTGCAGTGCCGAGCCCAGCCAGGACAGGTACTGCTGGAGCAGCGGCCGGTCCAGCCCGTACTCGAGCCGGAGGCGGGCCAGCGTCGCCGGGTCCTGGACCAGGTCGCCCACCCGGGCGCGCAGGATCCGCGCGGCCGGATCCCCGGAGGTGACGTAGGGGATGAGGAACACCAGGAAAGAGGCGACCAGCAGGGTCGTCACGAGGACGGCGAACCGCCTCAGCATGTACAACACTCGGGATACCTCCGGGTCGTCACACGTTCTCGGATCGATCAGCGCACGGCGTCGAGTGCGCGGTAGAACGCCCCGGCGGCCGGCAGGAACCACGGCGGCCCGAAGTGACCGGGAACCGGCGGGAACGCCAGGCCCTGCCACGGGTTGGCCGTGGAGTCGCCGCCGATGACCTCGGCCATGACCTTGCCCATGTGGGTGGCCATCTGGACCCCGTGGCCGCTGTAGCCGACGGAGTAGTGCATCCCGTCGCGTACGCCGGCGTGGACCATCTGATCCATCGTCATGTCGACCAGGCCGCCCCAGCAGTAGTCCAGCCGGACGTCCCGCAGCTGCGGGAACACCTCGGTGACGGCCTTGCGCAGGATCTCCCCGCTTTTGAGGTCCGACTGGGCGTCCGACAGGGCGAACCGGGCCCGCCCGCCGAACAGCAGCCGGTTGTCCGGTGTGGGACGGAAGTAGTACAGCAGGTTCTTGGTGTCAGACGCCATCCGCCGGTGCGGCATGAGCTGGGCGACGAGGTCGTCCGGCAGGGGTTCGGTGACGACGATGAAACTGCCCACCGGCACGATGCGGCGGCGCAGCCACGGGGTCAGTTTCCCGGTGTAGCCGCTGGTGGCGATGAGCACGTCGGAGGCGGTCAGGGCGCCACGGGTGGTCTGCACCTGGTGCCCCCGGCCGCCGCGGCGGACGCCGGTTACCGCGGCGTTCTCCGCTATCAGGGCCCCGTGACCGACCGCGGCACGGGCCAGCCCCATGACCAGCTTCCCCACGTGGGCGCCCGCCCCGTTCGGGTCGACCTGCGCACCGTAGTAGCGGTCGCTGCCGAGCTCGTCCCGCATGCGGCCGCGGGGGACCAGCTGAACCGTGCGGCCGACGAGTTTCTCGATCACCCGCGCCGAACGCTCCAAAGCGGCGTAGTGCGCCGGTTTGGCGGCCAGGGTGAGCTTTCCCGACCGCTCGAAGTGGCAGTCGATCCGCTCCTCGGTGACGATCTTCTCTACGGTGTCGATCGCGTTGTCGTAAGCGGTGAACATCATGGCCGCACGCTCAGGGCCGTAGCGCTTGACCGCGGCGGGAAGCGAGATGGCCAGGCCGGTCGTGGCCATGCCGCCGTTGCGGCCGGAGGCTCCCCAGCCCACGGTGTGGGACTCCAGCACGGCGACACTGGCACCGCCGCGAGCGAGATGCAGCGCGGCGGACAGCCCGGTCAACCCGGCACCGATGACCGCGACATCGACGTTCGCAGGGAGCTCGGTGCGGCGGAAGTCGCCGGCCGGTTCGGCGGTGTCGAGCCAGTAGCTGGTCAGCTTCACGACAGCCTCCTCGCGGACTTCACAGACCCAGAACGGCAGGGACGCCGGACAGGTCGGCGGTTTCGGCGTACTGGTAGAAGGGCGTCGAGGGGTCGTAGCCGCGGTTGACGTAGATCTTGTGCGGGATCCGCAGCTCGTGGGCGGGGATCAGGTCGTACCAGATGTGCGAGGAGACGTGGACGATCTCGTCGCGTTCGCAGCCCAGCTGGTCGAGCATGTACTCGAAGGCCTGGTAGCGCGGTTTGTACGCCCTGGCCTGCTCGGCGGTGAACACCTTGTGAAAGGGGGCGCCGAGCTGCTCGACGTTGTGCCGCAACGGCTCGTCGACGGCGTTGGAGAAGATCACCAGAGGGTAGGCGTCGGCGAGCTTGGCCAGGCTCGCGGGAACGTCCGCGTGGGGACCCCAGGTCGGTACGCAGGCCACGATGGCCTCGCCGTCGGAGGGGCGGTAGCCGATGCCCCAGCGTTCGCAGGTGCGCTTGAAGGAGTCCTTGAGCACGTCGGGGTAGAGCTTGAACTCGCCGAGCACCTCGTCCATCCGGTACGCGCGGTAGTCCTTGAGGAAGACCGGCATGTCCTCCTCGGAGATCCGGTCGGCGACCAGCGGCTTGACGGTGAGGTTGAGGTCGAAGCTGGTCAGCGTCCCGTAGCAATCGAAAGTGAGGTATTTGGGGCGCACACTGGTCAGGTCCACGAGCAGTTCCTCCGGTGGTGGTATGTCCGGTGGGGGCAGGAGCGTCGGTGGTCGGTCCGGTGAGGGCCGGAGCCCGTCGGTGCGACTGGGCAGGCGGCGAAGCGGCGAGATATCACGCCCGGTGCGAGCCGTCCGAGGCGGGCAGCCAGCGTGGTGTCTGGAACGCTAAGGACCCGATTCTCTGTTGTCAACAATTTCGAGTCGCCTGCTTGTAACGAGTACGTTTCCCGGCCTTTCTTTGATCTTCATAAGCCGGGTTGGACGACTATTTCCAGGTCGTGGCGCTGACTTTCGCCGCCGGAGTTTCCCTTCAGGCCACCGGAAGATTGTTGACAACAGTTGACCGCCGCTGGCGGTTGTGCACAAGATGTGGTGACGCGGCAGGCGCCACTCGGTAGCCGGCCGACTCTCTCCCGGCCCCGCGACTCCCCCCTCCGCCGGCACGAACGGACTCCCGATGCGAGCTTCCACGACCCCAGACGATCACGGACACGGCCATGGTCACGGTCACGGCCACCCCCACGACGACGCGCCCGCCACCGGGAACGACCACGGGCACGACCACTCCGATCACGCCCACGATGACCACGCGGCCGATCACCACGCGACCGGCCACCACGCGGCAGAGGCGTCGGCCATCACCGGGCACGGGCATGGGCATGGGCACGGGCATGGCCACGACGAGGGCCACGACCACGGGAACGGCCTGTGGGCGCGGATCAAGCACACGGTGGTCCCCCACGCCCACGACGCCAACGAAGCGATCCAGACCGCCGAGGAGTCGGCCAAAGACGGGATCCGCACGGCCTGGATCGGGCTGGCCGGGATGATGGCCACCGCGATCGGGCAGATGGTCATCGTCGCGATGTCCGGGTCGATCGCCCTGCTGGCCGACACCATCCACAACCTGGGACACGCGGCGACCACGATCCCGCTGATCATCGCCTTCCGGCTGGGCCGGCGCGCGGCGACGAAGAAGTACTCCTACGGTTACCGGCGCGCCGAGGACCTGGTCGGGTTGTTCATCTCCCTGGTCATCGTCGCCTCGATCGGGCTGATCATCTGGGAGTCGATCGACGCGCTGCTCAACCCGCACCCGCCGACCAACCTGTGGTGGGTCTTCGCCGCCGGGATCGTCGGCTTCCTCGGAAACGAGGTGGTGGCTGTGTACCGCATCCGGGCCGGCCGTCGCATCGGATCCGCGGCGCTGATCGCCGAGGGCCAGCACGCCCGCGCCGATGGCTACACCTCGATCGCCGTCGTCGCCGGCGTGATCGGCGTGTGGCTCGGGTTCGACCGCGCCGACGCCATCGTCGGCCTGCTCATCGCCCTGGCGATCACCGGCATCCTGATCAACTCCCTGGTCATCATCGTCCGCCGTCTCATGGACGGTGTGGAGCCGGCGACGATCGACCGGATGCGCAGCACCATCGCCGGCGTCGTCGGCGTCGAGACCGTCGGCGGCGTGCGCGCCCGCTGGTCCGGTCACCGCATGGAGGGAGACGCCGAGATCGGCGTCGACGCCCGGCTGAGCATCATCGAGGCCCACCGCGTGGCCGAGGACGTGCAGCACTCCCTGATGCACGCGGTCGGCAACCTCGACCGGGTCACCGTCCACGTCCACCCCGCCTTCGACGGCGTGGTCCCCGACGACCTCCACGAGTTGTCCGACCACCACGCCTCGAAGGAGGCCCGGGAGGCCTACCGGGCCAAGCTCGCCACGCAGAGCGCGCGGTGACACCCGTGAACGGCTCGACGGGATGGTCGATCCACCCGCTGAGTGAGCGCACCCTGGCCGGCGCGCAGTCGGTGATGCGACGCAGCATCGCCGAGGACTTCGGCGACGCCTACGACCCGCGGATCCACGCCGACGTCGACGACCCGCTGACCCACTACGCCCCCGGAGCCGGCCCCTTCCTCCTGGTGGTGACCGACGACAGCACGGATGAGGTCCTGGCCACGGGCGGGATCCGCAGCGGACGGCTGAAGCCCGGACTCACCCCACAACACGTCGTCGACCGGTACGAGGACGGCCGGCACGGCCAGCTCGTACGCGTCTACGTCCGCAAGGAAGCCCGCCGCCGCGGCATCGCCAGAGCCCTGGTCCACGCGGTTCTCGACCGCGCGGACCGGGAGGGGCACTACGAGGCCATCGCTCTGCACACCTACCAGCACTCCCCGGGCGCCGTCGCCTTCTGGGAGTCCTTCGGCGCCCGGCTCATCCACGACGACTCGAACGGAGCCACCGGCGCGGTCTTCTACGACCTGCCGCGCTCCTCGCGGTGACTGCCGCGCGGTCCCCATGCCATCCCCACCGCACTGGCGAGACAGGAGAACACCATGTCCAAGCGTCGTGACGTCTTCATCTTCGTTGCCGAGCCCACCAAGGTCGACCAGGCCCGCACCAGCCTCATCGACTGGCTGCGCGGCCTGGAGGGCCACCCCGGATACCTCGGGGGCTCGGTTCTGCGCGAGTGCGCGGGCGAGCTCATCTCGAACACGCTGGTGATGACGCTGGAGTTCGAGAGCACCGAGGCCGCCCGAGCCCTGTGGCCGAAGATCGAGAACACGATCAACCCGCTCTACCCCGATGACAAGTCCGACAAGTCGATGGACCAGGGTGCCGCGTTCTTCACCGGCGCGGACGACGCCGTGGCGCCGGAGGACCTGAAGTTCACTCGCGGCAACGGCCTGGTGGCCCGGATGCTGCACATCCACGCCGAGGTCGTCGAGGACGTCGTGGCCGCCGCCTGACCCACGCCGTTCCCGCCACCATCGGCAGCACTCCCCCCGACGTGATGAGGAGCCTTTCTTGACCAGCACCAGCCTGTGGCATCCGCAGACCGCGATGTCCACCATCGAGGAAACCCGCACCGTCATCGCGTCGGGGCAGGGAGCCTGGATACGTACCGAGGACGGCCAGGACCTGCTCGACCTGCCGGCCGGCCTGTGGCACGCCAACATCGGACACGGCCGAGCCCGCATCGCCGACGCCGTGCGTCAGCAGCTGACCGACCTGGAGACCTACCACCTGTTCCAGGGCATGGCCAACCGCCCCGCCATCCGGCTCGCCGAGCGCCTGGCCGCGCTGAGTCCCATCCCCGACGCGAAGGTCTTCCTCACCAGCGGCGGCTCTGACTCCGTCGACACCGCCTGCAAGCTCGCGCGCCGGCACTGGCAGGTGGCCGGGCGGCCCGGCAAGCGCGTCATCGTCTCCCGCGAACACGCCTACCACGGCCTGCACGGGTTCGGGACCAGCATCACGGGCATCCAGAGCAACCGCGACGGGTACGGCAGCGACTCGCTGATCCCCGAGACCGCCCGCGTGCCATGGGACGACCTGGCCGCCACCGAGGCGGAGCTCCTCCGGCTCGGACCCGACAACATCGCCGCCCTCATCGCCGAACCGATCATCGGCACCGGAGGAGTGCTGCTGCCCGCGCCCGGCTACCTCACCGGGCTGGCCGAGCTGTGCCGCCGCCTGGACATCCTGCTCATCGCCGACGAGGTCATCACCGGCTTCGGACGGGTCGGGCAGTGGTTCGCCTGTCAGCGCTTCGGCATCGAGCCGGACCTCCTCACCATGGCCAAGGGCATCACCTCCGGCTACCTGCCGCTGGGCGGCGTGCTGGTGGCCCGGCGCGTCTGGGAGCCCTTCTTCGCCGAAACCTCCGACGCCCCGACCTTCCGCCACGGCCTGACGTACTCGGGCCACGCCGCGGCCTGTGTCGCCGCCGAGGCGAACCTGAGCATCCTTGAGGAGGAAGGTCTGCTGGAGCGCGTCCTGGACCTCGAACCCGTCCTGGCCCAGGCCCTCGCCCCGCTGGTCGACCACGGAGCCGTCGTCGACGTCCGGGCCGGGGTCGGCCTGCTCGCGGCCGTCCAGCTCGCCCCCGACGTCGACGCGCGCCCCGTGCTGCGCGCCGCGCGGGAGCAGGGCGTACTGACCCGGCTGCTGGCCGACAACTCCCTGCACGTCAGTCCCCCGTTCGTCATCACCGCCGAGGAGATCTCCCGTGCCGCTGACGTCCTCAAGTCCGCTCTCGACCGTGCCCGTGCCCTCGAATCCGCCTGAGCCCACGCCGGCGTCGGCGGACCTCGCCCGGCACCGCGAACTCACGCAGACCGCGGCCGCGTCGCTGCCCAGTGGCTTCCTGAGCGCCGAGTGGACGGCGCCGCGCTCCGGGCGGACCTTCGACGTCGCCGATCCCGCGCTCGGCCGGCCGGTCGCCGCCGTCGCCGACTGCGAACCGGCTGACGGCCTGCTCGCGCTCACCGCGGCGAGCGAGGCGTTCCCCGCCTGGGCGGCCACCCCGACCCGGCGGCGGGCCGACATTCTGCACCGGCTCTACCAGGCGATGCTCGCCGATGAGGACCGCCTGGCGGCCCTCATCACCCTGGAGGTCGGCAAGACCCTCTCCGAGTCCCGCGGCGAGGTCCGCTACGCCGCCGAGTACATCCGCTGGTACGCCGAGGAGGCGGTCCGCAGCTCCGGCCGGAGCACCCCGACCCCCGACGGCGGCTGGCACATCGTCACCGTCCCGCGCCCGGTCGGCCCCTGTCTGCTCATCACCCCGTGGAACGTGCCGCTGGCGATGGCCACCCGCAAGGTCGCGCCCGCCCTGGCCGCCGGCTGCACGGTCGTGCTGAAACCGGCGGAGCTCACCCCGCTGACCTCGCTGGCCTTCGCGCGGCTAGCCGAGGACGCGGGGGTCCCGGCAGGAGTCCTCACCGTGGTCACCACCACGGATCCAGGGGCGGTCTGCGGCGCCCTCATCGCCGACCCACGACTGCGGAAGGTGTCCTTCACCGGGTCCACCCCCGTCGGGAAGCTGCTGCTGCGGCAGGCCGGCGCGAACGTGCTGCGTACGTCGATGGAACTCGGCGGCAACGCCCCGTTCCTGGTCTTCGACGACGCCGACCTCGACCTCGCGGTCCGTGAGGCGGTCATCGCCAAGATGCGCCTGGGGGGTCAGTCGTGCGTGGCGGCCAACCGGTTCCTGGTCCAGGAACCGGTGGCCGACGAGTTCGCGGCCCGTCTCACCGAGGCCCTCACCGCGATCAGGGTCGGGCTGGGCACCTCGGACGTCGACCTCGGTCCGCTCATCGATGACCGTGCGGTGGCCAAGGCCGACCGGCTGGTCGACGACGCCGTCTCGAAGGGGGCGACCGTTCTGGGGCGTTGCGGCGTACCCGGCGGACCCGGCAGCTGGTTCGCCCCGGTGGTGCTCGACCATCTCAGCGCCGACGCTCTCCTGCAGCAGGAGGAGGTCTTCGCCCCGGTCGCGGGCATCCGCCGGTTCAGGACGGAGGACGAGGGGGTGGCGCTGGCCAACGACACTCCGTTCGGGCTCGCGGCCTACCTGGTGGCGCGTGACAGCGACCGGATCGCGCGGGTCGCGGGCCGGTTGGACAGTGGCATGGTCGGCATCAACCGGGGGCTGCTGTCCCACGTGGCCGCGCCGTTCGGCGGGATCAAGGAGTCCGGGCTCGGCCGGGAGGGCGGCGCCGAAGGGCTCACCGAGTACCAGAACCTCAAGTACCTCGCCGCTCCGGCGCTGGCCTCATGACCGCTCGAAGGAGAGCGGCGGTCATCGGGGCCGGAGCGGTGGGCAGCATGGCCGCCTGGCAGCTGGCCGAGCGCGGCCTGGACGTGCATGCCTTCGATCGCTGGGGCGTCCCGCACCACCGCGGGGCCTCCGGCGGGCAGAGCCGCCGGTTCGCGGTCATCAGCATGGGAGACCCGGACCTGCCGCCGCTGGTGCTCCGGGCCGAGCGGCTGTGGCGCCGGCTGGAGGAATTGACCGGACGACATCTGCTTGAGCAGACCGGAGGACTGATCCTCGGTCCTGCGGACCGCACCTCCGTCCGGCAGGCCGTGGCCAGCTGCGAGAAGTGGGGGCTGGCTCACCGCATCTTCGACGCGCGAGATCTGCGGCACCGCTTCCCCCAGCACGCCGTCGACGACGAGGACATCGCCGTCCATGACTCCGCGACCGGCTTTCTCCGTCCTGAGCCGGCCATCCTCGCCGCGATCGAACAGGCCACGACGCTCGGGGCGACGGTGCACCATGACACCGAGATCCTCGACATCGACGTAAGGTCCGACACGGTCGAGCTGACCTACCGTGGTACGGGAGGAAGCGCTCGCAGCGAGACGTTCGACGCGGTGGTCCTGGCCCCCGGCGCCTGGGCGGCCACGCTGCTGCCGGACGGGCTGCGGGCGGCGATCGGGGTGGCCGGGCTGACCGCCCGCCGGCTGGCGCAGACCTGGTTCGTACCGGACGACCCATCGCTGTACAGCGCGGAACGCTTTCCGGTCTTCGAACGGGCCGGCCTGCCGGACGGCGCCTCCGTCTACGGCTTTCCCAGCCTGGACGGCGCCACGGTCAAGATCGGCGTGAAGACCCGCCCACACCCGGAGGTGGCCGACCCGGCGCGCCCGGATCCCCACCTCACCGCCGAGCACATGGCGGAGGTCCGCGAGGTCGTCGGGCGCTGGCTGCCCCGGCTCAACCCGCGTCCTGTGCAGACCTCGGTGCACGTGGAGTCGTACACGGGGGACGGCCGGCCCGCCGTCGGGCTGCTCCCGGGCGCCGCGCACGTCGCGGTCGCCGTCGGATTCTCCGGTGGAGGATTCAAGTACGCGCCGGCGGTCGGCGAGGCTCTGGGCGATCTCCTCGCTGACGGTGTCACCGAGGCCAATATCCGGCAATTCGCACCCGGCCGCTCCGCGACGGTGTGAGCGGATCGCCACCGCGCTGGGCCCTCGGTGAGGGGTACGGCCGGACCGCACCCCTCACGCGCGGCCACCGCCCCTCACACGAGGCCATGCACCTCACGCGCAGGCGCGCACCTCACGCGCAGGCGCCCGCCTCACGCGCGGGCGCCCGCCTCATGCGCGGTCAGCCGCGATGCGCCGTCAGCTGCGATGCGCGGTCAGCTGCAGCTGTACCCCGACGGCGCCTGGGTGTTGCCGTTGGGCCGGCTCGCCTGGAAGCCGAACGTGGTGCTCCCGCCAGGCGCCAGGGTGCCGTTGTGCGACAGGTTCCTGGCCGTCACGGTCTGCCCGCTGACCGATAGGGTCGCGTTCCAGGAGCCCGTGACGGTGTGACCGGCGGGCAGCGTGAAGGTGACCGTCCAGCCGTTCTTGGTGGCGGTGCCGGTGTTGGTCACGGTCACGGGCTGCACGACGTAGCCGTTGCTCCAGGCGTTCTGTACGGTCCCGACGGCCGAGCAGCCGCCGCCCCCGCCGCCGGTCGAGGTGGTCACGCTGACCGTGTTCGACACCGGTGACAGGTTGCCCGCGCCGTCCCGGGCGCGGACCTGGTAGCGGTAGGTGGTGGCGGCGCTCAGGCCGCTGTCGGCGTACGAGGTGGTGGTGCTCGTGCCGACCTGGGCGAAGGAGCCAGTACCGGTCGCCCGCAGGATGTCGTACCCGGCCAGCCCGCTGCCACCTGAGTCGGTGGAGGCGGTCCACGACAGGTTCGTGCCGCTCGACGTGGTGCCCGAGGCCGTCAGGCCGGACGGCGTGGTCGGCGGCGTCGTGTCGGTGCCGCCTCCCGAGGTGGTGTACGAGAAGGCGTTGACGGCCAGCCCCGTCCCGCCGACCCAGGGCTCGAACCCGGCCTGCACGCTGGTGAGGTACCACGACCGCTGGGCGTACCCGCGGCTGATCGCGTCGGCGAGGAAGGTGTCGATGGCGAAGTCCAGCGAGGAGGTGGCCGAGGTGCGGACGTAGGAGATCACGTTCCAGCCGGTGTTGCCGAACCAGACCTGCCAGGTGCCGCCCGCCAGGCTCACCGTGCCGACGGGCGAGCCGACCGGCTGGATGGAGCCCTGCTTGTTGAGCCAGACCATGATCTCGGCGCCGGTGTTCTGCCCGTCGGTGCGCGGGGTCGGATCGAACCAGATGTCATAGGCCGCGTCCCAGACGCCCGCGCTCGGGTAGCTCATCCTGACGCTGGTGCGCAGGTTGCCGAAGCCGCTCGCGTCGGCCCGCATGGGCAGGCCGCTGCCGGTCGTACAGAGGGTGTAGTGGCAGCCCGCGAAGATCGACGGGTAGGAGGCGGGCGCTCCGTTGGTCGGCTTGTTGTGCGCCGCCTGGGTGATCGTGAAGCCGGCGGCGGCCTGGTCGACGTCGATGCACTGCGCCGTGTCGGCTCCCCAGATGTTGTTCTGGACGATGTACTTGTTGCCCTGGATGCTGGTGGAATCTATCTTCCCGCAGATCACCGGGGCGGCCTGGGCCGGAACGGCGAACAGTCCCGCGGCGAGGATCGAGCCGATCGCCGCGATGATCAGGTTGATGTGCACGCGCCTCATGGCATGTTGCTCCCGCTTCTCTGACAAGGAGGTTTGGGAGCGCTCCCACAACGCAGCATCATGGCCGACGTGGTCTCCCGGCAAGCGCGCGTCCGTGCCGGCGCCCGCAGTGAGGCGAGCGACCAGGCAAACCCTGACCGGGACGGGGTGAAAGTTTCACGGCGCGTTGTCGGCCGGGTCGGCGCGTGGTTCAATCCGTCTAGCTGCCGGGCGGGCAGGTCGTGGGCGGGATCTCTGTCGCACGAACAAGGGAATCCCCATGAGATTCATCCGGTCGGTGGCCTTCGCCGCCGCGCTGGTGGCGACATTGCTCGCCTCCGCCCTGGTGGCTCCCCAGGCGCAGGCGCATGGCGTCACGATGTTCCCCGGTGCCCGTACCTACCTGTGCTGGAAGGACGGTCTGCGGGACAACGGGCAGATCATCCCCTACAACCCGGCCTGCGCTGCGGCCGTCGCGCAGAGCGGCGCCACGCCGCTGTACAACTGGTTCGCCGTGCTGCGCTCCGACGCCGGCGGCCGTACCAGCGGCTTCATCCCCGACGGGCAGCTCTGCAGCGGCGGCACCGGCGGCCCGTACGACTTCACCGCCTACAACGCCGTCCGCTCCGACTGGCCGCAGACCCACCTGACCTCGGGCGCGAGCATCCAGATGTGGCACAGCAACTGGGCCCAGCACCCCGGCACGTTCGTCTACTACGTCACCAAGAACGGCTGGAACCCGAACGCCCCGCTCAAGTGGTCCGACCTGGAGTCGTTCGGCAGCGTCACCAACCCGCCGGCCACCGGTGGGCCCGGCGCGCTCAACTACTACTACTGGAACGTCCAGCTCCCGTCCGGCAAGAGCGGGCGGCACATGATCTACGTCGACTGGATCCGCTCCGACAGCGCCGAGAACTTCTTCAGCTGCTCCGACGTCGTCTTCGACGGCGGCCACGGCGAGGTCACCGGTGTCGGACCCAACGGCGACAGCACGCCCGACCCCACTGTCACCCCGACTCCCCCAACGCCCGGCGCCTGCTCCGCCACCTGGCACGCGACCGACAACCCCGGCTGGCCAGGACACTTCCAGGCCGACGTGACGGTCAAGAACAACGGCACCACCGCGCTCAACGGCTGGACGGTCAAGTGGACCTTCAGCGGCGGGCAGGGCCTCGACGGATCGCCATGGAACGGCGTGCTGAGCGCGCAGCCGCCCAACGTCTCGGTCAAGAACGCCACCTACAACGGGCAGCTCGCGCCGAACGCGACCACCTCGTTCGGATTCAACGCCACGGGCACCGCCCCCAGCCCCGCACCCACGCTGACCTGCACCAGCCCGTAGGTCATGCGCATTCCGGAAGAGTTGAGGACCAGAAGGGCCGCGGCGATCGCCGTCGTGGCCCTGATCCCCGTCGCCGGTGCGGCGCTGTTCGTGGGCCTGCACCAGGCGGGGCGATCGGACCTGCGCGATCAGCTCGCCGCCCAGGTCACGGACATCCTTGAGAGATCCACCCCGGCCGAGCACCACGACCACGGGCACGAGTTCGGCGAGCAGGCCGGCCGGGTCGTGTGCGCGGTCGACCCGTTCGGCTTCGACCCGCCGACCGCGACCACGACGGCCCAGGTGAAGTGGGTCTACGCCCGCCACATGTGCGCCATCACCGGTCCGGGCGCCGGGTGGGCCGTCTCGGTGCGCGCCTCGGGCCCGATCGCCGTCCGGCTCGGCGATCCACCTCTGGTACGGGTGCCCACGCCGGGCGCCGGTTACCCCGAGCGGGTCCGGCAGGTGATACCCCAGCGGTATCAGGAGGAGGCGTTCGGCGAGTTCGCCGACGAGGACGCGATCGAGGCGGCCCGTCAGAGGTTCGCCCTGGTGACGGCCCGATGACCTGGTGGCGCCCGATGAGTGGCGCTCGGCCGAGTGATGCTCGAAGCGAGCGGTGCTCGACCCGAGCGGCGCTCGACCCGAGCGGCGCCGCCTGGCATGCGGACGCGGCCGGCAGGAGGGGGAGGTCTCGCGGCCGGCCGCGGCCACGCCATCCGGGCGGGATGGTGTCATGGAACGGTTGCACCAGTGACGGTTGTCGGCACCACCTCCTCATCGACCGGCCGGATAGACGGCCAGCTCGTACACCGGGCCGCTTCGCGGCGTTGACCGGCCGATATGGCGAGGTTCGCCACACCGGCCGGTCCGGGGTTCAGTTCGCGCAGGTGTAGCCGGACGGCACGGTGATCTGGCCGTTCGGCCGGCTGGCCTGGAAGCCGAAGGCGGTGCTCGCGTTCGGCCCGAGCGCGCCGTTGTAGCTCAGGTTCTTGGCCGTCACCGTCTGCCCGCTCACCGTCACCGCGGCGTTCCAGGAGCCGGTGAGCACGTGCCCGGCGGGCAGCGTGAACGTCACCGTCCAGCTGGTCCTGGCCGCGCCGCTGGTGTTGGTCACGGTCACGGGCTGCACGACGTACCCGCTGCTCCACTGGGTCTGTACGGTCGCGACGGCCGTGCAGCCCCCGCCGCCACCACCGCTGAGGGTGGTGAAGGTGACCTGGCCCGACTGCCCCGAGACGTTGCCCGCCGCGTCCCTGGCCTTGACGTAGACCTGGTAGGCGGTCGCGGGGGTCAGCCCGCTCAGCGTGATCGAGTTGGTCGCCGACTGGCCGAGCAGCGTGCTCGGCGCCCGGTAGACGTCATATCCGGTCACGCGCACGTTGTCGGTGGAGGCGGTCCAGCTCAGCGTGGCCCCCGTCGAGGTGACGCCGGAGGCGACCGGGGTGCCGGGCACGCTGGGCGGGGTCGGGTCGGGGGTGCCGCCGCCGTACACCGACGCCTCACGCGCGGTGGCGGCGATGCCGTTGGCGCCGTTGAAGAGCCGCTGACCCCATGAGGTGAGCTGGTTGACATCGAAGTTGGTGACCTGGTCGAGGTACTCGACGCCGCCGCCGTTGCCGCTCCACGACCAGCCCAGGTAGCCGAGGCCCCGGCTCACGGACTGGGCCATGATCGTGTCCTCGTCCGGGTCGCCGTCGGAGTGGTTGAAGCCGAACTCACCGATCACCAGCGGCAGCCCGGCGGTCCTGAACGCGTCCAGATAAGTCGTGATCTCAGCGGCCGTGTCGTACACGCCGTACATGTGCACCGAGAAGATCGTGTTCTTGGCGGGGTCGGCGTCGAAGACGGTCCGCGCGGTGGTGCGCATGACGTTCTGCCAGTCCTGACCCCAGTTGGGCGCGTCCACCATGAGCGCGTGCTCGAAGCCGTTGGCGCGCAGCTTCTTGACCGCGTTGGCGGTGGCGGTGGTCCAGTCAGGGGTGACGGCGTTGTTGCCGACCGGCTCGTTGCCGATGTTGACGATGACGTAGTTCTCCTGGCCGACCAGGGCGCTCTTGACGCTGATCCAGTAGTCGGCCGCCTGGTCGAGGGTGTAGGCGCCGCTCTGCTCGCCGTACCCGGTGGTGTCGTGGTTCTCCAGGACGCAGATCAGCCGGTTGGCCTTGCAGCGGGCGACGACGTCGGCCACGTCGGAGGCGCTGTTGGCGGTCCAGCGGCCGCCGCTGAGCACCACCCGGACGGTGTTGGCGCCCAGCGACTTGATGTCGGCGAACGCCTTGGTCTGGGTGGGGTACCAGGTGTGCGCGTGGCTGGTGCCGCGCATGACGAACTCCTGGCCGTTCGCTTCGAGGATCTTCGTACCGCTCACATGAAGGCCGGTGGCGGCGTGCGCGGGCGCCGGGAGGAAGAGCAGCGGGAGCAACAGCGCGGCGAGCGCCGCGAGCCGGGTTCTCATGGGCGGCCTTTCGATGGTGACCCGCCCCGCCGACGTGGCAGGACGCGGCGGGGCGGGGCGATCATGCGGGACGGATCAGGGGAAGAGCCGTCCGTACTCGGCCAGGGCGACGGCTACGTCCACCTGCGCCCAGAACCGGTGATAGTTGAAGACCGGCGCCGGGCCCGTGCCCTTGATGAAGGCGTCGACCCTCGCGTAGTCGGGGTCGTTCTTGTAGAAGGACCTGATCGACAGGAACGTCGAGCTGGAGTTGATCGGGTCGCCGTTCGGCATGGTGCCGCTCCAGCCCGGCGGGACGTAGACCGGGTCGGCGAGGCGCTTGTAGTCCGTCTTGGTCTCCGGCACCGACACGCCCTTGGCGTCGCGGTACTTCCAGACGCCGTCGAGCAGCGCCTTGGCCGTGGTCCTGGCCGCCGTGTTATTGGCCTTGGCGGCGTAGTACATCAGGGCCTTGGCGTAGGCGCCGGCGACGCCGACGTCCTGCGTGTAGTCCACGATCGACACGTGCAGGCCCGGGTTGGCGGCGGGCATGCCGCTCGCGGAGCTGAAGTCGCTCGCCGGCTGGCCGGTCCAGTGCAGCGTGGACGGGATCTGGTAGCTGCCGTCCGCGTTGACCGTGGTGTTGGCCAGCGCCCAGGTGACCCACTTGTCGAGCAGCGTCTTGGCACTGGCGTTGCCGGTGGCGTAGTAGTACTCGGCCACCCGCTCCATCGTCCACGCCTGGAAGCCGAACCACTGGTTGGACGGCGGGTCGTGGTAGACGGGCTGCCAGTCATAGGTCATGCCGAAGAACTTGGGCAGACCGGCCGGCGGCGTCCCGTAGTGGCCTTCCCAGCTGTTGGTCGCGCCACCGGCGATGGCGCCTTCGGCCGACTGCAGCCAGGTGTAGAACTGCAGCTGCCGGGTCAGGCTGGTGCTCCAGTCGGTGACGCCGGTCGAGCTCTTGGGCTTGAGCTCGGCGACGTTCGACAGGGCCCAGGCGGCCAGCGGGTTCTGGTAGCCGGAGTGGTTGTGGCTGGAGCCGATCCGCCAGGCCCACCCTGCGTTCGTGTCGGTCGCGCCGCCCCAGGCGTAATACCAGGACAGCAGGTAGTTGGAGGCGTCCTTGCCGGTGCCGGCCGCGCAGGACGGGCTGGTGCAGCCGGGCTTCTTGAAGTACTTGTCGTACATCGCGTACCGCAGGTAGTCGCCCATCTTCGCGGCCTTGGCGACCGACCCCGAGATCTGCGACTCCTTGCCCTGCGCCTTGGCCCAGGTCTGCGCCCAGTACGCCGCCTGCACGGCTCGCGCGTCGGCGTCGGGGGCGTTGGTGTACTTCCACTGCTTGGCGTACGAGTTGTCCTTGACGAACAGGTCGAGGTAGCCGTTGGGTCCGCCGAACTTGAACTGGTCGCAGGACGGCTGCGGGATCGTCTCGAAGACCGACTCCTCGGGGCCGCGCTGGTAGGTGTTGATGTAGGCGGGCTTGGTGGTGCCGTCGCCGCAGCGGCCGAAGCCGTAGGTGTTGTCGACGTCCAGCAGCCAGTGCATGCCGTAGATGTCGCCGGTGCCGTAAGCGCTCTTCAGCTCGTTGGCGATCGGGTCGGTGCCCACGCTCACGCTGGTGTCCAGCGGTGACGGGTAGTTGTTGATCGAGGTGGACTCGGGGGCGTACGTGGCCGGCTTCGACGGGGAGTAGAAGGAGTTGGTCGGCTGGTCGGCCGTGGCCGGGATGATGTACTTCTCCATCGTCGCCCAGGCGGTGTTGAACTTGGCCCAGTCACCGGTGATCTGCCCGTAGACCGCCTCCAGCCACAGGTAGTAGCTGAACGCCTCCGACGTGGTCTCGTGCCCCTGGTCGGGTGCCTCGACCATGAGGGTCTCCAGCGAGTGGTACGGCACGCCCTCGGGCGAGAAGTAGCCGTTGGCCGGGTCGTGCAGCTCGTTGTAGAGCTCGGTGAACCGCCTGACGTACTCGTTGTCGCCACCCGGCAGGTCGTCGTCGGCCTCGGTGGCGGTGACCGTGATCGGGCTGTAGCCACTGGCGCTCACCGTGAAGGTGGCCGAGCCGGCGGTCGTGTCGGTGTCGTCGGCGGCGGCCAGGGTGACGTTCTGCGCGGTGTTCCAATTGGCGGTGGTGAAGGTCAGGCTGGCGCCCGAGCTGACCGTGAGGTCGGTGTCACCGCTGGTCCGCGCGGTGGCGACGGTCACGTTGCCGGTTGGCGCCCGCGACAGCCGGACGCCGAACGTCGCGGTGCCCTTCTCCGGCACGGCCAGGCTCGTCGGGCTCACCACGAGCGCCGGCGTGTTGTCGGCCGTCACGGTGATCCCGACGGGCGAGGAGGTGGTGGTGGCGCCGAGGTTGTCGGTGGCCCTGGCGGTGATCGAGTAGCTGCCCGCGGGCACGTTCGGCCAGCTGTAGGCGTACGGGGCTGTGGTGTCGCTGTTCAGCAGCGTGGTGCCCTGGTAGAAGTCGACCTTGGCGATCGTGCCGTCGGAGTCCGCCGCGGTCGCGGCGATCGGCACCGTGGCGGGCGCCGCGAACGTCTGCCCGGCGCTCGGCGAGGTCAGCGCCACGGTCGGCGGCTTGTTGACGCCGGCGCCCCCGCAGGTGACGCCGTTGACGGTGAAGGCGGTGGGCTTCGGGTTGCTGCCGGTGAAGGTGCCGTTGAAGCCGATGTTGGTGGAGGCGCCGGTGGCCAGGTTGCCGTTCCAGTCGAGGCTCTTGGCGGTGACGGCCTGGTTGTTCTGCGCCCAGGTGGCGCTCCAGCCCTGGGTGAGCTTCTGCGTGGTCGTGGGGAAGCTGAAGCCGAGCGTCCAGCCGTTGATCGGGTCGCCGGTGTTCTTGATGGTGACGCTGGCGGTGAAGCCGGGGCTCCAGTCATTGGTGGTGTACGTCACCTCGCAGGCGACGGCCGCGCTGGCGGGCGCGGCCGTCAGCGCGGTGGTCACCCCGGCTATGAGGACAAGCCCAAAAGCCGGTGCGAGCCGCCTTCTCAGGCGCGCGAGCATTGTGTACGACACGAGGTCTCCATGGGAGTAGGGGGTGGGAGCGCTCCCAAAATGGATTGTGGGTGGCCATATGGAGATGTCAACGGAATGCCGTCCCGGTGACCCGCATATTTCCTCTCACCTGGCTGCGTGGCATGAAAGTTTCATGGACGTTCCGCGACATTCGGCGAGCATGCCGGGTCGGCGGCGCAGCCGCTCTTCACCGCACCCTGTACACACCCGTGAGCACGGCTCAGTATGGGAGCGCTCCCAAAACATCAGCTCTAGCTCCTGGAGATGATTGCTCGTGAAACTCCACCGCGGCCTGCGCAGATGGGCCGTGACCGCGACCGCCGCCTGCCTGGCGACCTTAGGGCTCGTCGCCGGCCAGACCACGGCCGCACAGGCCGCGGTCGCCTGTGACGTCTCCTACACGCCCAACACGTGGACGACGAGTCCGGGGCAGGGCGGCTTCACCGCGAACATCACCCTCAAGAACCTCGGCGACCCCCTCACCGCATGGACGCTGGCCTTCGACTTCCCCACCGCCGGACAGAAGTACACCCCGAGCGGCTGGGGCGCCAACTGGAGCCAGACCGGGACCCGCGTCACCGGGCAGAGCCTGTCGTACAACGGCAACCTGGCCACCGGCGCCTCGACCAACATCGGCTTCAACGGCACGTGGAGCGGCAGCAACCCGAACCCGGCCTCCTTCAGCGTCAACAACGTGACCTGTGGCGGCGGCAATCCGACGACGCCCTCGGTCGTCACCTCCGCGAGCTCGGTGTCCGTCAACGAGGGCGGCACGGCGACCTTCACCGCCAAGCTGTCGGCCGCGCCCACCGCCAACGTGACCGTCGCCACCACCCGGACCAGCGGCGACACGGACCTGACCGTGAGCTCCGGCGGCTCGCTCACCTTCACCCCGAGCAACTGGAACACCGCCCAGACCGTGACCCTCGCGGCGGCCCAGGACTCCGACACCACCAACGGCACGGCGGCCTTCAGCGTCGGCGGAACCGGCGTCACCGCCGCCACCGTCAACGCCACCGAGGTCGACGACGACACCACGCAGACGCAGTCGCTGGTCGTGACCCCGACCGCGGTGACCGTGCCCGAAGGCGGCAGCGCCACCTACACGGTCAAGCCGGCCATCCAGCCGTCGGCGAACCTGACCGTCACCTCCACGGCCGGCAGCGGCGACGCCGACCTCACCGTGACCTCGGGCGGCTCGCTCACCTTCACCTCCGCCAACTGGAACACCGCCCAGACCGTGACCCTGAGCGCGGCCCAGGACTCCGACAGCACCAACGGCACGCGTACCTTCACCGTCGCCTCCAGCGGTCTGACCAGCCGGACGGTCACCGCCACCGAGGCCGATGACGACGGCACGCCGCCCCCCGGGCACGTCGACAACCCGTACGCGGGCGCCACCGGCTACGTCAACCCCGACTGGAAGGCCAAGGCCGCGGCCGAGCCGGGCGGTGCCGCGGTGGCCAACACCTCCACCGCCGTGTGGCTGGACCGCATCGCCGCCATCGCCGGCAGCTCGTCGGTCATGGGCCTGCGGGCGCATCTGGACGCGGCCGTCACCCAGGACGCCGCCAACGGCTCCGCGCCGCTGACCGTCCAGTTCGTCATCTACGACCTGCCCAACCGCGACTGCTCGGCGCTGGCCTCCAACGGCGAACTGCTCGTCGCGGAGAACGGGCTCAACCGCTACAAGACCGAGTACATCGACCCGATCGCCGCCATCATGAGCGACTCGAAGTACGCGAACCTGCGGATCGTCACGATCATCGAGCCCGACTCGCTGCCCAACCTGGTCACCAACCTGAGCTTCCCCAAGTGCGCCGAGGCCAACTCCACCGGCGCCTACGTCCAGGGCGTCCAGTACGCGCTGAACAAGCTGCACGCGATGTCGAACGTCTACACCTACATCGACGCCGCCCACCACGCGTGGCTCGGCTGGGACTCGAACTTCAACCCGTCGGTGAACCTCTTCTACTCCACCGCCGCCGGTGCCGCCGCCGGAGTGGACAGCGTCGACGGATTCATCGTCAACACCGCGAACACCTCCGTCACCAAGGAGCTGTACTTCAACATCAACACCACGGTGAACGGCACCTCGGTCCGGCAGTCCAAGTGGATCGACTGGAACTGGTACGTGGACGAGACGTCCTTCGCCCAGGCCCTGCGCACCGCGCTGATCGGCAAGGGCTTCAAGCAGGGGCTCGGCATGCTGATCGACACCTCGCGCAACGGCTGGGGCGGAAGTGCCCGCCCGAGCGGCCCGAGCACCTCGACGGACGTCAACACCTTCGTCAACGAGTCACGCATCGACCGGCGCATCCACGCCGGCAACTGGTGCAACCAGAGCGGCGCGGGCCTCGGCGCGCGGCCGACCGCCAACCCCGACTCCGGCCTGGACGCCTACGTGTGGGTCAAGCCGCCCGGCGAGTCGGACGGCGCCAGCACGGACATCCCGAACGACGAGGGCAAGAAGTTCGACCGGATGTGCGACCCCACCTACACCGGCAACGACCTCAACGGCCACAACCTGACGGGCGCGCTGCCCAACGCGCCGCTGTCCGGCCAGTGGTTCTCCGCCCAGTTCCGCCAACTGCTCCAGAACGCCTACCCGCCCGTCTCCTGACGAGCACCTGCCCGTCCGTCTCGTGACGAACGCTACCTGTCCGTCTCCCGACGAACGCCAACCTGTCCGTCTCCTGACGGCCGCTCGTCCGCCGGTCCCCTGACGAACGCCTGCCCGTCCGTCGCCCGGCGGCCATGACGAAGGCCCAGGCCGATTCTTCGGCCTGGGCCTTCGCTCAACCTTCCGCTCAACCGCCCGCTCACCGTGCGGCTGTCGCCTCGGCGCGCTTTCGCCCGCGCCACCGTCAGGGGGGCGGAACGTCCTCGTCCTGCTCGTTCGAGTAGTCGCCGCTGTCGAGCGGCATGCGATCCGGCTCGCGCCGCTCCGCCTCGAACCGCTCAGCGCGGTTCTGGCCGGCCACCTCCGGCCGCTTCTTCCCGCGGAGGCTGCGCAGGTAGTCGACGGGGCTCGTCGCCGTCTGGTCCCCTTGGAGCCGCATGGCCTCCTCGACCTCCACGTACTTGTGAATGTGTACGTGAGCCGCCTCATCGCTCCCGCCGCGCCCCATGTCGGCCCCGGCCGTGCGCTGCGACGGCACGCCCGTGGGCCGGATGCCGTAGTGCCGGTAGAGCCTGGCCTCTTCCTCCAGCGAGAGGCGGCCGTCGACGTCGATGTTGGGCGCGTCCTTGATGGTGTCCTTGTCGAAGGGAACGCGGATCTCCTCTCCCGACCGGCGGGCGTTCATCAACGGGACGAATGTCTGCCTCATCCCGAAAAGCCCCGTGCGTACGGTCACCCACTCGGGCTCGCCCGTGCTGTCGTTGAGATAGACCTGCCCCACCTTTCCGATCTCCTCGCCGTCCGCACCGATGACACGGCTGCCGAGCAGGCTGCGGATCTCTGTTTGCATGGCCACGGCGATCCCCCCGAGTCTCGTCCGTCCGCCCGGCGGCGCACCGACCGGGCTCAAAGTGAACGAATACCCCCAAACCTCGCAAAACCACACCTTCTACGCGAGGTTTGGGTCCACCTTGGGTACTGCTTTGGACGGATAAATAGCTAAACAGCGGGCGAATTGCTGTTCGGAAAAGGGCGGGTATTCAGTCGCCAGTAAGGCGATATCCCGCCACGAAACGACTATCGTGCAGGCATGGCGAGCTATCCCCCTATGCAGCCGGGTCTGGTCGCTGCCATGCATGACCAATGGACCGCCCCATGTCCTGGCTGACCTACGCCTGCCAGCACCTGCCCGGCGCGACGGTGATCGCCGTCGGCGGCGAGCTGGACGCCACGAACGAGGACAGGCTCGACGCCTTCATCCGGGAATGCCGCCAGCGGCCCGGCGACCACCTCGTGTTCGACCTCGCGGAGGTGCACTTCATGGACAGCGCGGGGCTCCGGCTGCTGCTCAGCACCTATACCTTCTCCCGGCAGCACGGTGGCAGCGTCCGCCTGGCGGCGCTGCAGCCCATGCCGGCCCGGATCGTCGAGGTGACCCGGATAGGCGAGCACCTGCCGGTCCACAGCACGCTCCAGGAGGCTCTCACCGCGGCCCTCACGGGCAACGGCGGCTCCGGGGCGGCCTGAAGCCTGCCCCGGCTGCCAGATGGGTCAGCTCTTCTCGGGCTTGGCCGCCTCCTCGTCCTTGACCAGGCTCCCGCAGGTGTAGCCCGGCTCCCGCTCGGGATCGAGGCGGATGTCCCCCAGGTTCGTCGACTCGGCCGGTCGACGGAAGGTGGTCATGTAGTCGCAGTCGTAGAAGACGTACGTGCCGTCGCTCTCGCCGAGCAGCATGAGGTCGCGCCCGTCGTACAGCGGCTTGTCGTCACCGTCCTTCACCACCACCCACTGGTCCTGGAACCCCACCATGTTCAGCAGGTCATTGGCCTGCCCGGTGTTACGCACGTCCCCCGCGCCCATGACGAGCCCGACGAGCAGGAGCATGCCCAGCCCGATGCCGGTGAGGGCGCCCACGAGCACCTTCATCCCGGCCCGCCCGACCGGCTTGCGGCGCAGCAGCCGGAACGGCACCACGAACGCCAGGATCCCGAGCACCAGGGCGCCCAGCACGTGCAACGGCGAGATCTCCAGGGTGAACAGATAGGAGGTGCTGAGATAGGTCACCCCGCACCAGGCGGCGGCGATGACCGCCGCGATCCATGGCCGCCGCCTGACGGCCTGGACGAGCCGGTTGACCGCGCCGCGCGTCACCTTGTCGAGCAGCCACCCCACCGCCACCAGGGCCCCGATAACGGGCAGCAGGATGAGCAGGAGCATGATCAGCGTGCCCATGAGCCGCCCGAGCAGGACGGACTGGTCGATCCCCGCCTGTTCGGGATTGATGTCGAAGACCCAGTACATCTGCTGAATGCCCAGGTACAGCATCGCGTACAACCCGACGCCCACCGGGACCACCACGGAGCCGATGAGCTCCAGCATCCCCACGACACTGCCGGACGCCTCCTCCTCCGGCGGGAGAGGAGGGATATCAGTTTGCTCCTGAGAGAGCTGTTGCGTAGTCACAGAGGATGACCATGCAGTGACATGGTTGAATTTTGGTTGATATCGGATAAACAGTTACGCCCGAAAACCGTGGTGCTGCTTCTTCCCGCTCGCGGCCGCCACCCTGATCCGCCTGATCGGCGCGCGCTGCAGCGCGATGTGGGCCAGGCGCGGCAGCCACATCGTGAGCCGGACCGTGGTGCCCGTGGGGCCGGTGTGGAAGCTGGCGCCGTCGCACAGGGTGCGGATGAGGTAGATGCCCCGGCCGGTGGGCGCGACGTCGGGCGGCCGCCGGTGCTCGTCGACATACTCGTCGGGGATGCCCGAGCCCTCGTCGATGGTCTCCGAGCGGAGCATCCGGTCGCCCGTCCACAGCGTGAAGTGCCCGCGCCCGCCGCCGTGCTCCACGGCGTTGATGATGCTCTCGTGCACGGCGAGGATGTAGTCCTCCAGCCGCGCGCCGCTCAGCCCACAGCCCGCCGCCCGCTCCGCCACGGACTGGCGTAGCCCGGTCACTTCATCAAGAGTGAAGGACTGGGCCAGCAGGGTGCGCATGACAGGCTCCTCATCGCCGCCGGGCGTATGACCACGTCGAATGACAACCCTTCGCCCTGCCCGCCACTCCGCGCATTACACCGTCAACAGGCATTCGTCCAGGAAACAACCCCGGTTATCCCGTGGCGAGCTCCCCCTCCGTGTTGCGAACGCGGTTTCCGGGGTCGGTCAACACGCCCGACGAGGCGGGCGGATCGGACACCTCCCGTCCTTCCGAGAGCCAGCAAAAAGGCACTTTACACTCTCCGTATTGGATGAGTAACTATTGGTGGCGGACGCTTTACAGAAGGAGCCCTGCAGCATGGCGGTCGGCGGATGGCAAGACCCCGTGGGACCTCGCATCGACAAGCGCCTCAATGGATTCCTGGACGACTGGCGCGCGCCGGTGTCCGATCCGGACGTGGCGGCGGCGTACGAGCTGCTGACGAGCTTCATCCTCAGCGGCGGCAAGCGGATCCGCCCGCAGCTGTGCTACTGGGGGTGGCGGGGAGCCGGCGGCGACGACTGCGACGAGATCATCAGTGCGGCGGCGGCGCTTGAGCTCTGCCACGCCGGGCTGCTCATCCACGACGACATCATGGACGGCAGCGACATGCGGCGGGGTCGCTCGACGATCCACCGCAGCCTGGCCGACCTGCACGAGGGGCCGGGCGCCGAGGCGTTCGGCCAGGCGGGCGGGATCCTGCTCGGCGCGCTCAGCCTGGCCTGGTCGGACGCGCTGCTGTCGTCGTGCGGCGTGGAACCGGCCCGGCTGCACGGCGCCCACCACGTGTTCGACGCCATGCGCACCGAGGTCATCAGCGGCCAATACCTCGACGTGCTCGGCCAGCTCCGAGCGGGGGCCACGGTGTCGGCGGCGCTGACGGTGATCCGCTACAAGACCGCCAAGTACACCGTCGAGCGCCCCCTGCAGATCGGCGGCGCCCTGGCCGGCGCGGATCCCGACCTGCTCGACTCCTACTCGCGCTTCGGCGTGCCGATCGGCGAGGCGTTCCAGCTGCGCGACGACGTGCTCGGCACGTTCGGCTCCTCGGCCGACACCGGCAAGTCGGCACTCGACGACATGCGCGAGGGCAAGAACACCGTCCTGATCGCGCATGCCCTGAGACGGGCGACGCCCGCGCAGCTGTCCTACCTGCGCAGCTGGCACGGCAACCAGGAGCTGACGGAGGAGCGGGCGGCGGAGCTGCGCGGGATCCTGCTCGACACCGGCGCGCTGGCCGAGGTCGAGGACATGATCGACCAGCGGGTGCGCGAGGCCGCCAAGGCGCTGGAGGCGGCGCCCATCACTTCCGAGGCGCGCGACGCGCTGACCGTGCTGGCCGGCCAGCTCGCGCACCGGGACCGGTAGGAGCGAACATCATGGGACGAGTACTTCTGGCGGCTCCGCGCGGCTATTGCGCGGGTGTGGAACGTGCCATCGACACCGTCGAGGAGACCCTCAGACGCTACGGACCGCCCGTCTACGTGCGCAAACAGATCGTGCACAACACCTACGTGGTCGATGACCTCAGTGACCGGGGCGCGATCTTCGTCGACGAGCTCGACGAGGTCCCGGAGGGCGCCCTGGTCGTCTTCTCGGCGCACGGCGTCTCGCCCGCGATCAAGCACGAGGCGGCCGGTCGAGGTCTGCGCACGATCGACGCGACCTGCCCGCTGGTCACCAAGGTGCACAGGGAGGCCGTACGCCTGGCCGAGTCGGGCTACGAGATCGTGCTCATCGGCCACGCGGAGCACGAGGAGGTCGAGGGCACCGTCGGCGAGGCGCCCGACCGCATCCACGTGGTCGACCCGGCCCGGCCCGACGAACTGACGGGCGCCGGCTCGGCCAGGATGAGCTGGCTGTCGCAGACCACGCTGGCGGTCGAGGAGACCATGGACGCCGTCGCCCGGCTGCGCGAGCGCTTCCCCCAGCTCATCGACCCGCCGAGCGACGACATCTGCTACGCCAGCCAGAACCGCCAGGAGGCGATCACCAGGATCGCCGCCCAGTGCGACCTGGTCATCGTCGTCGGCTCCGCCAACTCCTCCAACTCGCGGCGCCTCGTCGAGGTGGCCGTGAACGCCGGCGCGCGGGCGGCCCACCTGGTCGACCGGGCCGGCGACGCCGACGAGCACTGGCTCGACGGCGTACGGACCGTCGGGGTGACTTCGGGCGCCTCGGTCCCAGAAGAGCTGGTCACCCAGTTGCTGGCCTGGCTGGCCGCCCGCGGCTACGCCGACGTGGAGCCGGTGACGCTGACCGAGGAGACCCTCAAGTTCTCCCTCCCGCCCGAACTCAGAGCCACTCAGAACCCCGGCTAGCAAACCCTCTAAAGATTGGTGGTGCACGATGACCGAAACGACCGAGTCGACCGAGGCCAACGGCCAGCAGCTCAGCCTCAGCACCGATGCCGCCAAGAACCTGGCGACGACCACGAAGACCGCCCCGCAGATGCAGGAGATCACCTCCCGCTGGCTGCTCAAGCTGTTGCCGTGGGTGCAGACCTCCGGTGGCGTCTTCCGGGTCAACCGCCGGCTGACCTACACCCTGGGCGACGGTCGCATCACGTTCACCACCAGTGGCGCGGACGTGCGCGTCATCCCGGCGGAGCTCACCGAGCTGCATCAGCTGCGCGGCTTCAGCGACGGTGAGGTCCTGCAGTCGCTCGCCGACGGGTTCAGCCAGCGCGAGTACGAGGCGGGCGAGGAGATCGTCCGTGAGGGCGCTCCCCTCGACCAGCTGGTCCTGATCGCCCATGGCCGGGTGGCCAAGACCGGCCGCGGCGCGTACGACGACGAGCAGAACCTCGGTGTGCTGGCCGACGGCGACCATTTCGGCGAGGAACTGCTGGGCGAGCCAGGCCAGTGGGCGTTCACGGCGAAGGCCAAGACCGCCTGCACCGTGCTCACGCTCTCGCGGCCGAACCTACAGGCGGTCCTCGACCGGTCCCCCGCGCTCCGCGCCCACCTGCGCAGCACGCGGGACGCCGAAGCACGGTCCCAGAACGCCTACGGCGAGGCGGCGATCGAGCTGGCCGCCGGCCACCACGGCGAGCCCGCACTGCCCGGCACGTTCGTCGACTACGAGCTCACCCCGCGCGAGTATGAACTGAGCGTCGCCCAGACCGTCCTACGGGTGCACAGCAGGGTCTCCGACCTGTACAACCAGCCGATGAACCAGCTCGACCAGCAACTCCGGCTGACCGTCGAGGCACTACGCGAACGCCAGGAACACGAGCTGATCAACAGCCGCGAGTTCGGGCTGCTGCACAACGCCGATTTCAGCCAGCGCATCCGCACCCGCGGCGGCGCTCCCACGCCCGACGATCTCGACGACCTGCTGTCCACGGTCTGGAAGGAGCCCGCCTTCTTCCTCGCGCACCCGCAGGCCATCGCGGCCATCGGCAGGGAGTGCAGCAAGCGCGGCATCTACCCGCAGGCCAGCGAGGTCAACGGGCACCGCATCCCGGCCTGGCGCGGAGTGCCGATCTTCCCGTGCAACAAGATCCCGATCACCGGCGCCCGGACGACCTCCATCCTGCTCATGCGCACCGGACACGAGAACCAAGGCGTTGTCGGCCTGCACCAGACCGGCATCCCCGACGAATACCAGCCCAGCTTGTCGGTGCGTTTCATGAACATCAATGAGAAAGCCGTCATCTCCTACCTGGTCACTGCCTACTTCTCCGCTGCCGTACTCGTTCCCGACGCACTCGGCATTCTCGAAGACGTCGCACTCGGCAGCTGAGCGCGGATCGGTTCACCCGGCCCAATGATTGGCGGTGTTTCGGTTGACGGAATTGGATCAGCGGGACTCAAGGCAGAGCCTGGGCACGGAGGCGGCACGCCGGCTCGCCACCACGACCAAGACTGCCCCGCAGATGCGGGAGATCTCTTCACGCTGGCTGCTGCGGGCGCTTCCGTGGGTACAAACCGCAGCCGGCACCTACCGGGTGAACCGCCGGCTCACCTATCAGGTCGGCGGCGGCCGGGTCAGCTTCGCCCGCGCGGGCGCTGTGACGCGGGTGATCCCGCCCAGCCTGACCGAGCTGCCGCTGCTGCACGGGTTCGACGGCGACCCGCTGCTCGACACCCTGGCCGGGGAGTTCGAGCAGCGGGAATACGCGCGGGGCGAGATGATCGTGCAGGAGGGCCGCCCGGCCGACGCCCTCCTTCTCCTCGCGCACGGCAAGGCCGACAAACTGCAGACCGGCCCGTACGGCACCAGCGTCCTGCGGGAGACGCTGGCGGACGGCGATCACACGGGCCACGACCTCCCCGAGCGGGAGGACCGGTGGGCGTACACGCTCAGGGCCGCCACCACCTGCACGGTGCTGGTCCTGCCCTGGGCGGTGTTCCGCGCGCTGACGGCGGTCTCGCCGACGTTGCGGGCGCAGATCGAGGCGCACCGGGACCGACGGGCCCGGCCGCAGAACAAGCACGGCGAGGCGGCGATCGAGCTGGCCGCCGGACACACCGGCGAGCCCGCACTGCCCGGCACGTTCGTCGACTACGAACTCACCCCGCGCGAGTACGAACTGAGCCTCGCCCAGACCGTCCTACGGGTGCACAGCAGGGTCTCCGACCTGTACAACCAGCCGATGAACCAGCTCGACCAGCAACTCCGGCTGAGCATCGAGGCACTACGCGAACGCCAGGAGTACGAGCTGATCACCAACCGGGACTTCGGGCTGCTGCACAACGTCGATGCCCGGCAGCGGATCTCCACGTACGGCGGCCCGCCTACGCCCGACGATCTCGACGAACTGCTCAGCCGCAGGAAGAAGACCCGTTATTACCTGGCCCATCCCCGCGCCATCGCCGCCTTCGGCCGGCAGTGCAACGCGCGCGGGGTCTACCCCGACACCGTCCAGCTCGACGGCAGCAGGCTGACGGCCTGGCGCGGGGTGCCGATCCTGCCCTGCGACAAGATCCCGATCAGCCCGGAGGGGACCACCTCGATCTTCGCGTTCAGGACCGGCGAGGAGGACTCGGGCGTCGTCGGCCTGCACCAGACCGGCATTCCGGATGAGTACCAGCCGGGGCTCAGCGTCCGCCTGGCCGGTATCGACGGGAAGGGGATCATGTCGTATCTGGTCAGTGCCTACTACTCGGCCGCGGTCCTGCTGCCCGACGCGCTGGGCATGCTCGAGAACGTCGAGGTGATGGGCTGATGACGCGTTCCGTGGATGGGGAGGCGGCCCAGCCATTCGAGCTGCCGGACTTCTACCTTCCGTATCCGGCCCGCCTCAACCCGCACGTCGAGGAGGCGCGCGCCCAGTCCAGGCAGTGGGCGCGCGGCATGGGCATGCTGGAGGGCTCGGGCATCTGGGAGCAGGCCGACCTCGACGCCCACGACTACGCCCTGCTGTGCGGCTACACCCATCCCGACTGCGACGGCGCCGAGCTCTCGCTGATCACCGACTGGTACGTCTGGGTCTTCTTCTTCGACGACCACTTCCTGGAGGCCTTCAAGCGCGGCCACGACCGTGAGGGCGGCAAGCGCTACCTGGACCGGCTGCCCGCCTTCATGCCGATGGACCTGTCGTGCGCGACGCCGGAGCCGACCAACCCGGTCGAGGCGGGGCTGGCCGACCTGTGGGCCCGTACGGTCCCCGCCAGATCGCTCGCCTGGCGGGAGCGTTTCGCCGAGAGCACCCGCAACCTGCTGAACGAGTCGCTCTGGGAGCTGTCCAACATCAACGCGGGCCGGGTGCCCAATCCGATCGAGTACATCGAGATGCGGCGCAAGGTCGGCGGCGCGCCATGGTCGGCCGGGCTGGTCGAGCACGCCGTGGGAGCCGAGGTCCCGGCGCGCGTCGCCGGCTCCCGGCCGATGCGGGTGCTGCGCGACGCCTTCGCCGACGCGGTGCACCTGCGTAACGACCTGTTCTCCTACCAGCGGGAGACCCAGGACGAGGGCGAGCTGAGCAACGGCGTCCTCGTGCTGGAGAAGTTCCTCGGCTGCACCACGCAGGAGGCCGCGGACGCGGTCAACGACCTGCTCACCTCGCGGCTGCAGCAGTTCGAGCACACCGTGTTCACCGAGCTGGGCCCGCTCTTCGTCGAGCAGGGCCTGGACCCGCTCTCCTGCGCGGGCGTGCTGGCCTACGTCAAGGGGCTGCAGGACTGGCAGTCGGGCGGCCACGAATGGCACATGGCCTCCAGCCGCTACATGAACGAGCGCGCGACCCGCAGACCACTGGGCACGACCTCGATCGTCGACCTGCTCGGCGCGAAGCGGATCCGCAGCTTCACCCACGTCCCGCACACGCCCGTCGGCCCGTCGCGGATCCCCGACCTCTACATGCCGTTCGAGGTCAGCGGCTCGCCCCACCTGGATACCGCCCGCCTGAACCTGGTCGCCTGGGCACGCGCGATGGGGATACTCGAAGCGCAGCCGGGCGTCACCGGCTCGGCCGTCTGGGACGAGGAGAAGCTCGTCGACTACGACCTGGCGCTGTGCGCCTCCGGGCTCCATCCCGACGGGACGCTGGAGGAGCTGGACCTGGCCGCGGCCTGGCTGGCGTGGGGAACGTACGGCGACGACTACTTCCCCGCAGTCTTCGGCCGATCCCGCAACCTGGCCGCCGCCCGCGCCACCGTCGACCGGTTCGGCGCCTTCATGCCGCTCGACGGCTCGGCTCCCCCGGCTCCGGTGACCGCTCTGGAGCGGGGGCTGTCCGACCTCTGGACCCGTACGGCGGGGCCGATGAGCATGACCGCACGGCTCAGGTTCCGCGCGGCCATCGAGGATATGTGCGCGTCCTGGCTGTGGGAGCTGGACAACCTGCTGCTGAACCGGGTGCCCGACCCCGTCGACTACATCGAGATGCGGCGGCTGACCTTCGGCTCCGACCTGACCATGAGCCTGTGCCACCTGACCCACGAGGAGGCGATCCCGGGGGATGTCCATCGGGCCGGGTCGATGATCTCGCTGAAGAACGCGGCCGCCGACTACGCCACCCTGCTCAACGACGTCTTCTCGTACCAGAAGGAGATCGAGTTCGAGGGTGAGCCGCACAACGGCGTGCTGGTCGTCCAGAACTTCTTCGACTGTGACTACCCGGTGGCGCTCGGCATCGTCGCCGATCTGATGACGTCCCGGATGAAGGAGTTCGAACACGTCTTCGCGCACGAGTTCCCGGTCATGTACGACGACCTCCGGCTGGACGGGGAGGCACGCGCGGCCGTGAACGGCTACGTGGCGAAGCTGCGCGACTGGATGGCGGGCATCCTCAGGTGGCATCGCGACTGCCGTCGCTATGACGAGCCGTCGCTACGGCGCCACCACCGGCCGCCCGAGTGGCGGCTGGGCGGGCCGACGGGCCTGGGCACCTCGGCTGCGTTGATCGTCTGACGCGGCTTGGGCCGCGTGGGCGGCGTGTTTCGTGAGTGCCGTGCGGGTGTCAGCACCATCCCAGCAGGTTCAGGAGATGTCGTTGGAATGGTGTGAGGTTGCGCAGGCGTATCCAGCGATCGGCGGGGTCGAGCATCGGCATGGCCAGCACGCGCAGACCCGACAGATCGATGAACGTGAGCTCGCCGGTGTCGACGATGATGTGCGTCTCGCCCTCGCGGGCGGCGGCCAGGGTCCGGGCGAGGGCGCAGCTGTTGGTGATGTCGATCTCGCCGCGCAGCGCGAGCGCCGGAACCTCGCACCTGGCCCGCTGGGAGATGCGCAGCTGGTCGTCCTCGTACAGCAGGCGCTCCGACGTTTCGGCCGCCTCGCCGTTCACGGTCATCGCACCCCCCAATCAGACCTCACGCATGGGGGTTGTCGTCGACACGAACCCGGTCTCACATTACACGAAGTATGTTTCACCACCTGATATGCACGAAAATATGGTCGTATTACAGCGAAGTCATGAAGCATCCGGCAGCCGGATCTTCCGCCGCCTGAGACTCGCACCAGCGACCGCGCGACCTGCTGGATCCTCGAGTGGAAGGTCGCGCAGTCGGTCGCGGCCGATCTAGAAGCGCTCGGCGACGCAATCACCACGGCACTGGACCGCCCATTGGGTAAATTGATCAGCCTGTTCGGGCGGTCGAAGAATTGCCGAGGAGGTGGCATTATCAACGTGCTGAATAAATAACCATCCGACGAATTTCCACCCCACCTGCGACCGGCCTCGAGGCGAGCTTTCTATTCAAATTCTTTAGCACTTGATCACTATTCGCACCAAATGTCCGACCAGTCACGATTTATCGACATATCACCGCGTGGACAAACTTCAGCTTATAACCATACGTAGGCCCCGCCTGGCTAAAGGGCGTTTTATCCCTAAAGGGGATGAGGAACGCTCCTGGAGTGAAAGTGAAACGGGCCCTGCTGCTGACGGTCCTGGCGTGCGGCTCACTCGCGACGCCGGACTCCGGCACCGCGACGGCCGACGTCCGGCAGGCGTGCGAAAAGGGCACCGGGCGTTGCCCGCAGGCGGCAGGGACCGACCGCGCGGCAGCTGGAGGCGCAGCGGCCGGACGCGCGGCAACTATCGGCGCGGCAGCCGGAGGCGCGGCAACTGGCGGCGTGGCAGCTGGCAGTGCGGCGGCTGGCAGTGCGGCGGCTGGAGGCGTTGCCGTGCGGGCCGCGCTGAGGATGCTCGGCGTCCCCTATTCGTGGGGTGGCGGCGGACCCCAGGGCCCCGGCTACGGCATCGGACACGGCAAGAAGACCAAGGGCTTCGACTGCTCGGGCCTCACGGAGTACGCCTGGGCGAGCGCGGGCGTGTCGATCGGCACGACGACGCACGAGCAGTGGCGGTCAGGGGCCAGGGTGCCCAAGGAGCAGGTCGCGCCAGGGGACCTCGTCTTCTACGACAGCAAACCGCGACGTCAGGGACCAGAGCATGTAGGACTGGCCGTGGACAGCACGCGGATCGTCGACGCTCCGTTCACCGGGGAGGTCGTCCGCCTCGACCCGCTGAACAAGCCGCATTTCATGGGGGTGATCCGTCCCGGAACCGTCCGTCCCGAGACCGTCCGTGTCGAGAGCGCACGTCCCGACAGCGCGCTTCCCAGTAGTAGGCGTCCCACCAGCGCGCGTCGCAACAGTCCGCCGTCCAGCAGCGCGCGATCCGACAGCGCGCGATCCGACAGCGCGCGATCCACCAGCGGGCCTTCCAAGGGCGCACGTTCTGCTAGGCGCGGGCATTCCGCCAGGCACGGGCATTCCGGCAGACACAGGCACTCCGCCGGGGGCAGGTCCAACGGCAGGCGCGGGCACTCCGCCGGGCGCAGGCACTCCGCCAGGGGCGGGCATTCCGGCGGCGGGCGGAAGGGGAGTACCTCGCGGCCCAGGTCGTGATCGCGATGCGATCGTGACCCGGGCCGCTTGGCGTTCCGTCTCGGTGCGCATCCGAGCGGATTCCGTGGCCTCGCGAGTATCCACGGAGATGGTTCAGGCGGATCGCGCAGGCGTCGATCCGGCGGGAGGTGCGGCCGGCGGCCCTACGGCATGTGCCCGTGGAGCCCTTCGGCATGCCGGGCGGCATGTGCCCGTAGAGCCGCGCGGCATATGCCTGTGGAGCCCTACGGCATGCGCCCGTGGAGCGGGGCGCGGACCTTCCCGCCTATGCCGCGATGGTGTCAGCGGTTGTTGTTCAGCAGGTGGAGGTTGACGTCCTGCAGGTTCGCGGTCGTCGGAATGTTGGTGTACTTGGCCGTGTCGCTCACCCCGGTGAGGTCGTCCAGGGTGCTGAGCTGGCTCAGCAGGGACGGGGCGCCGTTGTAGGGGTTCGGGCCGACGTCGGCCGAAGCCGCGGAGACGCAGAAGCCGAGAGCGGCGCCCGCGATGGCTGCACCAGCGAGAATGCGACGGATCATGTTTGTTTCCTCCGTTTGATGGGCGCGGAATTCCCGGCGCCTTAGTCGTTTTGTGCAGGGCTGTGAAGGTGCCGCCAATAACAATCGCGGCAGCCGATCGATGTCGCAACCCAAAAACGCCTGCTCGCGGTCAAGGGGGCGCCTCGTTTTCTTGGCATTCGGCTTTCCGAGCTCACCGGCCGGCGAACTGCATATGCACTTGCGTCGTACCCGGCTAAACGAGTTTCATTTATCCGCGCATCGAGAATGATTGGCTTATCGCGCGGGTCGGTTTAGCAAGGATCACCCCGGGCTTGGCACCACTACACCGAACGATGTAGCGCGAGCGCCGCCCGTTGGGGGACGTCCGGGACGAATCCACCGATCAGGATGGGCCGGAGTCCGCGAATCCGGAGGTCGAGCGGTGGTCGGGATAACAAATCGGGTCATACGGCCGCGCGTACGCAAGGGCGTGCTCGTGATTCACGTCATCGCCTCGGTCGCGCTGCTCGGCGAGGTGTGGGGGCTCGTCGTGCTGAACACCGTGGCGACGGTGACGGACGATCTCGGGCTTGCCCACGCGGCCTACCGGCTGATGCCGAGCCTGGTGTTCGCGGGCGGCATCCCGCTCAGCCTCACCGCGCTGGCCACCGGCATCACGCTCGGCCTCACCAGTCACTGGGGACTGGCCCGCCACTACTGGGTGCTGGCCAAGCTGGTGCTCCTGGTGTCGGTCATCTGCCTGGGGATGTTCCTGTTCGATCCCGAGGGAATGGCCGCCGCGACCGAGGGCGCGACGTGGCCCGCCGAGGGCCGTCAGTGGGGGCAGGTCGCGGTACTGGGCGGCCAGTTGGCCATGTTGCTGACCGCCACCACACTGTCTGTACTCAAGCCGCGGGGACGGGTGCGATAAGTCCGCGCCCGCGCCCACAGTGGCGGGTGCGATACGTCCGTGGCAGAGCCGCCGGGGCGGGTGCGATAGGAAATGGCCATGAATGGTGATCTGCCGGAACTTGTGCGGGCGGCCCATGAACGGGCGAAAGCGGCCGGGTTCGACTACTCCTGTGACCCGGACGTCGGGCGGCTGCTCGCCGTACTGGCCGCCCAAGTACCGGAGGGTGGCCGGATTCTGGAGATCGGCACCGGGCTGGGCGCGGGGGTCGGGTGGCTGGTCAGCGGGCTCTGGCCGAGGACCGACGTCACGGTGACGACGATCGAGAGAGACCCCGAACGGGCCGGGCTCGCGGCACAGGGCTGGCCGGAGTTCGTCGACCAGCGCGTCGGCGACGCGCTGGAGTTGCTGGCCGGGCTGGGCGCCTTCGACCTGATCTTCGCCGACGCGGGTGCGGGCAAGCAGGTGGGGCTCGAACGGACGATCGCCGCGCTCAACCCCCGTGGCGTGCTGCTGGTCGACGACATGGTGCCCTACCCCGGGGTGACCTGGGACGAGGGGTTTGTCCGCAGGCAGGAGGGTGTGCGACAGACCTTGCTGAACCACGACAGGCTGGTCGCGGTCGAGCTGGCGCACGGCTCCGGCGTCATCCTGGCGACGGCCCGCTGAACCATCCCGGAAACGGCGGTTCGCTCAGCCGCTCCAGGGAGGAACTCCAAGGAGGAACTCCGGGGAGAAACTCGCGGACCTTGCGGGCGAACGGCTCAAGGTCGCCGCCCGGATCCCACAGGTCGGCGCCGGGCAGGACGAACGTGGGAGGATTAGCCCATGGCAGAGATCGTCGGAGGGGGACGTCCGGTCAACGACGCCGAGCGTCGGGTGATCTCATTCCTGCGCGACCACGCACCCGCCGACTGGCTGTTGCTGCACAACGTCGAGCTCCCGCGCGGCGACGACGTCTTCGAGGTGGACCTGCTCGTGCTGACCGGCCACTCGCTGGTCGTCGTCGACGTCAAGGGCACCCGTGGTCGGATCGAGGTGTCGGGCACGCGCTGGTTCCCGCCGCGCAGGGAGGCGTTCGGCTCTCCCGTGACGAAGCTGCGGGGCATCGCGAAGGCGCTGAAGGGGCTGCTGGTCTCCAAGGACACGCGGCTGGAGCGCGTCTACGTCGACAGCCTCGTGGTCCTCACCTCGCCCGACGCCGAGCTCGTCGACCCGGCCGGGCGCGACGCGGTCAACGTCACCACCCTCGACGGGCTGCTGGCCACGCTGAGCGACGTCTCGCGGGTCAGGCGCGGGTGCAGTCACCGCATCAAGCCGTACCTCACCGGGATTCTCGACTCGCTCAACCAGACCGTACGCCGGAGCACCGCGCCGCCCAGGTTCGGCAACTGGGAGGTCGAGGAGCAGCTCGGCGGCGACGCGAAGGTGACCGAATACCGGGCCTTCAACGCGACACTCCCGGGCAGTGAGACCGTGCTGCTCCGGGTCTACCAGGCCGACCCGCTGGCCGACCAGGAGTCGCGGGCGGCCGAGCGGCAGCGCATCGCCAACGCCTACCAGACGCTGGCCCGCATCCCGCCGCACCCGTGCGTGGTGCGCTCGCGTGACTTCTTCGCCATCGACGACGAGAGCCGGTTCGTGCTGGTGCTCGACGACGTGCACGGCGAGGCGCTGCACCTGCGCCTGGGCACCGGCGTACGCCTCGGCGTGATCCAGGACATGCTGCGCGGCCTGGCCCACGCGCACGCCCACGGCGTCATCCACCGGGCGCTGACCCCGGCCTGCGTGCTGGTGACCGACGGGCACGCGGTGCTGACGGGGTTCGACTACGCCAAGCCCGGGGCGCGCAACTACACGGTCGCCCATGAGTTGGGCAACGTGCTCGACGCCCACTACGTGGCCCCCGAGTGCCACGAGCGGCCCGAGATGATGACGGCCGCCTCCGACGTCTACGCGGCCGGGGTGATCGCCTACCAGTTGCTCACCGGCGAGCTGCCGACCAGCGCCGACACCCAGGGTCCCGATGTTCCCGACGTGGTGCGCCGGATGCTGGACCATTCTCCCGCCAAGCGCCCGAGCGCGGCCGAGTCTCTTGAGGCGCTGGCTGGAATGCCGCAGCGATCCCGCCTCAAGCGATTTGTCCGTCGCATAGTGTCTGGATCATGACGAGTGAGCTCCGCCCCGCGACCGAGGATGATCTGCCCTTCCTCAACCGGCTGTTCAACGACCCGGAGAGCACGGGCCTTCATCAGTGGTACGGCTGGCAGGATCCTCACCGCCTCCGCCGGCGCTGGGAGGACAACGGGATGCTCAACGCCGACGGCGGCATGCTGCTGATCGCCGAGGGCGACGACCGCGTGGGCTTGGTGTCCTGGAGCAAGCAGGTGACCTCCAGCATCTCCTACTGCTGGGACATGGGGCTCATCGTGGCGCCCGAGTTTCGCGGCAAGGGCCACGGCACGCGGGCCCAGCGGCTCCTGGTGCGCTACCTGTTCGACCATTCGCCGGTCAACCGGGTCCAGGCGTCGACCGAGGTGAGCAATCTGGCCGAGCAGCGCTCCCTGGAGAAGGCCGGGTTCACCAGGGAGGGCGTCCTGCGCGGATGCGCCTTCCGCGCAGGCGAGTGGCACGACGGCGTGCTGTACAGCGTGATCCGCGCCGACCTGGATCCGCGGGGCTAGGCGGGCAGGCTGCGGCGCAGCACGGTGGCGTGGTTGAGATAGTCGAGTGCCAGCCCGGTGCGCCCGGCCGAGTGGTGCACCTCGCCCAGCATCTGCGTGCTCGACGCCTCCCCACTCCGGTCTCCGAGTGCCTGGAAGATCTCCAGCGACCGCTCAAGCCCCGCGGAGGCCGGTGCCCACTCCCCACGGGCCGCCTGCAGCCCGGCGAGGCTCTGGAGGGCGTACGCGCCGCAGTGCCGGTCTCCGAGCGACTCGAAGATGTCGAGCGCGTGCCGGTGGAAGGACATGGCCTTGTGCAGGTTGCCCATCTGCAGGCAGACGCAGCCCTCGCGGTGGGCGTCGCCGAGCTCCTGAGCCAGCCGCATGGCCTGGCCCAGGGACTCCGACGCCAGGGCAAGGTCGCCCGACTTGAGGCAGACCCGGCCGATGGCCTGCCTGGCGAACGCCTCGCCGTGCGGGTCGTCCGCCGCCAGGAACATGGCCAGGGCGCGCTTGAAGTGCCCGAGCGACTGGGCGTGCCGGCCCCTGAACTGGCTCACCGCGCCGAGCCCGCAGATCGAGGTCGCCTCCGCCCGCAGGTCGCCGATGTCGTGGAAGAGCCGGCGGGATCGAGTGAAGTCCTCGACGGCCTTCTCGTACCGGTCCTGGTAGAGGGAGACCTGGGCCAGGCCGCGCAGCATGGCGGCCTCACCATAGGTGTCGCCGGACGCGCGGGCGGCACCGAGAGCGACGGTGTGGGTACGCTCCCACGTGTCGAGATGGCAGTGCAGGTCCAAGTAGGGGACCATCGCGGCGGCCAGCCCCCAGGCCGATTCGGCCAGCCCGGCCTCCGCGGCGACGCTCACGGCCCCGACCAGCGTCTCGTGCTCGGCCTCGAACCACCCCAGCGGGTCGGAGGTCAGCCGGTCGAGCGTCTGCTCGGGCAGCCGCCAGCGCGGCGCCCTGGCGGCGGTGAGGCTGAAGACGGTGGTGGGCAGCCGGGCCATGGCGTGCTCGGTGGTCGCGGTCCAGGCGGCGAGCACCCTGGTCAGGCCGGTACGGTCGGAGCCGCGTTCGAGCGCGTGGCGGCGGATCAGATCGGGCACCCGGTAACGCGGCTGGCCCACCGGGTCGGTGCCGACCAGCTCCAGCAGGTTGACGTCCACCAGCAGATCGGTGACGTCGTCGGCGCGGTGCCTGTCGAGCGCGGCGTCGATCACCCAGCCGGGCTGGGCCACGGCGCCCAGGAGGCCGAGCGTGCCCAGCGTACGGGCGGCATCGTCGGGCAGGTGGCGGTAACTGCGATCGAGGCAGACCCGCACCTCTTTCAGCTCGCTCAGCCGGTCGTCGTCCAGCCGCTGCCTGAGCACCGAGAGCGACCAGCCCGGCCGGCCCGCCAGGCGCGATCCGGCGCTGCGCACGGCCACCGGCAGGCGCCCGCACGCCTCCACGATCGCCAGGGCCGCCTCATGTTCGCGGGAGACCCTATCCATGCCGATGATCCTGCCGAGTAGCGTCAGCGCGTCGTGCGCGGCCAGCTCTCCGAGATCGACCTGGATCGAGCCGGGTAACTCCGTGATCCGGCGCCGACTGGTCACGATGACGGCGCAGTCGTTCCCAGGCAGCAGCGGCCGTACCTGGGCGGCGTCGAGCGCGTCGTCCAGCAGCACGAGCATCGATTGCTTGGACAGCAGCGACCGGAACAGCGCCGAGCGCTCGTGGATCGTCGGCGGCGGCGTCTCCACGCCGAGCGCCCGGAGCACCTCGGCCAGCAGGTCGGCCGGCTCCCTGCCGTCGAGTTCGAGGTAGAGCTGCCCGCCGGGGAAGGCGTCGCGCAGGCCATGGGCGGCGTGTACGGCCAGCGCCGACTTCCCGGCCCCCGGCGAACCGGAGACGACCGCGATGGAGAAGGGCTTGGCCAGCAGGGCCAGCTCGTCGGCCCGGCCGGTGAAGTCGGGCAGATCCGGCGGAAGCTGCCGGGGCGCGACCGGCGGGGCCTCGTCGGCCAGGATCGACTCGTGGGCGCGACGCAGGTCGGCGCCCGGCTCCACGCCGAGCTCGTCCACCAGCTGGGCGCGGATCGTGGCGTAGGCCCGCAGCGCCTCGGCCTTGCGGCCGGCCCGGTTCAACGCCAGGACCAGGCGGCTCCACAGGTCTTCCCGGTAGGGGTGCTCCACCAGCAGCCCGCGCAGCTGGGTGATCGCCCCGGCGTGGTCGCCGCTCTCGATTCGCTGGCCGATCAGCTCTTCGGCGGCGCGTAACCGTACCTCGTTGAGGGGTTCGAGGCGGCGGTCCCAGAGCGGGCTGCCCGGCAGGTCGGCCAGTGGCGCCCCGCGCCAGAGCGCGAGCGCGTCGGCGAAACGGGCCTGCGCGACCAGCTCCTCGAACGCCAGCAGGTCCAGCGCGCCGTCCGGTACGTCGATGGCGTAGCCGGAGCCGTCGCCGCGCAGGTACTCGGCACCGAGGTCTGTCCGTAAGGAGCTGACATACGTGCGTAAGTTCGCCTGCGCGGAGCGTGGCGGGCGATCGGGCCAGAGCACCTCGACCAGCTGGTCGGCGCCGACGATACGGCCGCTGTCCAGCAACAACGTGGCTAGCAGGATCCTCGGCTTCTTGCCGGAGATCCGTACGGACCGTCCCGACGATCGGACTTCCAACGGCCCAAGAACATGAAAGGTGACCGACATGGTGCATCAGCTCCTCTTTAGAGGCCTGACCACCTTTTGTATCGGTTCTGGACGATTCTTGTGCGGCGAATGCCGACCCTAGTCCCACAGATCCCATCCGAAAGGATCACAACTCCGGCAACTTCGCCTCCTACGCGGGCCCGGTGACCGCCGCGGCGGCCGGCGAGTGCGTCAAGTGGGGCGGCAAGCCGGCGTCAGCGCATAGAACAGTCCCTCCGAGCATTGCGGGTCCTTGATCATGATGAAGAAGCTCCTGTTGGCCGGCGTGCTCATCGTGGGCGCCCAGCAGGCGGCCCTGGTGGGCACCGCCCAGGCGACCTCCGCGCAGGCGACCGCCGGCACCCTCTCGGCCGCCTTCGACAAGGCCGCCACCACCTACGAGGTACCGCGTGACCTGCTGGTCGCGCTCGGCTACGCCGAGACGCACCTCGACGGCCACGACGGCGAGCCCAGCGCCAGCGGCGGCTACGGCGTGATGCACCTGGTCAGCAACCCCACCACGAAGGCGCTGGAGGACGCGGCCAAGATCACGTCCCAGACCGCGGCGAAGCTCAAGACCGACGACGCGGCCAACGTGCTCGGTGGCGCCGCCGTACTGCGCGCCAAGGCCGACAAGCTCGGCCTGACCGCGGCCGAACGCAAGGACCCCGCCAAGTGGTACGAGGCGGTCGCCGCGTACGGCGGCGCGACCAATGAGAGCACCGCCCGGATCTACGCCGACGCCGTCTACGAGGTGCTGGCCAACGGCGTCAACACCGCCGGCGTGAAGGCCACCGCGAAGGTCGTGGAGCCGGACCGCGGCAAGTACGACGACGCGGACCCGCGCATGCTCGCGGCCACCACCGACTATCCCGGCGCCCTGTGGGCCGCGGCCAGCTCGTCGAACTACGCCGTGTCCAACCGGCCGACCGACGAGAAGATCGACCGGATCATCATCCACGTGACCCAGGGCTCGTACGCGGGCACGATCTCGTGGTTCCAGAACTCCGCCGCCAAGGTGTCGGCCCACTACGTGGTGCGCTCCTCCGACGGGCAGATCACGCAGATGGTGCGTGAGAAGAACCGCGCCTTCCACGCCGGTGTCAGCTCCTACAACCACCGCTCGATCGGTATCGAGCACGAGGGCTTCATCAATGACGCCTCGTGGTTCACCGACCAGATGTACCGCTCGTCGGCCGCGCTGACCAGGAACATCGCCGACCGGTATGGCATTCCGAAGGACCGCAGCCACATCATCGGCCACGTCGAGGTGCCCGGCTCGGACCACACCGACCCCGGTTCGCACTGGGACTGGAACAAGTACATGAGCTACGTCGGCGGCGGCTCCGGCGGCGGCACCAACCCGTACACGGCAGAGAAGGTCTGCGGCACCGGCTACAAGGTGATCGACTCGCAGGCCCTCGGCACCTCGGGCACGGTCTACCTGCTCTACAACAGCACCAACGCCAACAACTGCGTCGCCACGCTGAAGAAGACCTCGCTCGGCAAGGCCAGCGCGACCAGCGCGTTCCTGCAGGTGGCCGGCAAGGCGAAGGTCAGCGACTCGGGCAGCTTCACCTACTACGCGGGTCCCGTCAGGGCGGCCGCGGAGGACAAGTGCGTGAAGTGGGGCGGCTCGGTCGGCACGGCGACCTACGAAAGCCCTTCCGAGCACTGCGGCTGATCCCCCTCGGCCGAAGTGCGACGGCCCTGACATCCCCTCCGGTGTCAGGGCCGTTTTAATTGGTTTCGAGTACGTCGAGGATGTCGACGACGTACAGGAGGGGACGGCCCGCCTCCTCGGCGGGGAAGGCGACGCGGGCGCCCACTCGTTGACCGGCCAGACCGGCCACCCAGCCGGGCGGCGCCGCCTCCGGCCCGAGCGTGAAGGCGCTGGGGCCGCCGCGCAGGTACGACGAGTCCACGACCCGGCGGCCCGGCCACTCCACCGCGACGTACTGGACGATGACCTTCGCGCCCGCCCGCACCGGAGGGCCGGAGCCGCCGATGAGGACGCGGGGCGCGCGGTCGTTCGGCACGTCCGGCACGGACCGTCCGACGAGGCGCGCGTCCGGTGGGTAGCCGCCCAGGATGTCGAAGACCAGCACCAGCGTCTCGGCCGGGCGCGTCCCGCCGAGCGGCGGCCCGGGGCCGTAGGAGAGGGCCGCGGGACCGACGAGCATGACCCGGCTGCCCGCCGACCGGCCGACGAGCGCCTCGCGCCAGGAGTCCGGCACGTGCCGCCCGTCGAAGACGACCCTGGCGGGCTGATGGTCGTCATACGTGTTCGCGTACGGCAGGTTGCCCGACCACCGGCGGACCTCGACGTCCGCCAGCACCACGTCACCCGGCATGGTCGGCCGCCCGCTGCCCGCCGAGAGCACCGTCACCCGCGGCAGGGGGTCCGGCACGCCGTCCGGGATCGTGATGACCGGCCTGGCGCCGAAGGAACCCGTCACGACCGGCAGCGGGCCCTGCCCGATCGGCCCGCAGGCGGCGAGGAGCACGAACACGAGCACGCCGAGCCAGAGCAAGCGCACCGATTACCCCCATATCCGGATCCGCCTGACTACTTACCTGGACCGGCACGAGGAATGCGTCCGACCGGGCCATCTCCCGGCAAAGGCGCGGGAGACTGGAGCGATGAGCAAGCCGAATCTGGCCCGCAGGGTCGCGGACGCCGCCGAGATCGCGCTGGCCAGCCGTAAATACGTGACGTTCATCGACGTCGTGACCGGCCTGCGCTGGGTGCACTCGCGGCACGTCGACACCTGGCGGCAGGGCCGCGCGGCCACGCTGGCCGAGCTCGCGCCCGTCGAAGACGACCGGCTGGTCATGGCCGCCGCGCTGCTGAAGGACTGGGCGACCGCCAAGGGGCTGCGGCCGGTGGAGACCCCTTATGTCTCCGGCAGCCGCGACCGCCGCGAGCTGCGCTTCACCGCCGGCCACGGGCAGGAGGCGTTCCGCGTCCACTGGCTCTCCCCCGACCTCAGCGAGGCTCGGGCGCGGCAGCTCACCGAGCGGCAGAGCAAGGCGCCCGACCTGGTGGTGGTGGCCCCGCTCAACGCCTGGACGTGCGCGACCTGCGGCGACACGGGCCCTTATCTGATCATGGAAGATGACAAGCCCCACTGCCTGACCTGCGCGGACATGGACCATCTGGTCTTCCTGCCATCGGGCAATGCCGCCCTCAGCCGCCGGGCGAAGCAGGAGAGCGGCCTGTCAGCGGTGGTCGTCCAGTACAACCGGCGGCGCAAGGTCTATCAGCGCCAAGGGCTGCTGGTCGAGGAGCAGGCGATGGCGGCGGCCGAGGAGCGGTGCCTGGCCGACGAGGAGGTGCGGCTGCGCCGCCGCGAGCGCGACCAGGAACGCCGGGCGGACCAGGACGTCGAATACCAGGCGCGGATGGCGGCCGAGATCGCCCGGCTCTTCCCCGGCTGCCCGCCCGCGCGGGCCCAGGAGGTGGCCGCCCACGCCGGTCAGCGCGGCAGCGGCCGGGTCGGGCGCACGGCGGCGGCCAAGGTGCTCGACGAGAACGCGATCACGCTCGCCCTGGTGGCCTCGATCCGCCACCTCGACACCGACTACGACCAGTTGCTCATGTCGGGCGTGCCACGCATGGAGGCCCGCGAGCTGATCAGGGGCCGGATCGACGCCACGCTGGCCGAGTTCCGGCGCGCCCGGTTCACTTGCTGAAGGCGGCCAGGGCGATGGCGAGGGCGCGCTGGTTCTGGCCGGAGCTCTTGGCGTCGGTGGAGTTGACCGAGTAGACGAGCGTGCGGCTCAGGTCGCGGGTGGCTCCGATGCCGGCCGCGCTGCCCCACCTGGCGCCGGTCTTGCCGTACGCCACGAGGCCGCCGGGCAGCTCCATCCTGGCCAGCCCTGAGGTGTAGACGGCGTCGCCCTTGCCGCCGTACGCCTTCACCGGCGGCACCGTGAACATCGGCTCCAGCTGCCCGGCGGGCACGACCTTGCCGCCGAACAGCGCCTTGACGAACTTCTCCAGGTCCGCGGTGGTGGAGATGAGGTCACCCGAGGCCCAGGTCGAGGTGACGCTGGTCGTGGTCATGTTCACCACGTAGCCCGCGCCGTACTTGATCGCGTCGGGGAAGCCCTGGGGCACGGTCTGGTAGCCCTGGTTGTGCCTGCCCCGGATGCGGACCGAGGTGCCCGGCAGGTAGCTGTCGGTCATGCCGACGGGCCGCAGGATCCTGGTCGTCACCTCGTGCTCGTAGGAGCGCCCGGTGATCTTCTCGATGAGCAGGCCGGCGACGAAGGTGTTGGTGTTCAGGTAGTGCTGCTGACTGCCGGGCGTGAACTCGATCGGGTTCTCCACCGCCTTGGCGACGTACTCCTCGGGCGTCCACTTCTCGAACCGGGTGGCGTAGATGTCGGCGAAGTCATCGCTCACCTTGGGCGCGGGCAGCCCGCTGGTGTGGTTGAGCAGCTGGCCGACCTTGACCGCCGGGTAGTCGGCGGGCAGCAGGCCGGGCAGGTACTCCTGGACCGTGCCGTCGAGGGACAGCTTGCCCTCGGCGACGAGCTGGAGCACCACCGACACAGTGAAGGTCTTGGTGACGCTGCCCGCCCGGAACCGGGCCCCGGCCTTGGCGGGCCGCTTCGTCCGCAGGTCCGTCATGCCGGACACGCCCCGCCACGAGCCCGCCGAGCCGCTCACCCGTACGTCCGCCGCAGTGGCGTCGGCGGCGGGCAGGCCCTCGATGCTCTTTTGCAGCGCCGCCGCGTTGATGGGCGGCACGCCCACCTCAGCCACCGCCTGTGTACCCGTGAAGGCCCCGGCGGTGAGGGCGGCCGAGAGGACGAGAGCGACGGCATGGGTGCGCTTCATGGGATATCTCCAGGTGAGAGGCGGTATTTCGACTGCCTCAATCCTGTCGATCACGCCTTCCAGCCGGATCGCCGACGCAGGCGATCTTCCGCCTCACTCCCGAGAGGGAGGCACTCGGCCGCTCAGGTGACCCACTCGGCCGCTCAGGCTACTCACTCGGCCGGTCACGGGACTCGCTCGGCGGCTCAGGTGACCGCGAGCCGCTGGGCGTACTTCTCCTCCCGCCAGAGCTCCTTGTCCAGCACCTCGGCCAGGACGGCGGCGGCGTCGTACACGTCCACGAACCGGGTGTACAGCGGCGCGAAGCCGAAGCGGAGGATGTCGGGCGCGCGGAAGTCGCCGTGCACGCCCCGGTCGATGAGCGCGCGCATCACCGGGTAGCCGTCGGGGTGGTAGAGGCTGACCTGGCTGCCCCGCTCGGCCGCCTCGCGCGGCGAGGCCAGCTCCAGCGAGTCGCCGACCAGGTCGATGAAGAGCGAGGTCAGCGCGACGCTCTTGGCCCGGACCTGGCGCATCGGCACCCGCTCCCACACGTCGAGCGCCGCCTCCAGCGCCGCGAACGACAGCACGTGCGGAGTGCCGACCGCGAACCTCCTGATCCCCTCGGCCGGCCGGAAGTCCCGCTCGAACGCGAACGGCTCCGCGTGGCCGTGCCAGCCGGACAGGACGTTCTCGGCGGCGGCCTGGTGGCGCGGGTTCACGTAGAGGAAGGCGGGCGCGCCGGGACCGGCGTTGAGGTACTTGTAGGTGCAGCCGACCGCGAAGTCGGCCATCGAGACGTCCACCTCCATGGCGCCGACGCTGTGGCACACGTCCCACACCATCAGCGCTCCCGCCGCGTGCACCCGCTCGGTCACCACGGGCACGTCGTGGCGGGCGCCGGTGCGGTAGTCGACCTCGGACAGCAGCACCACGGCCGCGTCGTCGAACCGTCCCTCGGCGAAGTCGCGGACCTCGTAGCCCAGCGTCCTGGCCAGCCCTTGGACCATGTAGTGGTCGGTGGGGAAGTTCCGTACGTCGGAGACGATCACCCGCCGGTCGGGCCGGAGCCGCGTCGCGGCCGCGACTGCCTGATAGATGGCGATCGAGGTGGTGTTGCCCACCACGACCTGGCCGGGGCCCGCGCCGATGAGCGGGGCCAGCCGGTCGCCCGTGGTGAGCGGCTGGGCGTACCAACCGGCGTGGTTCCACCCGCCGACGAGGTGCCCGCCCCACTCGTCCTCGACGGCCTGCCGGACCCGTTCGGCGGTACGGCGGGGCAGCGCGCCGAGCGAGTTGCCCACCAGGTAGACGACGCCCTCGGGCAGCACGAACTCATCCCTGAAGTCCCGCAGCGGATCCTCGGCGTCCAGCGCGAGGCAGCGGTCGCGATCCAGCACGCGATTACTTCCTTTCTGGGGGAATCGTGGCGATTACCCGGTTGATGCCATTTTCATACTTACGCACGTACCAGTTCTGCACCGGATTGTGGGTCGTGGGGTCGAGCCGGAAGGTGCCACGCGGGCTCGCCAGGTCGCCCACCCGGCCGAGCGCCGCGGACAGGTCGCCGCCCAGCGCGGCCGCCCGGTCGATGAGCTGCATGGCGTCCCAGCTCTGCAGCGCCACGGCCGACGGGTTCCGGCCCGTCTTGGCCTTCCAGGTGGCCACGAACGCGGCGTTCTCGGGGGTGGTGAGCGCCGGTGAGTAGAGTCCGACGCTGGTCATCCCCTCGGCGTCGGCCCCGATGGCTTCGAGCACGTCCTCGTCGGCGAGGTTCTGGCAGGCCAACAGGTCGATCTTGGTGTCGTAGCCGAGCTGCTTGAAGGTCTTGGCGAACGTGACCGCCTCGCCGCCCGCGTAGAAGGCGTACAGGAGCTTCGCGTCCGGCGGGATGCGCTTGAAGTAGGGCGTCAGGTCCTCGCTCTTCCCGTACGGAGTGAGGATGCGCTTGAGCGGCTTGACCCCGTAGCCCTCGGTGAAGCCGTCGAGCGTCTCGGTGCCCCCCGAGTAGTCGGAGGCCATCAGCACGACCCCCGCCTTGCCGTAGCGCTCGGCGGCGTACCTGCCCGCCGCGTAGCCGTGCGCGTGGTTGGTGAACGACACCCGGAAGACGCCGGGCCCGCCCAGCTCGTCGGCGCCGGCGTTCGCGATCACCACCGGCGTGCCGGCCGCCTCCTTGACCACCGACACCGCGACCGGTGAGGCGAGCAGACCGGTGATCACGCTCACCCGATCGCGCGCGATGAGCGACCTGGCCTGCTGCTGCCCTTTCTCCGAGTTGCCCGCGTCGTCGGCGACGACCAGCGCGGCCGGTCTGCCGCCCAGCCTGCCACCGTGCTGGTCCAGGTAGAGGCGCATGGCCGCCTCCATGTCGTCGCCGAGCACGGCGTAGACCCCGGTCTGCGAGATGATCGCGCCGACCTTGAGCGTGGGATCCGGCTCCGACTCCAGCGTGGGCGAGACACCGCAGCCCGCCGCCATCAGCACCACCACCAGTCCGAGGAGTGGCCCGCGCACCGGCGCTCCCCTCAGGCCCCGGGCCGGGAAGGACTCGGCAGCGCCCCCGGCTTCAAGACGCCGCGCGGCTTCATGAGGAGAACTTTCATGAGGAGAACACCGCGCGGACCGACCCCAGGCCGTCGACGTGCGCCTCGAAGTCGTCGCCCGGCCCGACCGGCACGATGGGCCCGAGCGAGCCGGTCAGCACCACGTCTCCGGCCCGCAGCGCGTGGTCGGTCCGGCCGACCCGGCTCGCCAGCCAGACGGCCGCGTTGAGCGGATGGCCCAGGCAGGCGGCGCCCGAGCCGGTCGAGACCTCCTGGCCGCCGCGCGTCATCGTCATCGCGGCCCCGCGCAGATCCAGGCCCATCAGGGAGACCGGCGTGTTGCCCAGCACGTACGCGCCCGCGGAGGCGTTGTCGGCGATCGTGTCGGCCAGCGTGATGTCCCAGTCGGCGATGCGGGAGTCCGCGATCTCGATGGCCACCAGCGCGAACTCCACCGCCCTGATCACCTCGGCCCCCGTGAAAGGCCCGCCGACCAGGTCGCGGCCGAACACCAGCGCGACCTCCGCCTCGGCCCGCGGCTGCAGGAACCGCTCCACCGGGATAGGAAGCCCATCGAGGTAGGCCATGTCCGCGAAAAGCATGCCGAAGTCTGGCTCATCGATGCCGAACTGCTTCTGCATCAGCGGGTTGGTGACGCCGACCTTCCTGCCGACCACCCGCCGCCCCGCCTCCAGCGCCCGCCGCGTGTTGATCTCCTGTACGGCGTAGCCCTCGGCCGCGGTGCTGACCATGTCCCTGACGGGAGCGCACGGCTTGCCCGAGCGCACGGCCTCGGCCAACCGGTCGGCCGCGTGGGCACGGGCGTCTACCGCCGCTGACCATTCGTCCTGCATCAGGCTGCTCCTTGGGTAGGCCCTGGAATGTCTCTAGCATCGTCTCCTCCGGCGGCTCCAGGCGCCATGCCGTACATAGCCGATCTGTGCCGCACCGGCCCGTCTTGCTGCACAACCACCCGCGGATCGCCATCCTTGACTCCATGCAGAAGCGCACAGAACGCATCACGGCCCACGACGGCTCATTCGACGTCCACGTCTGGCTGCCCGACAGCGGCAGCGGGCCCGGCATCCTGCTCATCCAGGAGATCTACGGTGTCGGGCCGTACATCGCGAAGGTGGCGGAGGAGCTGGCCGGCCTCGGCTACGTGGTGGCCGCGCCCGACCTGTTCTGGCGGCTCCAGCCCAACTGGATCGGCGAGCACACCCCCGAGGGCACGGCCGCCTCGATCGAGCTGGCCGGGCGCTTCGACGTCCCGCAGGCCGTGGCCGACTGCGCGCTCACCCTCGCCCGGCTGCGCGAACTGCCCGAGGTGAGCGGCGGCTGCGGGGCGCTCGGGTTCTGCCTGGGCGGCTCGCTCGCGTTCATGCTGGCCACCCAGACCGAGCTTGACGCCGTACTGTCCTTCTACGGCTCGGCCGTGCCCGAGGCGGCCGGGTTGATGGAGCGCATCGGCTCGCCCCTGCTGCTGGTGTTCGGCGGCAGCGATCCGTACATCCCGCGCGACCAGGTGGCCACGGTCGAGCAGGTCGCGGCGGGCCGAGCCAACGTGCTCATGCACGTCGAGGAGGAGGCGGGGCACGCCTTCCACAACAGCGAGTCGCCGATGTTCCACCAGCCGGAGCCCGCCGCACGGGCCTGGCAGGTCGCGCTCGCCTTCCTCGCCGACCACCTACCCGCGCGCCCGTAAGAGCCTCCCCGCGCCCGTAAGAGCCTCCCGGCGCGCCTGTTAGGGCCTCCCGGCGCGGCCGTCGGCACCTATCCGGAAGGACAGCTTCCCGTACCACCGGACGGCCGCCATCATGGTCCGATGGCTCGGACGTGGGATTTGTGGGGAACCGTCATTATTGCTGGTACCTTTGCGCTGCCATTGGCCGTACTGGCAATCTTGCTCCTCGCCCGTCACCGCGCCCGAGCGGGCCACCCGGCACCCATGCGCACCGCCCTCGCCGACATCGGAATCGCCGTCGGAACCGCCCCCTGGGTGTGGATGATCCTCACCCCGGCAAGCGGTCAGAGCGGAGTCAGTCTCGTGCCGTTCATGGACCTCGCCGACGTGCTTGGCGCCCCATGGGAGACCGTGTTGGTGCAGGTGGGAGGCAACCTGCTGGTTTTCGCGGCGCTCGGCGCGCTGCTGCCCGTACGCACCGCGCGAATGGCGTCGACGGCCCGCGTCGCCGCCGTCGCGGCCGTCGCCTCGATCACCGTGGAGGCCCTCCAGTACGGCCTGCGGCTGGGCCGCCTCTCCTCCATCGACGACGTGATCGTCAACACCGCGGGAGCCGTCCTAGCCGCGCTGATTACTCGCCGCTGGTGGGCGAGCCGAGTAGTGGCCGGGACCGTTCCAAGATAACGGTCCGCTGAAACCCCACCGACTTCACCACACGGGCATGATTCGCTCAAAAGAAGCTCGCGACCATCCCCCTTATCTGTGCGATCGTGGACAAGACGGGGCAAGTTCTCTGGAGACGCCATACGGGTTGGTGACAGAGGGTGGTCGAACGTGTCTGAAGTCCCGGTATCCCACGAACCCCCGATCTATCGACGCATCGCCGACGGTCTCCGCTCCCGGATCCTGTCCGGCGAACTGCGCGACGGGGATCGGCTACCGGGCGAGAACACGCTCATGGCCGACTACGGGATCGCCCGCGCCACCGCCAGGCAGGCGCTCGCCGTACTGATCAACGAGGGGCTGGCGGTACCCAAGCGAGGCTCGGGGGTCTACGTGCGACTGTTCAAACCGATACGCCGGCACGGCTCACGCCGGCTCTCCCGTGAGCAATGGGGTCAGGGCCGCACCATCTGGGACGCCGACACCCGCGGCCGGCCCTTCACCGTGGACGAGGTGGAGGTGGCGCGCGAGCGGGCGCGCGAGGAGGTCGCGGGCGTCCTCGAAAGCGGCGAGGTGTGGGTACGGCGGCGCCGCTACTCGGTCGACGCCCGGCCGGTGCAGCTGGCCACGTCGTACTTCCCCGCCGGTCTGGTCGAGGGCAGCGCCATCACCGCCCCCGACACCGGACCGGGCGGCGTGTACGCGCGGCTGCGCGATCTCGGCCTGCCACCCGCCCACTTCACCGAGGAAGTGCGCGCCAGGATGCCCGGACCGCGCGAGACCGGGCTGCTCGACCTGCCCGGCGGCACTCCGGTGATCGTGATCACCCGGACCGCCTACACCGCGAACGGCCAGCCCGTCGAGCTCAACGAGATGGTGCTGGACTCGGCGGCGTACGTACTTCAGTACGACTTCGACGCCTAGGTCAAGCAGAAATGTCAAGCGATAGGTTGACCTGTCCCTTGCGATCATTGCCTTCTCTAGAGATGTGACGCAGGCTTCAAGGAGATGGAACCTGCGCGGGTCCCGGAGGGATGATCAGATGTCCTTTGATCGGCATCTAGCCGACATCGCCCGGGAGTTCGCACTGTGGACCATCTGGCGGAGTGACGCCGGCCGTTGGTGGGCCACGCGACATCACCCGCTCAGCTCCGCGCAGCGCGAGGCCGGGTGTGCGATGACCATCGACGCCGACGACCCGGAGAGCCTGCGCGAGCAACTCCGGGACCAGGAGAGCAGGGCCGACGAGCATGAGCCGCGAGCCGGTCCCGCGCCTCCATGACAGCGTCGCGACGGACCGCTCCAGCGGTGCGCCGCGGACGCTCGCGAGCAGCCCGGTGCCGGGTCCAGCGACTCGGCGGCCCCGGCACCGGGCCCCCATAGGGGCCACGATCGCGGAAGCCTCCGACCCGATCGGGGGCGGGGGCTTCCGCCCGTGGGACGTGAAAAGGGTCCCGCCACATCGGGCGGGGCCCTTCGAGTTCGCCGGGCATCCGTTCTACTGCTCCCCGTAGGGATCCCAGATCGTCTTCTTCCCCCCGAAGGGGGCACCCCCAAAGGGACGCCAGCCACAACAGACCGGCCTCTTCCCCTCCCCCGAAGGGGGTATCCCACAATGGGGCCCCAGCCACCACGGGCCGTCACACCGATCGAGACGGTCGCGTGACGGACCGTGGTCAACCCACCAGCACCGGCTAGCGGCGGACGTCCGAGAGGCGGCCGATGATGTCGACGTCCGTGTCGTCGGAGACGGGTCGCTCGACCTCCGCCGTCCGCTCGGCCGGGTTGTCCTCGACGATGACCCGCACCTCATCCTGCGGAGTCGGCGTCGGCACGTGCTCCGGCTCCTGGACCTCCTGGAACTCCTGCACCTGGTCGACCTGGTGGGTCGCCTCAGGGTCGTCCTCCTGCGGAGCGACCTCCAGAGCGGCGGGCTCGGGCGCGGTGGGCGGCTCGATGACGAGCGGGCCCGCCTTGCCCTCGGTCTGCATGAGGTCACCCAGCACGGAGCTGATCTCGGTCAGCCTCCGTACGACCTCCGTGTGCGTGTTGCTCAGGTATTCGACGCGACGCCCCGCGTTCTCGTCGAGCGAGTCGGCCCGCTGCTGCGCCGACGCCAGCGTCGACTCGGCCTCGGCGCGAGCGCTCGCGAGCGTCCGCTCGGCCTCCGCGCTCGCGGACCCGACAAGCTGCTCGGCCTCCTGCTTGGCCGAGGTGAGCACGCTGTCGGCCTCGGCCCGCGCCTCGCGCAGGGTGTCCTCGGCTTCGGTACGGGCGCTGGTCAGCTTCTCCTCGGCGTCGGCACCCGCCTGGGCCAGCATGCGCTCGGCGGCCGCCGTCGCCTCGCCCACGCGCCGCTCCGCCTCCGACTGAGCGGAGGTGAGCATGTTGTCCGACGTCTCACGTGCCGAAGAGACCAGCCGGTCGGCCTCCGACTTGGCGGCGTCACGCACGCTGACGGCCTCGGCCTCCGCGTCCTCCTTCTTGGCGGCGGCCTCCTCCTCGCCCAGCCGGAGGATCTGCGCCAGCCTGGGGCTGAGGTCCTCGTAGCTCTGCGGCGCCTCCACCATGCGCCGCCTGGCCTCCGCCAGCTCGACACGGCCTTGTTCGGCCTGGTCGATCGCCCGCGCCAGTCGCTCTTCCAGATCTCGGACTTGGTTACGGGTACGGATCATGTAGTCGTGCACCTGACGGCGGTTGTAGCCGCGCATCACGACTTCGAAGGTGTCCTCTTGCATCAGATCGGGAATGCTCTCGTGCTGGTTTGTCATGGGGGTTACCTAAGGGTTTGCGTGAGGCGGGGGAAACCGGCGGCTTGTAAGGGTCTGGCGGCGAGACGTCAGGAATCGACTTTCCTGCCATCTGCCCACGTCCGCAACCGGAACACCAGACCTGGGCCGGGAATTACGATGTGACGGGTGTACATCGCAGCATTGGACAACGGAGCAGTCCCGGACATTCATCCCGAGGCGTACATCGCGCCAGGCGCCGTCGTGGTGGGCAGGGTTCGGGTGGGCCGGGCGTCCAGCATCTGGTACGGCTCCGTTCTCCGGGGTGACGACGAGCGGATAGAGATCGGCGAGGAGTGCAACGTACAGGATCTGTGTTGCCTCCATTCTGACCCAGGCGAGCCGGCGGTCCTGGAGCACCGGGTCAGTCTCGGCCACAAAGCCATGGTGCACGGCGCCCATGTCGAGGCCGGTGCGCTGATCGGCATCGGCGCCATCGTGCTCGGCGGGGCCCGCGTCGGCGCGGGCACCCTGGTCGCGGCCGGCGCCCTGATCGGTCCGGGCAAGAAGATCCCGGCCGGGGTGCTGGTCGCCGGGGTGCCGGGGAAGATCGTGCGCGAGCTCACCGACGACGACCGGGCGAGCTTCGCCCGCACGCCGGACAACTACCAGGCCAAGGCGCTCAGGCACCGGACGGCGTCAGCACTTTGATCAGGACGTCGTCCGGCACCGAGGCGGTGTTGAGCGCGTCCGCGTAGTCGGGCAGCTCAGGCCGGAGGAACCGGACGAAATCAACGGTCATCTTGACATCGGGGATGCCCTTGACCTGCTGGGCGTTGCCCTTGGCGGCGTCCTTCTTGAGAGCGTTGTAGCTGTTCCAGTCGGTGTAGGCGGTCATGCCCCACTGCAGCACCTCGGGCAGCTCCGCCGGCCACCGCTGGCCGACCTTCCAGGCACCACCGTCCTCCTTGTACAGGGCCACCGCGGCGGTCCCGACCCTGGCCAGGACGAGCTCCACCCAGCCGGACTTGACCTTGACCTCCTTCGGCGCGGAACTTCCGTTCCTGGTGTACGTCATCTCCAGTTGGCCGCTCGTGTCGGCCGTGCCGGTGGTCAACGACAGCCAGTTCGCGCTCCCGGACGAATTGGGCACCCTGGCCATCAGGCCGCCGAGCGAGAACTTCCGCGTGGGCGTGGCGCCCTTCTTGCCCTCGACCTTGAGCCGCGCGTGCATGACGATGTTCCCGGCGAGCTCCTGGTAGACGAACGGGCCCCGGAAGCCGTCGAACCAGGCGGAAACCTTGGGCTCCAAGTACAGCGAGCCCTTGGTGGTCGTACTGATATCGAGTTTGGCGATCCGATCGAGGTCCTTTTCGGTGTCGCTCAGCTTGCTCCACACCGACAGATTCTTGGCGGTGTCGAACTCGTCCGACGCCGAGCCCACCTCTCCGCCGGGCTTGGGGGGTAAGGCCTCCTTCAGGGTCAGGACGCCGGGGCCGGTGGGGGACGGCTGCACCGAGGTGGCCGTACCGCACCCGGCGAGCACACCCACGACCGACAGAACCCCTACTAGCGTTGCCCTCATAGCGGACATTCTGCCGGGTAAAGCCCGTTGTTGATTCAGATCGGACCAGTACGATGGCCGCCGTGCGGTCCTGGAATGCGTTCACCGCCGTCGAGGCGACGGTCCGCGCGATGGTCGCCGACCCGCGCTGGCCGGGGCTCCCCGTGCCCGATCGCGCCCAGGTGATAGCGGCCAGAGCCCTCGTGACGCCCGAAGGGGACCGGTGGCTGTTCGGGGCGTACGCACGCTGGTACCTGCACGACCCCGCCGACGGCCGCTGGCACCTGTCGCCGCCGCCCAGAGACGCGCGTACGCGCGACGCCCGGCACCCCGCCGCGGTGCTGCCCGTCCGGGTGATCCCCCGAGGGCCGGACTTCGCCGCCGAGCCGGGCTCCACGCAGGCGTTCGTCGGCCCCGACGTGCCCGCCGGGCTCACCGATCAGATCCGGCGGCTGCTGCGGGCCGAGGAACGCCGGTCGGAGCGCGACTATCCGTTGAGCGCCTTCGACGCGATCTTCGCCAGAGACGTGCCGAGCACGGTCGCCGCGATCTGGGGAACGATCATGTGGTGCGCGTACGCGCCCGCCTTCGACGGCAACGAGCGGCTCATCACGGCCTTCGGCGAATACCTGCGGCGGCCGCTGCCCGGTGACGAGTGGGTGCGCTGGCTGCCCGCGCCACCACTGCTCGACCTCGTCACGCTCGTCTCCGAGCGGCTGCGCGCCGGGCACTCCCGCGCCGCGCTCCGGCTGGCCGCCACGATGGCCGACACGGCCCAGATCCTGCTGTCCGACCCCCGCTTCAGGCCGCGCGCGCTGGCGCTGCTCACGATGGTGGAGCCCACGCTCCGGCAGCCGCACCTCGACGACCGCGCGGCCCTGCGCGACGACCACGCGGTACGGCAGGCGTGGCTCGACCGGCTGCCGGAGCGGCTGGGCCGGGCGGCGCTGGTGGAGACCGACCCCGAGACGCACTTCCGCCACACGGTCTACGACCTGCTGGAGGCGCTGGACTTCACCACCGAGCCGTCCCGGGCGGCGGCGGCCTTCCTGGCGGACCTCTCCGACTCGCGGGGGCTGCTTCCCGGGTTCCTGGACCATCGGTTGCGGCGGGCGTACGAGGAGCTCGCCCGGGCGGGGCTGACGAGCACCTCGGCGGCGGAGACCACCCAGCCCGAGGGTTTCCCCACGCAGGCGCCGTTGCCCTATCCGTGGCGCGCCGGGCCGCCGGAGACGGGCGCCTACGCGGCTGTACCGAGGACGGGCGCGCACGCCGTACCCGAGACAGGGGCGCACGCCCTGCCAAGTATGGGCGCCCATGCCATGCCCGAGACGGGAGCCCACGCTCTCCCCAGAACGGGCGCACACGCCGTACCCGAGACGGGAGCCCACGCCCTGCCAGGAACGGGCGCGCACGCCATGCCCGAGACAGGGGCCCATGCGCTCCCTGGAACGGGCACACACGGCGCGCAGGGGGCGCAGGGCTTCGGTGTGCCGCGGGCGTCTGAGGCGGAGCGGCCCGTGCGGGAGGGGCCGCGGGCGTCAGGGTCCGGCGTCGAGCCGCCCGATCGGGCGGCCGCGGCGGCCGTGCTGGGGGCCGCGTACGCCGTCGGGCTGGCGTGGGGCCGGGTCACGGGGGCGCGGGTGCCGGAGCGCGGGTTCGCGGGAGCGGCGGCGCTCGTCCACCGCTTGATCCCCGAACGCGATGACTTGCCCTTCTAAACCACTAATACCGATATTTCACCCTAACCCCGCCTATATCGTTCTAAGACTTGAGGCAACGCTCCATTAGCTGAATTGTGATCTCGGATTGGGGAAATGATCCCCGTGGGGCCCAGGGGGCGTTGAAAGGAATGACTCCGATGGGCCATGTCGCCGGAAGGGCCCCCGCCGTAACCTCGTAGAGGGTGTGGGCTGCGGAAGGAAGGACGACGCGGTGGGGCACGACGACCTGGACTCTCGGGTCCACGACCGTGTCGCGTTGGACGAGATTGCGCTCTACGCCGAGGTGCTCACCGCCGTCGCTATCAGCGAGCGGCGGCTGACCTTGGACGAGCTCGACGACGCGCTCGGATTGCGGACTTCGGCGAGCCGCTGAAGACCATCACTAATGACCTAGTCCCGGATCCCGTGGGGTCCGGGACGGTCGTTTTTGGGGATGGTTCACCACGGCACAACATGACTAGTCAGTTGAGCCCGCCGTCTCCTACGAACGGACGAGACGCGCGATCGCCGCTGACGCCTCTTTGACTTTCGCCTCCGCCTCGGGCCCGCCGGTGTTGATGGCGTCGGCCACGCAGTGCGAGATGTGCTCCTCAAGCAGCCCGAGAGCCACCGCCTGCAACGCCCGCGTCGCCGCGGACACCTGGGTCAGCACATCGATGCAGTAGGCATCATCGTCGACCATGCGCTGCAGGCCCCTGATCTGCCCCTCGATGCGCCTGAGTCGCGTCAGATATGCCTGCTTGTCTCCGCTGTACCCATGCATGCTCCTAAGGTACCCGGAAGCGGAATCGCTCAGCGGAGGTCGCTGATCAGTTTCTCCCACTGTTCGCCCACTCCAGTCGCCTCGTGCCGGATGGCCGTCTCCAGCGCGCCCGCCGCGAGCGAGCGGCGCCGGCGCTCGTCGTCGATCAGCGCGAGCAGCGCGGCCGCGAACATCTCCAGACCGCCGTCGGCCGACGGCACCAGCACCCCGTTGTAGCCGGTGGCCACGAACTCGTTAGGCCCCCTGGCGCCGTCGAAGGCCACCACCGGCACCCCGCAGCCCATGGCCTCCAGCACGGTCATGCCGAGATCGGCGGTGCTCGAGGTGTTGGCCACGATCGACGCCTTGGCGAACTCGCCCGCCAGGTCCGGAGTCACGCCCATGAAGTAGACGTGGTTGTGCAGGTCGAGCTCGCGGACGAGAGCGCGCAGCCGCCGCTCCTCGGGGCCACCGCCGTACAGTCGCAGCTGCCAGTCCGGCCGCTTGTCGGCGATGGTGGCGAACGCCCGGATCAGCCTGTCGTACGCCTTGACGGGCTCCCAGCTGCCGCCCGCCGCGACGATGCGGTTGTCCATCCGCGAGCGCGGCCACGGGCCGTCGGGCAGGGCGTCCGGTACGGCGTGTACGGGCGTCCCCTCACCCAGCAGGCTGCCCCACTCCTCCTGCGCGCTCTCCGTGGCTGTGACGACCGCGTCGAGACGCGGATAGAAGCGTTTGACGGGTCCGGGTATCGCCGGGTTCGTCCACTCCCTGGCGAGCTTCAGCGTCTCCCGTGGCGCGTGCCTGGCCGCCTGGACGCTCAACCCCGGCCGGGTGGTGATGAGGACATCGGTCTTGAGGCCGCGCAGCACCCGCCAGAGCGCCACCTCGGTGCGTACCTGTCCCCTCGGCAGCAGGTGCCTGACGCCGGGCCGGACGTCGACCACGGGGCGCAGAGCCACCTTCGGGCTGACGGGGAAGAACGGCTTGTCCTTGTGCCGCCTGAGGCTGATCACCTCGACGTCATGCTGGCGGTCGGCAAGGGCGGTGGCGAGGTTGAGGGTGGAGCGCACCTCGCCGCGCATGGAGTACGCGGACGAGACGACGATGCTGACCTTCACCGGCCCACCTCGATCCGCAGCTCGTCCTCGGCGGTGTAGGCGGGTCGGACGGCCACCCCGTCCACCCTGGCGGACGGGTAGTGCAGCCGGCGACGCTTGCCGTCGATGTCGTCGAGCCGAGCGCCCAGAGCCATGGGCGTCGACACCCCTTCGACCTCCAGTGACGGCTCCCAGACGCCCGAGGACTCCGGATCGGCCTCGACGACGTCGACCAGGGAGAAGGCGGCGTGGAAGCGCACCCCCTGCACGGTGGCCACCGTGCGGATGGTCGTACCGGCGGGCTGCTCGCGCTGGAGCGCCAGCCTGGCCTCGTGGCGCGAGTCGTCGTCCTCCAGGCCGGTGTAGGCGAGCAGGCCCATCACCTCGAACCGGCCCTCCCTGAACCAGATCGAGCGCACCTCCGCCGCCGGCTCGGCGTCGGCGATCTTCAGCGCCAGGAACCCGTTACGGGTGCGATAGGAGCGATAGGCGAGAGTCCGCTTGCACAGGGCGTAGGCGTCGAGGTGGTCGAGCGAGAAGCCCGGGTCGATGCTGCGCAGCCGCGAACGTTTGCCGTCGCGGCGCAGGTAGGCGTCCCAGCGGCCGGGGCTGAGCATCAGCGGCGCCAGCGACACCGCCAGGCTGGCCTCCCGCGTCCTGGCCCCCGGTGTACCGAGCAACACGTCCCGCTCGACCCCCGTCGTACGGTGCCTGAGCACGAGCTCTGTGCCTTCCCTCAGCGGCTCCTCGATCGCGAGTCGCAGGGAGAGCACGTCGGCGAGCGTGACTTCCGCGTCTGTGACGACGACGCGCATCACGAGCCCCCTCCCCGTCGAATGAAGCCATGCGACGTTGAGGTTACCGTGATTTTCCCGTTATGTGGATGGCAGTTTTCCGCCACTTGGGCCCCCTGACGTGCGGAACTCCTCTACAAGCGCTGTAGAGGAGTCCGACATTCCCCCGTCAGGAGCCGCTTTTAACCGATTTGATCAGGAGCTGGGCCACGTCCACGACCTCGAGGGACTCCTTCGCCTCGCCGGTGTTCTTCTTCTCGTTGATGGCGTCGCCGAGCATCACCATGCAGAACGGGCAGGCGGTGGAGACGGTGTCAGGATTCGTGGTCAGCGCCTCGTCGACCCGCTCGGTGTTGATGCGCTTGCCGATGCGCTCTTCCATCCACATCCGGGCACCGCCGGCGCCGCAGCAGAAACCGCGGTCCTTGTGCCGGTGCATCTCCTGAGTCTGCACACCGGGCACCTTCGACATGATGTCGCGGGGCTGGGAGTAGACCTTGTTGTGACGGCCGAGGAAGCAGGGGTCGTGGTAGGTGATCTTCTCCTCGATCGGCGTGATCGGGGTGAGAAGGCCCTCGTCGACCAGCTTGGCCAGCAGTTGCGTGTGGTGTACGACCTCGTAGGTGCCGCCGAGCTGCGGATATTCGTTGGCCAGGGTGTTGAAGCAGTGGGGGCAGGTGGCGACGATCTTCTTGACGCCCGCCTCGTTGAGCGTCTCGATGTTCTGCTGGGCGAGCATGTTGAACAGGTATTCCATGCCCAGGCGGCGGGCCGGGTCGCCGGTGCACGCCTCCATCGGGCCGAGCACGGCGAACTTCACGCCCGCGATGTGCAGCAGCTCCGCGACCGCCTTCGTGGTCTTCTTGGCCCGGTCTTCCAGCGCGCCCGCGCAGCCGACCCAGAACAGGTATTCGGCGTCCTCGGGCATCTTGTCCTCGACCAGCTCGACCTCGAAGTCGAGCTCGGAGATCCAGTCGGCCCGCTTCATCTCGGACATGCCCCAGGGGTTGCCCTTGTTCTCCAGGTTCTTGACCATCACCCCCGCCTCCGACGGGAACGACGACTCCACCATCACCTGGTAGCGGCGCATGTCGAGAATGTGGTCGATGTGCTCGATGTCGACCGGGCACTGCTCGACGCAGGCGCCGCAGTTCGTACAGGACCACAAGACGTCCGGGTGAATCACGCCCTCCTCGCCGACCAGCGGCTTGTTCAGCAGCGCCAGTACGTCGGTGTCGGCGTGCTCGGTGGAGGCGGCCATCAGGTAGGGGGCCACCTTGAAGGCGTGGTCGCGCTGGTCGAGGATGAGCATCTTCGGCGACAGCGGCTTGTCGGTGTTCCACGCGGGGCACTGCGACTGGCAGCGGCCGCACTCGGTGCAGCTGTAGAAGTCGAGGAAGCCCTTCCAGGTGGTGTCGCCGATCTTGCCCCGGCCGAGCCGCTCCGGGTCCAGGTCCTCGTCCTCGAAGTCCACGGGCTTGCCGTCGACGCGCAGCTCGGGCGCGCCGCCCAGGCCGTCGGGGCGGCGGGAGAACAGCACGTTCAGCGGCGCCGTGAAGATGTGCAGGTGCTTGCTGTGCACCACGATGACCAGGAACACCAGCATGAAGCCGATGTGCAGCAGCAACGCGATCTCCTCCAGCAGCCCGCTGGCCGGCAGGATCTTGCCCAGGCCCAGCGACGCGAAGGCGCCCGAGGAGTAGGGGAAGTTGCCGTTGGCCGCCGCCGCGCCACGGGCCAGGAACAGCGTCCAGATGATGTTGAAGATCATGAACAGGACGAGCCAGGCGCCCCCGAGGTGGGAGCCGGAGAAGCGGGATTTGCGGCCGAGCGTCTTGGGTGAGTTCTTGATCCGGATGGCGGCGAAGGTGATCAGGCCGAGCAGGCAGGCCACCGCGATGAAGTCCTGCAGGAAGCCGAGCACCGCCCAGGTGCCGATGAGCGGGATGTGGAAGTCGGGCTCACCGGTGATCGCGCCCTGGATGATGGCGCCGTACGCCTCGATGTAGACGGTCAGCAGGATGAAGAACGCCCACATCACGAAGAAGTGCGCCACGCCGGACGGTGTCCACTTGAGCAGCTTCTTCTGCCCGAACACCTCCACCAGCTGAGCCTTCAGCTCATCGGCCGCGTGCGTCTTCGCGTACTCGATCCGTTCGGGCGCGGGCGGGCCCACTGTGGCGAGTTTGTACAGGAACAGGGTCCTGCGGCCCGCCACGGCGACCGCCAGGACGGTCATGACGAGCCCGATGATGGCCACCCAGAGCACGGGACCTCCCACTGACGATGTTGGCTGCCAGCGTACGGTTACGTCACCGGCCAGGCACTTCCGGAATCCTACCGACTGGTAACCTTATGACCGGTGGCGCGCCCAGAACAATGCTCTACCCCGTCAAGTAGCGCTGTATCGTCGGGGCCAGTAGTTCGACCAGTTCCTCGGGATCGGCGCTCGCCAGCGGCTCCAGCTTGAGCACGTAACGGCCCATGACGACGCCGAAGATCTGCCCGAAGGCGGCCTCGATCCGCAGGGGCGGCACCTCGAGCCGGTCGGCGACCCGGAAGAGCAGGGCGTTGGTGATGAACTCCCGGAACATCATCTCGGCCTGCTGGTTCGTCATGGCCGACCGGATCAGCGCGATCATCGGCTCACGCGTCTCAGGCTGAGCCGTCACCGTCAGGAGCAGCCGGACGAGCCGCTCCCCGATCTCCTCGCGCGGCCCGTCGAGCAGCACCGGCACGACCTGTTCGGGACTGACCGGCAGCCGCATCGCCGCCGCGAACATGCCTTCCTTGGTGTCGAAGTAGTGGTGCACCAGAGCGGGATCGACCTTGGCCTCCCTGGCGATGCCGCGCACGGTCGCCTTGTCGAACCCCTTCTCAGCGAAGACCCGCCGGGCCGCGGCGAGAATCTCCCCCCGCGTATCCGCCGCCCCCGGCCGCCTACCCGGTCGACGCTTCGCTGTGTTCATTGCCTCGCTCCGCTCGGCGGGCTCGGTCGCCTCACGCCGCCGTCTTCCCCCGTCGCTCTGGTCGCTTCGCTCCCGACGCTCC